>DATCIH010000092.1:0-55172 GCA_036507955.1 Clostridiaceae bacterium | reverse complement strand
CCCCACAGGGTGGTGTCATTTCTCCAATTCTTGGGAACGTTTATTTGCATTATGCATTAGATTTATGGTTTGAAAAAGTAGTAAAGAAAAACTGTAAAGGTGAAGCCCACATTGTAAGATACTGCGATGACTTTGTTTGTTGCTTTGAATATGAGAATGAAGCAAAATCTTTTTATGAAGAATTAAAGAAAAGACTAGCAAAATTCAATCTTCAAATAGCAGAAGATAAAACAAAGATACTACATTTCGGGAAAACAGCCTATTACAAAGAAAAGTTTGGTAAAAGTGATCGAAAGATAGGTGAAACTAGAACGTTTGATTTTCTAGGATTTACTCACTATTGCAGTTGTAGCATAAAAGGAAGTTTAGAGTTAAAAGGAAATAATCCTTACTTGCACAGTGGTGTCAATTGCTTTTGTTTTACGCCATAAAACTCTCGATAACGTAGTGTTTTGGGATTTTGAAAAGCCAAATCCAACAATATCTCAACTTTTTCAAGGTGATTTTCTGGTGGGTTCATAACAAATGCAAATAAGTTCAAATATCCCTGTATCCTGTCACGATTGAAGCTTGTGTGAGCATAAAGGAAACTCTTGAGCAAATTATGAATGCGATTTACTCTGTTCAAAGGATTATCCTTATCGCTCAGAAGCTTAATTTTATGAGAGTCGTAAGCAATGCTGTTTAGCTGTAGCTCTCTGACCAACTTTTTATGGGCATTCTCTTTATCATGTATCAAGGTGGAACCAACTGCTATGTGTTCTTTGAACGATTCATATGTTTTCTTTTGAGATGGCTTTCCGTAGCCTTCAAAAATGCAGAGAGTGCGGCTTTTATCACAAGCAACGCCTATGCACATTTGGTTGGAAGACAGGCCACGAAGTTTGTTGCCTTCTTCTGTTCGGGTTATGTCTCCGCTCCGCACGCTGTAGAAAGTCTCATCAAGCCATACTTGATTGGAGAATTTGAGGCTACTTTGATAGCATTCCAGTAACAGGAAAAGCTTTTCCAGCCAATATCGTGAAGTTGTGAATGCATTTCTGTTATTCCAAGAATCGGCATTTATACTGACATACTTTAAAATGTTCAAAGTATAGTCCATCCATTCGCTTAGTGATATCTTATGACCTTCAAAAATAGTTCGTGTCACTGGAGTAAATGTTTGTTTACAATCCAAGCATTTGTATCGCTGCACGCCGTTTCGTGTATGTCCATTCATCTTAATGGTTTTGCTTGCGCAGTATGGGCATACTGTGGGAATATACGAGTTAATAAGTTGCGTTTCCCCAGTTTCCGACAATGGTGGGTGGCGGTCGTCGTAATGCGTGCTATAATGCTGGTATAGAAATTCCTGCATGGGGGTTCGATTCTCCTCTTCTTCCCACGGAGTTTTCCGCCGTGATTTGTGTAAAAAAACCTTTTTCAATTTCACCATCCTCCTTGTAGCAACTTATTTGAATGATGAAATTATAATACATCCAGCAGCACTGTGCAAGTAAGGATTTAAAGGAAAACTAGTGGTAAGAAATTTAGGGCAAGCCTGCAAAAGGTTAAGAAGTGGCTTATTTTAAATATGCATACTCCTTTGGCTGTTTTAATGAGAGCCCTAAATAGGAAACTGGTAGGATATTATAGGTACTATGGAATTACAGATAACTCTAAAGCAATCAATAGCTTTACTAATTGTGTTAGAATACAGTTATTTAAAGTATTGAATAGAAGAAGTCAAATAAATAGCTACAATTGGGATACGTTTAATCTGATGATTAAGAGATACAAACTAGCTCCAGCTAAAATATATGTGAACCTATTTGAAGGCAAAGTGAGTAGTAAAATACTGTGAATAATGTTATGAAGAGCCGAATGCGGGAAATCCGCACGTTCGGTTCTGAGAGGGTTTTGGGAAAGTAATTTCCCATTTCTACTCGACCCTTACAAAAACTAGAACAGTTGTTGTTTTACACTTTTTAAAAGTGCCTTGCAAAGTTATTTTTGGAATAATGGTTCGCCTCCAGATAATGTAACCCCACCATTTTAAGGGTCATAAAAAGATTTGTCCTTCAAAACTTCATCAAGTATTTCATTATAAGACATTTTTTTGCCACAGATCTCAAGGGCTTTCGCCGGGCAGACATTACAACATATGCCACAAGCATTACATTTATTAAAATCCACAATCTGTTTTCCTGTTTCAAACAAGTGGCAGCCATTTGGACAAACATTTTCGCACGCTTTGAATTTTACAAATTTTTGATTATAAAATCCTCTTTCAAGGAATAAGGAAAAACTATTTTCATATTTATATATTCATTTTTTGAGTGGCATAATGGTACCATTTCAGGCAGGGATGATCCGAATGCTAAAATTAATGAATGATATAGGATATTCGAAGATCTGTGAGCACAAATCATAGTAATTGAGTTTAGGACTTTTGTAAAGGTGGTATAATAAATATTAAAATGAAGTTTCAATCGGGGGTAATGCCTTTGATTTTTAAACTCATATTAATGTGAAAGAGCGCGTAAGTATGGCAATATCACAAGTAAGAAAGTATACGTATCAGGAATTTTTAGAAATTACAAAAAATATTGAAAGAGTAGAATTTATTGATGGTGAAATACTTCTTCAAGCTACACTAACTGCACAGCATCAAAATATAGTTGAAAACCTATTTTTTGAAATTAAGACATACTTTAAAGGGGAAAAGTGCAAGCCCTTTATAGCTCCATTTGATATTATTTTAGAGAAACAAAATCAAGAAATTAATAGAGTACAGCCAGATGGTTCGTTATATGTGACGAATTTAATTTAACGCAAAATGATTTTAAAGGAATTCCGACTCTTATAATAGAAGTTACATCACCATCAAATGTATTATGAACCAAAGCTGTATTCAAAGTATGATATAGTCAATTCAACAATTTTCAATAATTTATTGATAGAACTAAAAGCAATATTTGACTAAATAAACAGTCACTTCGTTAATTCATGATTATGAAAATTTTCCATTAGTACTTTTATCTCTTTTTTATAAAAGCCAATGCCGTAAATATAAATATTTTTTGACCCTCTTTTTCTTGCTTCATCAATATATCTTTTTTCTTTTATTTGATTAATAGCTGTTTGAGCGACTTCATCAAGCTTTTTTATATCTCTAGTTTTTTTAAATTCTAAAATTACTGCTGAGGTTTTATAATTTCCTACTAAAGGCATTATCATAATATCAGCTCTACCGTTACCACTTTCACCATTAGAATTAAAATAGTAATCCTTTTGAAGGTGAACTAAGAGTCCTAAAATAAAAGCATGATATACAAGTTCAGGCTCTGTTCCAGTAGTATCAAAATATGAAAAAGATGAATGAACAAATTTAGAAAGTTTATCTGTAAATAGCTCTTGGTTACCGGTTAACATTGCGTTAAGCATCATGGTAACCGCTGAGATTCCACCACTTTGTTCCGTTAACCACAAATCAATAACAGTTTTGAGTTCTCTTTTCACCTCATAATTGGGTATATTAAAGGTGGCAAAATCCTCTCTAATATTGGTAGCAGTGAGGTACCCAGCATAAAGTAAGAAACTCCATAAAGCATCACTTTCTTTTATCAAATCATTAAAGGTAACTTCAGTCCTAAGAGGAAGTTTTAATGATTTACCATTTATTAATGAATATAAAGACTCCTTTGTTTCAATGGATTTATTAGCTAAATGATCCTTCAATATACTATTTGAAGCGGTATTCGTCCAGTGGGGTGCAAGTCTTTGATTTTTCTCATAAGCTACATTCATAATAGACCATGGATTATATATGGAAATACTCTTACCGAATGTATAGCCATTATACCAAGATTTTATTTCTTCAAAATCATGTTCTACTTTACACTGTTCTAAGACCTGTTTAACCTCATCTTCTGTAAAACCGAAATACTCGCTATATTCCTCACTTAACACGTTATAGGATCTAAAATTATTCATCTCTGAAAATAGACTTCTACCAGCGATTCTAGTAACTCCTGTGAGTACAGCTTTTTTTAGACCTTCATTAGTTTTCATCGCTCCACCAAAGAGGTTTTTAATAAAATCAATGGATTCATCATAATAGCCACGAGTATAGCCTTCGTTGATAGGAGCATCATATTCATCTATAAGTAGAATAACCTTTTCTTTGTAGTATTTTCCAAGCCACTTTATCAATTTGCCAATGGAAGAAGCAAAGTCACTTTCATCAGCTTTTCCAGATAAAATAGAATAATAAAAGTCCTGATCATAAGTATCTAGGCTATTTAATATTACTTTATGATATGAAAATACTTCCGATATTTTCAATTTAAGAGCAGAAAAACATTTTTCCCAAGTGGAATATTTAACTTCTTTGAGGGTCATAAATATAATGGCATATTTGTTCATTTCTTTTTTGTACTTTTCACCGCAGGTAGATATTTTAAGATTGGAAAATACAGAAGATATTGAAGAATAATCTTCATTAGTTTTCTCGAAATAAGCCTTTAGCATTGTCATATTAAGAGTTTTACCAAACCTACGTGGTCTTGTTATTAAAGATACCTGTATAGTGCTATCAATTATGTCTTTTATAAATAAAGTTTTGTCAACATAAACATCACTTTCAGCTATATAATTTAAGAAAATATCATTTCCTAGTGCAATTCTTAACAAAAAAATCACCACCTGTATTTAATATATAAATATTCATTCTTTTATTGGTAATGCGTATATATGTATCCTTTTATACAACAACTTAGAAAATATCTATATTTTATATCATAACATATTTTCAAACATTTAAACCGAGATTATTTACAGAAATTTCTTGTAATTGCGTAAAAAATTCCTGTTTTAAGTTTATCAATATAAGCCTTAGCTTCTTTTAATCCAACGCCAGTAACATCTTTGTACCTCTTAATTGCGCTAATTTTTTTACCACTTGCAATAAGACTTTTTATTATTTTGGGTAGTGTATCACCATACTAATTCTTGTCAAGTTGCTTCCAGAATTATGATATATATGAGGCCTATCTGCAAGAAATCTAATGGAGGAACCATTTGATACAGTATATTCCTCATTATTTACTCGTATAGTTAATTCACCCTCAAACACAGTTATGAATTCTTCAGTGCCCTCTCCATGATATATCTTGCTTATAAGATTTTTAGAAATAAAGTACATGAGAGCAATAAAGAAAACATTAATTCCTTTTTTTCTGGATTCCTGTTGCAGTTCTTGAATATTAAAATAATTTTATATGGTATAACAGCAATATCAAGTTTTATAATTCCATATTATAAATCAAGTATTAGTTTAATATTATTTTCAATATTACTTGCCTTTGTTGGGTTTCTAGGAACCTCATGTTGGGCAGCCTTCGGAGCAATATTCCAAAAATTTATATCAAACTATGAAAAACAATTTAATATAGTAATGAGTTTACTATTAGTATATTGTGCTGTGTCTATTTTTATAAAATAAGTTTATTAGCCTAATAATTAAAAACAATATCATCAATTCTGCCACTTTTCTTAAAACCAATGCTTTTATAAACATGATTAGAGGTAGCATTTTTTGTATCAGCATATAACATAGGGATTAAGCCTTCTTTAATTAGCATTGAACTTAATTCGCCTACCATTTTACTAGCATAACCATTTCCTCTTTGTTCTGGGGAAGTATATACGTCATTGATACGAGCATATTGTTCTGAACGATGTGCTATGTTTATCATTGCACAGATTTCACCGTTTACCTCCCATAAAAATAAATTGCCAGAGTTTATCATCGTCTCAGAGCTTTCAACTTGACTTTCTATTGATATAGTTGCTCCAAAGCACCAGAAAACAAAGCCCACGCAAAAACCTGCAACAATATCCTTATGAGTTAAATTAGCTACTATCAGCTTTCCTTGAACATAATCAGGATTAATAACCTTTGTGCAGTGGTAAGCTTCCATGCTAAGAGATACACCATAGGATATACCAAGCATTTTAGAATACTCCTCTGCAAAGATTTTTACAAATTCAGGTTTTCCTGAAATCCCACATAGCTTGCTTTCCTTTAATTGATTACATAAAGAATTGATAATATTATCAATTGAGGATTGCTTAAGAGTTTCATTAATCCAAAGCCACATTGGTTTCCCCGGATTTTGAAGGGCAATAGCATTTGCTTCCATCGCCTTCAATGCTATTGGATCTTTACCCTCAATAATAGTATAAAACAAGTTAAAGGGTACTTGATAATTTGAAAAGGAAACTTCACTTAAAATATTTTCTTCTATTAAAAACGTTGTAAACATGGTAATATCCTCCTTGATTTATAATCCTTTGCTAACTTAAAACTTATTAAAATATTAGTAGTTCCCCGAAAACATTTCTCAAGTAATAGCTAGGGCCCTTTTTATAGAGGCTATTTCTAGTAAACTTTTTCTTTTCAATGGTTGGTAAACCAAAACTATCTCTTGTGTTATCAAAAGTGTAATCAATTATTTCACCATTTCTAACATTCTCCATAAATATATCTAACTTGTCAACGTTAGAACTACCCCTTACCAAATCACCATTTTTTATTGCAGTTTCACGAGGATAAGGCACAGAGTTGTAGGAAACTCTATCAGTCATACTTACGACTAAACCTAGAAGCATTACTAAGGATAAAAAGACCACTATAAACTTTCCCATAAAAATATCTCCTTAATATAATTATATAAGATACATAGGTTCATTTCAAATATTTAACAGTAAATTATAGAACTTTTTAATACTATGATTAAACCTAGGTCGGTGGTAAAATAAAGATGACACTACAATTAAGATGTATAACCTAGTTTTATAGATCTAAATTTCATGATAAGGTTAAAGAAGAAGAGGAGAAGTTATTATGGATTATATTGATTCAAATAAGGAGGCTTGGGAAGAAGCCTTTGAAAATCGCTCAATTGAATGGGATAAGGGAAAGCTCTATAGATTGACCACTGAATACTGCCCATATCTTGAAAAAGAAATGGTTGAGGAACTTAAAAAATTTGATTTCACTAGTAGTACTATCGCTCAATTTTGTTGTAATGATGGAAGAGAACTTTTATCAATAACTAAACTAGGAGCAAAGCAAGCAGTCGGGTTTGATATTGCAGGTAAAAGCTATGAATCTAAAACATTTACCAGTTATTCCTACACTTTTAGTGATTTGTTAAATGCATTACTTAAGAATGGTATTTACATAAAAAAACTCAGGGAATTTGATTACGATATATCTGGATTATTTGATATATTAAGTGGTAAGGGTATACCCTTATCTTATATATTAATTGGAGAAAAGCTATAAAATAGGTTTAATGTAAAGAAGGTGCAGCATGTTAAGATATAAAATATTAAGTAAAGAGCTTCAGGAAAGAATTGAAAATGATATGGAGTCAGGTAGAAAGCCCAAGGTGGCCTTTGACGAAAAAAAAATGCTTCGAAGAAACAATAATAAGGATAAACATACCCTTTGGCGTCCTGCATTTTCAAGGGATATTGATAAGATTATGCATAGTGCTTATTATAATCGATACTCAGATAAAACTCAGGTTTTTTCCTTCTATAAAAATGATGATATAACCAGAAGAGCCTTCCATGTACAATTAGTTTCCAGAATAGCTAGAAATATTGGGCAGGTGCTTGGTTTAAACTTAGACTTAATTGAGGCTATCGCCTTAGGCCATGATATTGGGCATACCCCCTTTGGTCATGCGGGGGAGAAGTTTCTAAATGAATTATATTATGGTCATACCGAGCGTTATTTTAATCATAATGTCCATAGCGTTCGTGTTCTTGATGGTATTTTCCCATATAATATAAGTCTTCAAACCTTGGACGGAATCATATGTCATAATGGTGAGTTTGAGCTTAAAGACTACATTCCAAGTAGACTAAATTCCTTTGAAGAATTTGACAAGCTTACAGAAGACGCTTATGTAGAGGAAAGCATCATAAACACTATGGTTCCTAACACTTTAGAGGGCTGCGTTGTAAGGATCTGTGATATGGTGGCTTATCTAGGTAAGGATAGGCAGGACGCAGTCAAAGCTAAACTTATAGCTTCTGATGATATATTTAAATATGGTACTATCGGTAGGTATAATGCGGAAATCATAAATAACTTAGCTGTAAATATTATTGAAAACAGCTATGGGAAAGATTATATTAAAATTGATGAAGAGTATTTCAATGAATTGAAGGCCTGCAAGAAGGAAAATTATACTTATATATATAATAATCCAATTATTGAAGCACAGTATAATAATAGCATAAAACCTATGTTTGAAAATATTTATGAAAAGCTTCTTCAGGACTTGAAAAGTAAAAATATAGATTCGGTTATCTTTAAACACCATATAGATTTTGTACAAAATAGATCCAAGGGTTATGAAAGAGCTATCCCCTATTCAGAGGAGGAGCCAAATCAAATAGTAGTGGACTATATAGCAAGTATGACGGATGACTACTTCATAGATCTTTATAATTACTTGTATTCTGACGGCAAATATAAGGTAGAGTATGTTTCATACTTCAATGAACTTTAATAGGCATAAAAAGGGTTAGGGCAAATAATATGGAGACTTTCCATAATTATTTGCCCTTAATATTAATTTCCTCAAATACTTAATCCTCCAGTTTGCCTCGAAGTTTAGACAAAATTTTATTTCTTTTACGCATACAGGTAATGTAATTAATATTTTTAATTTGAGAATATCGTTTTAGTGTATAATTTGAATAATAAAGCATAATTATAAGTTCTAGCTCATCTGCCTCTAGCTCCTTAAGTATGCTCCTTAACGTTCTAAGGTTCTCTTTGTGAAAAAATGGATCTTCAACATTATCCTCCCCGCAAATACTATCCATAAGCTCAAGATCAGCATTATCGTTAATAGGTGTATTAAGGCTTATTTCTTCAATGGAGCCTTTATTTTCTCGTAAGGTGTAATACATAGTGTTCTTTATGGCTGAGTATACATAAGACGAGAAATTGTGTTTTCCAATTTTATATTTCACAACTGCATTAATTATTGTAATATATCCTAGCTGAAGTAGATCAGAGTAATCATAATTTTTAAGTTTAATAGTATTTGCAGTTTTGAGAATAAAAAGCTTGTACTGGTCAAATAATGATAATAATGCGGCTGTGTCACCACTTTTCGCTTTCACCACTGCGGTTTCAATTTCAGTATAGTTCATACTAAATACCCCCTAATTATTGGTAAGAAATTACATTAATTAATAATATCATAGCGTATTAAGGAAAAAGCTAAGGAATTCTTACACATAACTTACAAATTTGTTAATATTATTATTTTTCATTAGCATTGTTACCAATTTTACCGGATATTACATTGGTAAGATTGTTTATAGAGCTTGATAAAAGCTCTATTTTTGCTTCAAATCTTATGAGTAAATAGAGTGAAACAGCAATTGGAAAGCCAAGATTGCTGACAATCTTAATAAGTTCATCCATAAATGCATCCCCCTTTCAAATATTTTACATAAATATAAGTATGCAATAATCGGGAATTTTTACAGTTGAATAAAATGAAGAATTTATGAAGATTTTCGAATTTTATTTTAGTTTTATGTAACTTTTTTCTACTTTATAACGTCTAATACATATACAGTTCTTTTAAGCGTTATAATTAACCGTGAAAAATAAAGGGGGCATATTTATGAAAAGATTAATATTATTTTTATTGGTTTTTGTTTTATTATCTGGCTGTCAACAAAAACCACTAATATGCTCTCCTGAGATTCAAAAGGCAAGAAATACCGCAATTACAGCAAATAATTTTATATTAACGGTGGTTTCTGATGATACTAATATGAAGGAAGGTAAATTAAAAATATTTATAGATGCTAAGCTGTTTATGATGGAAGGTTTCATCTCAAAGAATTATAGTAATCTAGTTAATCCCAACAATTTTTACAATTATTCACTGAAATTATCAAAGGGTAAACATAAAATTAAAATTCAATGTGCAGATGGAACTGATGAAACAGGAGATTTCCAAATTGGAGATAGCTGTCACTATGGAATGATCTCTTATAGCAAAACAAATAACATTACATATTTAAAGTTTCAAGATTCAGCGCATAGATATCTATTCGATTAAGTAACTAAAATAGAGCCTATCACAGATATTAATTCTGTAATAGGCTCTATTTTAGTTTATAATAAGAGTCACAAGAGTTATATACAAAGGAGATAAATATGATAAATGAAAAGATCAATTTATGGAATAAAAATGGCGATGATGGGTTCATACCAACATTAGTTACATATGTGTTAGATGGTTCTAAAAATAGAGGAGCTATACTGATATGCCCAGGGGGCGGATATGAGATGACCTCCGATAGAGAAGCAGAACAAGTTGCTCTACAGTTTAATGCATCAGGCTTTCATGCCTTTGTAGTTTACTATAGTTGCGCACCAAGAAAGCATCCCCAACCTTTAATGGATGTGTCCAAGGCGATGTGTATTATTAGGGATAATGCAGAAATCTGGAAGGTGGACAAGGATAAAATAGCGATATGCGGATTTTCAGCAGGGGGTCATCTTGCAGCAAATCTTGGTGTACATTGGGATAAGCCTTATTTAGCAGAAAAACTTCATATTAAGGCAGGATATAATAAGCCTAATGCATTATTGCTTTGTTACCCAGTAATCAGCTCCGGTGAATTTGGGCATATGGGCTCTTTTGTTAATTTGTTGGGTGCAGATGCGGATAAGAATTTGCTTTATGAAATGTCTCTAGAGCATCAAATAAGTAAGAGCACACCACCAACCTTCTTATGGCATACTTTTGAGGACGACTGTGTACCAGTGGAAAATACCTTGCTTTTCGCCCAAGGCTTAAGAAAAAATAATATTCCCTTTGAACTACATATATATCCGGAAGGTGGTCATGGGTTATCTCTGGCAACGATAGAAACAGATAGTCCCAATGCTCATGTAGCAACTTGGATGGGACTGGCAATAGAATGGTTAAAGATTTTATTTAAGTAAATTATATTTATAATACTTTTACTAATGGAGGCGTTAAAATGACAAATTCAAATTTAATACTATGGTACAATAAACCATCTGAGGAATGGACGGAAGCCTTACCTATTGGTAATGGAAGACTTGGAGCTATGATCTTTGGAAAGGTTGAAGAGGAAAGAATTCAACTTAATGAAGATACTCTATGGACAGGATTTCCAAGAGATAAAAATAATCCCAAAGCCCTGGAGTATTTGGAAGAGGCAAGGAAACTTATATTTGAAGGTTCCTTTATTAAGGCACAAGAAATTATGACAGAAAATATGCTGGGAGATTGGAATGAATCATATGCTCCAATGGGAAATCTTTATTTAAATTTTGATAAAGCTGGCAAGGTAGAGAAATATAAACGAGAGTTAGATCTAGAAGAAGCAGTGGTTAGAGTAAGCTATACCATTGATGATGTACTTTATGAAAGAGAAGTATTTGCATCTGCTCCTGACAATGTAATTGTAATAAGACTAAAGGCCAATAAAAAGGGAGCATTAAGCTTTAATGCTAGCTTAGATAGCCTACTAAGGTACAAAACTGTTTCAAAGGATAAGGACAATTTGGTTTTAACGGGTAAAGCACCAATTCATGCAGTACCTTCATATGTGACCAGTGAAGCGCCTATAATTTATGATGAAACTGGGCAAAAAGGCATGGATTTTGAAATACAACTAAAGGTTAAGTTAGAGGGAGGAGAAGTGTACTCAAAGGAAGATAGATTATACATTGAAAAAGCTGATATGGTAATTTTAATACTTTCAGCTCATACAAGCTATAATGGGTTTAATAAAGAAGAAAAAAAAGAAACTACTCCTTTCTGTGAGAAGGAAATTAAAGATGCGCTGAGTAAAACCTATGAAGAGATTTACAATAGCCATGTACAGGATCATCAAGAATTATTTAAAAGAGTTGAGCTAAGTCTTGGAGAGGATGCGAGTAATAGTATACCTACTGATGATAGATTAAAAGCAGTTATTGAAGGTAGCGATGACCCTGCCTTAGTTGCCTTATATTTTCAATTTGGAAGATATTTATTAATAGCAAGTTCAAGAAAAGGGACTCAGCCAGCTAATCTTCAAGGTATTTGGAATGAAGATATTAGACCTGCCTGGAGCAGCAATTATACTACCAATATCAATGTAGAGATGAACTATTGGCCTGCAGAAAACTGTAATTTATCAGAATGTCATGAGCCACTATTTACTATGCTAAAGGAGTTGTCAATAACTGGTGCTGAAACAGCAAAAGTAAATTATGGTTGTAGAGGCTGGGTAGCCCATCATAATGTAGATTTATGGAGGCAGGCAGCGCCTGCAACAGAAAATATCATGTGGGCTTATTGGCCAATGGCAGGGGCCTGGATGTGCCACCATCTTTGGGAGCATTATGATTTTAATAGAGATATGGACTTCTTAAGAAATGAGGCATATCCACTGATGAAAGGCGCAGCCACATTCCTGTTAGATTGGCTAATTGAAGATAAGGACGGTCATTTAGTAACCTGTCCATCAACTTCTCCTGAAAATAATTTTCTTACAACTGAAGGGAAGGCATGTGGAGCAAGTTACGCATCAACAATGGATATGGCAATTATAAGAGATCTCTTTACTAACTGTATAGAAGCTAGCAAAATATTAAAGCTAGATATGAAATTTAAAGAGGAATTATCTAAGGCTATAATAAAGCTGTTCCCCTATCAAATAGGAAGATATGGACAGCTTCAGGAATGGTTTAGAGATTTTGATGAGATAGAAATAGGTCACAGGCATATGTCCCATTTATTTGGGCTATACCCTGGTAAGGATTTATCTTTAAAGGATAACGAAGTGTTTTATGAGGCTGCAAGAAAGAGTATTGATAGAAGATTAAAGGACGGGGGAGGGCATACCGGTTGGAGCTGTTCTTGGGTTATAAATTTATATTCAAGACTTAAGGATGGAGAAAATGCCTATAAATATGTTATGAATTTATTAAGAAAGCTTACATTATGGAATCTCTTCGATGTTTGCCCACCCTTTCAAATAGATGGTAACTTTGGCGGAGTAGCTGGAATTTCAGAAATGATACTTCAGAGCCATGGTGGCTTTATCGAGTTCTTGCCAGCAATGCCTAAGGCATGGAGTAAAGGCTCTGTAAAGGGGCTAAGAGCTAGAGGCGGCTTTCAGGTAGCTATAGCTTGGGAAAATGGACATTTGATTGAGGGTAAAATAATTTCCACAGTAGGTGGAAGCTGTAGATTATATAATAAGGATAATTATATAATTGAGGATGCTTCAGGCCTTGAGATAATAAATATTGTATCACTTGAGGATAATATAATTGAGTTTAATACAATTAAGGGAGAAGAATACAAGATTACATTAAGGTGATTTTATATTTCCAATAATTAAGAAAAGGCTGATAGTGAGAGTTATCTGCCTTTTCTTTTGTTTTTAATTATTTAGTTATATGAGAATAGAGGACTTGAAAATTGGAGAAAGTATATATACATAATTTAATTATTAGTATATAAAGGAAGTTTAATTTATGGATACAAATGAATTCTCTAATATAAAGCTGGTAACTTCCTTAAGTGAAAATATTAATATGATAAAAAATATTTTTATTAATGATTCAACAATCGTATATAGAGAGTTATCACTTGGGAAAGCTGATGACATAAAGTGTATGCTTATTTATATTGATGGAATGGCAAATTCCAAAATTATTAATGAAGATATCATAAAGCCTATTTTGCTAAGTGATGTATCTTTTGATAACCCTAATAAAATCATGGATGTTTTAATGCAGAAATTACTGTTAACTGGTGATAATAAAAGAATCCAAGGCGTTGATGATATAATCAATGGAATTATGTATGGAAAAACCATCCTGTTCATAGATGGCGTTCCTGAAGTTATTAGTATAAATACTATTGGCTGGGAAACTAGATCAATTTCAGAACCTCAAGCAGAAACCATAGTTAGAGGTCCTAGGGAAGGCTTTACCGAATCAATGAATTTAAACCTTTCACTTTTGCGACGGCGTTTAGTCAATCCTAACTTAAAGCTAAAATTCATGAGAATTGGGAAACAAACTAAAACTCTGATATGTGTGTGCTATATTGAAGGCATAGCAAAGCAACCTATACTTGATGAGCTTATGAATAGACTAAATGCTATTGATATCGATGGCATTTTAGATTCTGGTTATATAGAAGAAATGATTAAAGATGCTCCCTATTCTCCCTTTAGAACAATAATTAATACGGAGAGACCTGATGTGGTGGTAGGCAAACTTCTTGAAGGAAGGTTCGCAGTTTTCTGCGATGGAAGTCCTGTTGCATTAACTCTTCCAAGTATCTTTGTTGAGGTTTTTCAGAGCAATGAAGACTATTATGACAATTTTTTATATTCCTCTTTTATCAGATCTCTTCGATGGCTATGCTTTTTTCTTGGTACTAGTGTACCAGCAATATATGTGGCTATTGTTACTTTCCATCAAGAACTTCTTCCCACTCAACTTCTTATAAGCATATATTCTGCGAGAAAAGGAGTACCTTTCCCTTCAATTGTAGAGGCTATGGGTATGATGATTATATTTGAGATACTTAAGGAAGCAGGTCTTAGAATGCCTAAACATGTTGGAGGAGCAATTAGCATTGTTGGTGCCTTAGTCCTTGGTGATGCTGCAGTTAATGCAAGACTAGTTAGTACTCCTATAGTAATGATTACTGCAATAACTGGAATTGCCAGCATTATGCTACCTCAGGTTTTAGGAATATTAGAGATAAGAATAATATTTTTGATATTAGCTTCATTTTTGGGGTTATATGGATACATTTTTGGAGTAATGGGACTCGTGCTTCATATGATGTCTATACGCTCCTTTGGTATACCCTATATGATTAACATGCCATCTTTTTCAACTCAAGACATAAAAGATACATTAATTAGAGCACCTTGGTGGGATATGCACTTAAGACCTAAGCTCTTTACAAAGAATACTAAACGAATAAAAAAGGGATGAAAGAAGGTCTTTAAATGAAGAAAAGCAAATTGATTATCCTTAGCTTTATTATTGTTGTATTTCCGACTGTATTATCTGGGTGCTGGGACTATAAGGAGATAGACACTTTAGCAATTGTCGCTGGTATTGCAATAGATAGAGATATAAGTACAAATGAATATATTGTTACAACAGAAATTATAACCACACAAGCTCAAGGGTTCACCTCAAATGTTAATTCTGAGCTTTTTACCTCTAAAGGTGATACCATATTTGAAGCGATGAGAAACATGATACAGAAAACTGGGTTAAGACTTTATTGGAGTGGTACAAAGGTGGTAATAATAAGTAAGACAATTGCAAGCCAGGGTATAATTCCTGTAATTGATTGGACTAGTAGAGACTCTGATGTTAGGCCAGATATTTGGATAATGATTTCAAAAGGAGATAGTGCTGCGGAGATTTTAAAACATAAGGTTAAGCTTAATGAAGTAACTTCCTTTCATCTTGATGATACCATGATGTCAGGGAAAATACTTTCTGGGTTCAAGGATTCAAGATTAAATTCATTTCTAAATGAAATGACATCAGAAGGAAATTCTTGCTTGTTAGCTACAGTTGAAAACCAATCTAGTGATGATGCTATAGAACCTCGGTTAAGCGGATCTGCTATTTTTAAATCAGATAAACTTGTAGGGTATATAGATGATACGGAAACCTTATACATGCAAATGATTAAAAATAAAGCACATGAAGGATTAATTGTTTTAAAAAATATTTTAGGTTCTAGTACCAATATAACCTTAGAAATATTTGAAAATAGAACTAAATTAACCCCCAAATATAACAATGGAAGAGTATCAATGATTATCGATATATATCCGGTTGTAGCTATAGATGAAGTTCAAGGAACTAAAGATTTTATGAAAGAGGAAAACTTAAAAATGCTTCAAAGTGAAGCAGAAAAAGAAATTGAGGTTCGGGTTCAGTCTTTAATTGATAAATTGCAGAAAGATTATGATAGTGATGTCTTAGGTTTTGATGAGACTTTTATGAGAGAAAAACCTAAAGCAAGTGAAGATTTCAAAAAGAGTGGTGAAGATATATTTCAGAACATGAAAACTGTGGTTAAGGTACATATGAAAATAAAAGGGAGCGGGAAAACAATAAAATCTATTCCAACTAGTTAATAATCAAAGGAGAATTTACAAATGTTTTTACTTGTAATAATTTTATATATAATAATAATATTTCTTGAAAGTATCCCGCTTTTAAAAGAGAAAAATAGGGGTAAAACAATAGTATATTTCTCTCTGATTATATTTTCCATGATAATTAGCATCCTTATAAGTTTAGGGATACAGTTACCAAGTCCATCCAACCTAATAAAAAATATGATAATTTCTATATTCGGTAAAAATAATTAATTGTTTATTTACTGTTTACCATTACAGTAAATAATATAGGAGAGATAATTGAATAATGAAGCTATTTCTGAAAGACAAGGGATTATACTTATAATACTTTTCATCCTTGGAACTACCCTATTACTAGCACCTTCTGGGGCTGCAAAACAAGACGCGTGGATTGCGATAATTATTGCTTATTCATGGGCTATTATTTTGTTGCTTATATTTTCTAGAATCTTATCTCTATATCCTGGAAAAGATTTATTTGATATTCTACAAATTGTTATGGGAAAGTTTATAGGAAAAATAATAAGTATACTAATGATATGGTTTGTCTTTCATGATGGCGCCTTGATTATGAGAAACCTATCAGACTTTACTAATACTTTGGTGTTTACTAATACACCAGTGATAGTTCCAATGGCTTTTTTCACTATTTTACTTATATGGGGTTTAAAAGAGGGTATTGAAGTAATAGGAAGGTGGTCTGAGTTCTTTATTTGGATTGTTATTTTACTATTTATTATTTACACAACACTGTCCCTTTCTGAAATGGATATAAATAGATTAAAACCAATCCTAAATGGTGGAGTTACTCCACTATTAAAAGGTACCTTTTCATGTTTTTCTTATCCTTTTGGCGAAATTGTGGTTTTTACTATGGTATTTTCAAATATATCTAAAATTAAAAATTACAGCAAAACCTTTATGGTGGGGTTAGGGTTAGGTGGCTTAATTATATTTATAGCAACACTATGTAATCTTTTAGTCTTAGGTAGTGAAACAATATCAAGGGTGTACTTTCCGTCTATTTTGGCAATTAGCCTTATTCATGTTGGGCAAATGTTTCAAAGAATGGAGATGGGTGCAATACTCGTATTTTTAGTATGCGTATTTGTTAAAGCAATAATCTGCCTTTTTGCTGTTTGCAATGGAATTTCAAAGGTTTTTGGTTTTAATGATTATAGATTTATTGCGACTCCGGTTACACTTTTAATGTTTAATTTTTCTACTTTTGTTTACATAAGTACTATGGAAATGTCAGCTTGGACTGCGATTGCATGGCCATATTATTCGTTTTTCTTTGAAGTTATAATACCTTTAGTTGTTTTCATCTTGGTTGAGATTAAGAGTATAAGGTCAGCTACCAAAAACATAATTAAATGATCGTTTGCCACGGGCTGCTATATAATTAGAATTTAAAAAGTATTAAAATTATTGATTATTTAAAGAATGTATCATAATATATAAATATAACAATATAAAGGTGAAGTTTTGTTTGCAAAGAGGTAAGATATATGAACGAGAATTATATGGAATATAATGAAACTGCAGAAATGCTTAAAGTATTAGCCCATCCAGTAAGGTTATGTATTGTTAAAGGGTTGCTGGAAAAAGGGGAGTGTAATGTAAGTCACATGCAAGGTTGTTTAGGTATTCCACAATCAACTTTATCCCAGCATCTGCAAAAACTAAGAAGTGCAAAAATTATTGAAGGTAAAAGAAGTGGACTTGAGATCAATTATAGTGTTTGTGATGACAAGGCTAAAGAACTAGTGAAAGTGCTTTTAAAACCTAGAGTATGAAATATTAGAAAACAAAAATAAAGTAATGTTAAAGCTACATGGGAGATAAATTCTATGTAGCTTTTTTGTTCATAGGTTTAAGAAGATGTTTAATAATACTAGATCTTTCTATTGATTTCTATTGTATATATGATATTATATTGTTATATCACAATATTAAGATATAACAATATAATATCAAGAGGAGTGGTTTTAATGAATAAGAAAGTGATTATAGTTGGCGGCGTAGCTGGAGGAGCATCCACAGCAGCCAGACTTAGAAGACTAGATGAAAATGCAGAAATAATTATGTTTGAAAGAGATGAGTATATTTCTTTTGCAAATTGTGGACTTCCTTATTATATTGGAGAAGCAATTAAGGAAAGAGAAAAGCTTCTAGTACAGACACCTAAAAGTATGAAAGCTAGATTTAATATAGATGTAAGAAACAACAGTGAAGTAGTTGGAATTGACACGAGCAAAAAGACTGTAACAGTTGATAGCAAGGCTAAAGGAACTTACGAAGAAAGCTATGACTTTTTAGTTTTATCCCCAGGAGCGAGAGCAATAAGACCTAATATAGAAGGAATTAACAGTAGTAGAATTTTTACTCTAAGAAATATTCCAGATACTGATAATATAAAGTCATATGTAGACAAAGAAGGAACTAAAAGTGCTGTTGTTATTGGCGGAGGCTATGTAGGCGTGGAAATGGCTGAGAACTTAAAACAGAGAGGACTAGTGGTTACTTTGGTTGAAGCTGCCCCGCATCTAATGGCACCCTTTGACACAGATATTGTAGTAACAGTAGAAAAAGAAATTTCAGATAATGGAGTAGAAATAATTCTTAATGATGGAGTAAAAGCCTTTAAGGAAAATGAAGCTTCAATAGAAGTTATTTTAAATAGTGGTAAAAAAATATGTACTGATATTGTAATACTTGCTATTGGAGTAACCCCAGATACAGCTTTTGCAGGTGAAGCTGGCATTAAACTCGGTACTAGGGGACATATCTTAGTTAATGATAAAATGGAAACTAGTGCACAGGGGGTATTTGCTGTAGGTGATGCTATTGAAGTTCAAGATTTTATAAACAAAGGCAATACAGCAATACCACTAGCTGGTCCTGCAAACAAACAAGGTAGAATAGCAGCGGATAATATAGCAGGACTGGGAACTACTTATAAGGGAACTCAAGGAACTTCAATTATTAAGGTGTTTGGATTAACTGCTGCAAGCACGGGCAATAATGAAAGGACTTTAGCTAGGCTTAATATACCCTATAAAGTTATATTTGTTCATCCTGTTTCACATTCTTCCTATTATCCAGGAGCTTTGTCCTTGACACTTAAACTTATCTTTAATGATGAGGGTAAAATTCTCGGAGCCCAAGGAGTCGGTTATGATGGAGTGGACAAGAGAATTGATATCCTTGCCACTGTAATTCGCCTTGGTGGAACTGTTAAGGACTTAACTGAACTCGAGCTTTCATATGCGCCACCCTTTTCTTCCGCTAAGGATCCCGTCAATATGGCAGGATATGTAGCTGAAAATGTGTTAGCAGGAAGAATGGAAGTATTAACATCTGATGAGTTTATGGCCTATGATAAAGAAAATGCTATTTTATTAGATGTTCGGACAGATATAGAGTTTAACAACGGTCACATTGAAGGGGCTATAAATATTCCAGTGGATAGTCTTAGAGAAAGAATAGGAGAACTTGATAAAAACAAAGAAATTCTTGAGTATTGTCAGGTTGGGCTAAGAGGATATGTGGCAGCAAGGATAATGCAGCAGAAAGGCTTTAAAGTTAAGAATTTAACTGGTGGATACAAATCTGTATTCATGCAAAAATTTAAGCCTGAAGGGAAAGATACAATTAAAAATTTAGAACAGGATACTCAGATTATTAAAGAAGAGATTAATAAAAGTGAAGATAACTATGATAAAAGTCTTGATGCATGTGGCTTGTGTTGTCCTGGACCGTTAATTCAGGTTAAAGCTAATATTGATGAATTAAGTGATGGGCAAATACTTAAAGTAACAGCCTCTGACCCAGGCTTTTATGAAGATATTAAATCCTGGTGTGATAAGACTCATAATGAATTAGTAGCTTTAAGAAAAGATAAAGGTATGATTTATGCTTTCATAAAGAAAAGCAATAAAAATACTAATATAAACAAATCTTTTCCCTCTGATATAAAGGCGGGAGATAACAAAACTATTGTGGTATTTAGTGGTGATTTAGATAAAGCTATTGCAGCCTTTATAATTGCCAATGGAGCTGCCTCCATGGGTAAGAAGGTTACATTATTCTTTACCTTCTGGGGATTGAATATATTAAGAAGGCCTGAAAAAGTGGCTGTTAAAAAAGGCGTTATTGACTCTATGTTTGGGTTTATGATGCCAAGAGGAAGCAAAAAGCTTAAGCTTTCTAACATGCAGATGATGGGTATGGGTGCTAAGATGATACGGATGGTAATGAAGAATAAAAATATAAGCTCTCTTGAGGAATTAATTAAGTCTGCCATGGATAGTGGGGTGGAAGTAGTTGCTTGCTCAATGTCCATGGATGTTATGGGAATAAAACAGGAAGAACTAATTGATGGAGTAAAGATTGGTGGAGTAGGTTATTACTTAGGTGAAGCTGAAGATTCAAATGTAAATTTATTTATCTAATATTTCAGAGCTTCTTGTAAGTATCCTTAAAGCATCATTTATTTTAGCTACCCTATCCTCATTTGTTAGTACAATCAAATAGTCTCCTGGAAAAATAACAGTAGCTCCTTGAGGAAGTATTTCATGTTCTCCACGCTTAACAGCCACTAATAAACAATGTGGGGCCACTTTACTTCTTTAATTTGTAAGCCATCTAAAGCTGAGCCCATAAAAACAGCGAATTCTAATATAGACTTATTTTTCTTATTACTGGAAGATATTTTTTCACCTTGATTGTGTAAAATCTTTTCCAGTAATGATTCATAAATAGGCTTTGATGAGAAAATATCTGCAACAATATATGCAACTATTGATACAATAGCTAAAGAAAGTAAATGACTAAAGGAACCTGTCATTTCAGTAATTAAAATGGTTCCAGTTATAGGCGCTCTAACTACAGCTGTAACCACTGGCTACAAAATCAGCTGATAGTGCAGCGGATAAAGCTGAAAGTAAAACTAAAGGAGAAAAGTTTTTATGAACCTCCTCTAATGCAAACATTACTCCAGCTAAAGGAGCATTAAAGGCAGCTGCTAGTCCTGCACTAGCTCCACTAGTCATAAGATATTTCTCTTCGATTTTCACTCTTTTAAACACCTTACTAAACCCTTGA
This sequence comes from Clostridiaceae bacterium, assembly GCA_036507955.1. Classification (GTDB taxonomy): domain Bacteria; phylum Bacillota; class Clostridia; order Clostridiales; family Clostridiaceae; genus DATCIH01. The sequence goes on along the minus strand of DATCIH010000092.1, from coordinate 33,809 downwards.
CCAACTGCTGCTCCTATTTGAACCGAAGGTCCCTCTCTTCCCAAAGAAAGACCTGAGCCTATGGAAAGAATTCCTCCAATAAATTTACCAAGGATAACTCTCCACCAGATCATATCAAGTTTTCTAAGTAGAACGCCTTCCACTTGCGGGATTCCACTTCCACTAATCATGGGTTCATGTTTAACCATTAATCCAACAACATATCCTATTATTATTAAAGTCACAATCCAAGGCAAAACAAGTATAGGCTTTACAGATATAGTTTTGTAGATATCAGTTAAAAGAAAGGTTGCCTTTTCAAGTGCAATACGATAAAGCACAATTAATAAACCTGTAATAGTACCCACTCCAATCCCTTCAAATACTAGTTTTAATCTAAAGCTATGCCAGTGGAATAATGTATTATAGGTATTGTGTTTGTTTTCTGCGTTCATTTTTATGCCTCCGATAATAAGAAAAATTCACTATATATGCCGTAACACATATATATATGATACCATAGTTGTATACATTAGGAGGAATAGGAAGTGCAGAAGGAAGTCAGTTTAAACACTTCCTAATTAAGGCTATAAACATTGTATTTATAATTTAATGTTAAATTAGCATAAATAGGTATATTATGTTAATATATGATGAAAGCTGATTTATTTTTTATGAAACTAAAAAACATTCTTGACAGACTAATCTTTAGGTAGTATTATTGTATTGAGCTATTAATACAATAATACGCTAATTTTTAGGAGGGATGTCTATGAAATATGAGTTTAATCCCACCATTCCAATATATCTACAGATTATGGAAGAAATTAAAAGACAGATAGTTTCAGGAGAAAGAGGTCCCGGGGATAAGATAGAGAGCGTTAGAGAGTTAGCCCAGTTTATGGGGGTTAACCCTAATACAATGCAAAGAGCATTTGCAGAACTGGAGAGGGAGGGACTTATGTATACTGAAAGAACAGCTGGTAGATTTATAACAACGGATTCTGTACTTATAAGTAGAATTAAGGAAGAATCAGTAAGGAGCAAGGTGGCAGAATTTGTAGTACTAATGCAGAAATCCGGCTTTACTAAGGCTGATATAATAAGGCTTGTAGAAGGGTTTATGGAGGATAGTAATGAATAATTTGATTGAAATTGAGGCACTGACAAAGAAATACGAGGGTAAGCTTGCCTTAGATTCTTTATCCTTTAATTTATCTGAAGGCAAAATAGTGGGCCTTTTAGGACCTAATGGTTCAGGAAAAACTACACTGATAAAAATATTAGCTGGGATAATGAAGGGATATGAGGGTTCAGTTTTAATAGAAGGACATGCTCCCGGAGCCTATACAAAAGCCATAGTTTCATATCTTCCTGATAAAACATATTTAAGCTCTTGGATGAAAGTAAGGGACGTAGTTGACATGTTCAGTGACTTTTATGCTGACTTTGATAAGAGCAAAGCCCTGGAACTGCTAAAAAGATTAAATATTGAGCTAGGTTTAAATGTGAGTAAGTTATCTAAGGGTACCTACGAAAAGGTCCAGTTGGTTATAGTTATGTCAAGAAGAGCTAGGTTGTATCTTTTAGATGAACCTTTAGGGGGAGTTGATCCAGCCGCTAGGGATGTTATTATTGATACAATATTGACTAATTATAATGAAAAAAGTACAGTGCTTTTATCAACTCAGTTAATTCAAGATGTAGAAAGAGTATTTGATGAGGTTATTATGCTTAAGGAGGGCAAGATATTTATTCATGATGAAGTGGACAATATTCGCTCAGAATATGGTAAGTCTATGGATGAACTCTTTAGGGAGGTTTTCAAATGCTTATAAAGCTTATAAAATATGAAATCAAGGCTTGTTATACTAAGTTTGTTGCTATATTTTCTTTATACATTATTTTAGCAGCTGTTGCTATTTTGTTTTTAAGAGATAAGGATTTTATAATTCAACCTTTTTTCGCAATTGCAATAATAGCATTAGCAGTAATTACTGCTATGACATTATTTCAAAGATTTAATTCAAATTTATTTAATACAGAGGGATATCTAATGTTCACGCTCCCTTGTGAGGGAAATATCTTATTATTGTCAAAGTTATTAACAGGAATTATATGGATAGGAGCTCTACTTATTATAGTTGTACCCTCTGCCTTATTAGCCTATACCATGACTGGAAATAACAATTTAATGGGTTTAGTGGATAAAGTCTTTAATCATAACGGTTTACTTTTAGGACTAGTCATAATTGTATATTTTATTGAATTGATTCTTTCCATACTGGTTATATTCCTTTCGATTTCTGTTTCAAAGCTATCCATTTGGAGGAAATTTGGGGTATTAGCTGGTTTTGCAACTTATTTTATTATTGATATATTAAATGGTGTATTCGTATTATTATTTACTGGAAAATTTAGAAGCTTAGGCTCAATTGGCTCAGTAAATTCAACCGATTTTCAAATATTTACAGTTAAGTCTATAATTATACAGGGCACCTATGATATAGCCCTATGTATATTAATATTTTATGCCATAGCCTATCTTATGGATAGGAAAATTAGCCTTAAATAAATTTCATATAAATAAAAATATAGGAGGGAATTATGTCAGAAGTAGTCTTAAAGACAGAAGGCCTAAAAAAAGTAATAGGCAAACGCACAATTGTATCAGATATAACCTTAGAGCTTAAGGAAGGAGAAATATTTGGATTTCTTGGCCCAAATGGTGCTGGAAAGTCTACAACAATTAAAATGATAGTTGGACTTTCAAGTATTACTGCAGGTAATATTTTTATAAGTGGTCATTCAGTTAAAGGTGATTTCAAGGAGGCAATGAAAAATATAGGATGCATTGTTGAAAACCCAGACCTATATAAATATATGTCAGGCCTTGACAATCTACGAGTTTTTGCAAGAATGTATGACAATGTTACAGAAGAAAGAATCATGGAAGTTGTAAAGATAGTTGATCTTGAAGTTGCTATTAAGGATAAAGTTAAAACCTATTCCCTCGGTATGAAACAACGTTTAGGAGTAGCACAAGCTCTTCTTCATAGTCCAAAGCTACTTATTCTTGATGAGCCAACTAATGGACTAGACCCTGCAGGAATAAAGGAACTAAGAGAGCTTCTTCGCAAACTTGCAAATGAGACTGGTTTAGCTGTTTTTGTATCTAGCCATATATTAGGCGAGATGCAACAAATGTGTGATACGGTATGTATCATAAATAAGGGTAAAATAGTCACTGTTAAGACTGTGGATGAACTTATAAATATGGCTCAGACAGGTAAAACAACTAGCTTAATATATAAAACAGATAATAATGAAAAAGCTCTCGTAATTTTAAATGAAAACAATATAGAGAGTAATATATTAGGAGATGGCATACATGCTGAAGTAGAACCAGAGAGGGTTCCTGAAATAATAAAGCTATTTACTAATGCAAACATTGGAATTCTTGCCATGGACAAAAAGGAAAATCAGTCACTTGAAGATGTATTTATGGTACTGACTGGGGGGGACAAATAATATGAAAAGTTTTTTAAATCTCGTTTCAATTGAAAATTTTAAAATGTGGAAGAGATTATCTACAAAAGTAATGTTGATTGTATTAGTAGGAATAATTTTATTAGCCTTTGGTATAATGAAATATTACAATGTATCACAAAATATATCCACGGATAACAAGGTTTCAGCTACTTGGAAAGAAGATACTCAAAAGCAGCTGGAAGGGGATAAGCTTGCCCTAGCACAGTTAGAGAAAGATACTAGTGCAAAGAAAAATGAGCAAATTAAATCCCTTAAAAAAGCTATAGCTCAGGAAGAATATATTGTAGCTCATGATATAAAACCAGAGACCAAACAAAATGTATGGTCAAAGATTTCTACTAATAACTTTAGTCAGATTATAGCCTTACTATTAATAATAGCCTGTTCAGCTAATGTGGCAGGAGAATTTACTGAGGGCACTATGAAGATGATGATCCCAAGGCCTTACAGTAGAAGCCAAATATTAACTGCTAAGTTTATAGCCTCTTTATTTTATGGAATTGTACTGTTAGGCGTAACCTTTATATTGAGTTTTTTATTGACGGGGTTATTATCTGGCTTTAACAATTTAGGTGCTAAAGAAATGCTCTGGACTGGAAGCAGTATCGTATATATACCTGCAGTTATTAGAACATTGATAATCTACGCCTTAGATTTATTACAGATACTAGTTTATGTAATATTCGCATTTGCATTGTCTGCAATATTTAGATCTCGTTCTATTGCAACCGGCTTTTCACTTTTTATGCTCCTTGCTGGTGCAAACCTAATAAGTTTTCTTTCTTCTTTATTTAGCTGGGGTAAATTTCTACCCTTTGCAACACCAACACTATCATTCTATATAATTACTGATATCCAAAATACAACTTTAGGATTTGCTCTTATAATGTCAGCTATATATTCAGTAATATTTTTAATAGCAGGCTATTATACTTTCAATAAACGTGATATTCAGTAATTAGTAAAATCATTAAATCCCTGGAGGATAATCCTCCAGGGATTTTGCTTCCAAAATTATTATTTAATGAAAAGTTTAATTCTATCTGGTATAATATTAATATAAGTAAAATTATACGAGAATTTAATCGGATTAAGCATATTTTATTAAAGAAAAGCTAATGGGGGGTTATAAATTGAGTAATGAATACAAAAATTTTAATTTACAAAGAAAAAAGGCTAACATAATTGCAGATTTCATAATAGCAATTATATGGTTATTTACTGTAGTTAGATCTTTTATTAGTACAGAAAAACATACAGAGGGTTCTCTTGTCATATTGGTAATATCCTCGATTTTAATTATAGGATTACTTTATTATGATATATATAAGGACTATGTATTAAAGAAGAAGAAAATCAGTGACCTTTCTATTAGTGCTGAAGATATAATTATTCCCTATGGGTTTTTTCTGAAGCCTAAAATATTTCTTATCAAGGATATTATTGAAATATATACCCCTAAGTGGGATAATGTCATAGAGATATCCTTTAAGGATAAAAGCAAAATAAAGCTGAACTTATATAATTATGCTGATAAGGATAAACAGGAATTGAAAGCTATACTAGGAGACATAAAGGGAGTATCCCTAAAAAGTGAAAAGATAAAAGCTATACCTAAAATAATTCGTTCTTTTCATATTGTAAATGGGAAAAAGTATATAAAATAGAAATTATCTAATATGTTATAATGTACTTTTAAAGAAAATATTAAATTATAAAGGGGAAATTTTATTGTTTGGTTCAGAAGCTACAGATTTTGTTATTACCAGCATAATTGACATGGGAATTCTAGCGTTTATTATAGCCACAATGATATCAAGAAGATTAATTGGAAAAAAATCAGGCAGGTCAAAATTTTTACGAGGAAGTATATTATTTTTAGCCATAGGAACAATGCAAATTTTACTTCAATTTTTAAGTACTACGATATCCGGATCTGTTAATTTATTAAATTTAATTAATGGATTATTATTTAATTGCCTTTATATCAATTCAAGAATTTATTTTGGAGATAAAGGTATATCTGTGCCTAGATTACCGTTTTATACGAGTAAGGAAGATATTATAGCTTATAGAATTAAAAATGGTAAACTAATTATAGGAAGAAAAGATAAAAAAGCTTATAGTATGATGATAAATATGAGGGATATAGGAATGGTTGAAGAGCAAATGAAAAAAATGAAGATAAGAAGACAATAGGATAAGTAGCATATACTTGTCTTTTTTTTTATGAGATAGTAGAAATATTAATAAAAGGAAGGTAATAGTATGTTAAATGAAAAGGTTCAAAAATATTACGATAAGGCTTATGATTTAAATTGTGCCGAAACTATGCTTTATGCAGCAAACGATGAATATAATATGGAGCTTAAGAAGGAAACCTTAAAGACTATGGCTGCTTTTGGCGGTGGTATGGCTATTGAAAGCGTATGTGGAGCAATAACAGGTTCTTTAGCAGTTTTATCTATACTTTTTACTACAGACAGGGGACATGAAAGTGATAGAATGAAAAACTTAACCAAAGAATTCTTTGATAAATTTAATGTAGCTCTAGGCACGGATAATTGTAGAAGCTTAAAGGAAAAATATAGAAATAACGAAAAGAGATGCTTTGCTATGGTTGAAGTAGCTGGAAGTATATTAGAAGAAATCATATTAAGAGAGAAAAATTTAAGGCTGGAGGATTTATGATTAATATAAAATTAAAAGATATAGAAATGCAGTTTGAAACTGAAGCAACAGTATTTTCACCTTCAAATGCGGATAAGGGAACTCTAGCTATGTTATCTCAAGTAGAGTTTTCTAAGGAGGATAAGGTTCTAGATTTAGGTTGTGGTTATGGGCTGGTTGGTATATTTGCAGCAAAATTAATCGGTGCAGATAGAGTCTATATGTCTGATATTAACAAGACTAGCTTAGATTTAGCAAAGGTAAATATAGAACTAAATGATACAAGTGGTATAAAACTTTATGAAAGTAATGGCTTTAAAGGGATAGATGAAAAAGATTTTACATTAATTTTATCTAATCCACCCTATCATGTAGATTTTTCAGTACCTAAGGAGTTTATAGAAAAGGGCTTCAACCGTTTAGTTCTTGGGGGTAAACTTGTTATGGTTACAAAAAGAAAGGACTGGTACAAAAATAAAATTATAGCAATATTCGGTGGGGTTAGAATTATAGAAATTGAGGGTTACTATGTTTTTATAGGTGAGAAAAGGTCAGGAGTGTATGCCAGTAAAAAAGTTTGATTCTGTAAATAAGAGCAATACATATAACGTCATAAAAACAAATAGTAGAAACCACAGGGGTAGCCCTGTGGTTTCTTGTACCATAATATATAATATGATGAGGGATGTATATATTAATAATATATACATTGACAGGCGAGGTATATATTATTATAATAGAAATATAATAAGCATTTAAGAAAGGTAAAGGAGTAAGAATTATGTCAATAACATCAGATATTATAAGAGGCCATACCGAAACAATTATATTGGCCCATTTAGAAGATAAAGAGAGCTACGGCTATGAGATAAATAAATCTATTCAAATAACCACAAACAATAAATATGAACTAAAGGAAGCTACTTTGTATTCAGCCTTTAGAAGATTGGAACAGGCCTTCTTCATAACTTCCTATTGGGGAGATGAAACCACTGGGGCTAGAAGAAGATATTACAAAATAACCACCTTAGGTAGGGCAGCCCTTAAGCAAAACAGAGAAGATTGGATTGAGGCAAAGGAATTAATTGATAGTTTAGTTAATGGAGGTAATGTTAATGTATGAGAAATTAAACAAAAAAATAGAGGAGCTTTTTGAAGCTGCGCCTAAAACACGTAGGGCAAATGAACTTAAAGAGGAACTTTTAGCAAACCTTATCGATAAATATAATGATCAAATATCACAAGGAAGAAGCGAAGATGAAGCAGTCAGCATAGTTGTTTCAGATATTGGGGATGTGGATGATTTGATTAAGGGCTTAAAGGAACAGAATGTTTTAGATTATGGCCAGATTCAAAAGGAGAGACAAAAGACGGCTCTTGTGCTCTCATCCGCCATAGGAATTTATATTATGAGCGTAGTTGTTTTAATATTAACTACAGCTGTATTTAATACAGATGGTACTATAGGAGTATGCATAATGCTTACAATGGATGCAGTAGCTACCTGGTTAATTATCTATTATTCTATGTCAAGACCTAGATATGTAAAAACTGAGGATACAATAGTTGAGGATTTTAAAGAGTGGAAATCTACTAGCAATAGGAAGAATAACATATTAAAATCTGTAAGATCGATAGTTTGGACATTAATAACAGCTATATACCTAATTGTAAGCTTTTTATTTGGCGCTTGGGCATTTTCTTGGATAATATTTATATTGGGAGTTGCTTTAGAGAGAATAATAACCCTAATATTCCAACTTAAGGAGTCATAAAATGAATAAATCATTAATTAAACTTCTAATAGGTATATGGGCGGTTATTGCTTTGTTTCTCACTTGCATCTTAATTTATCAAATAAGCTCTGGAAATAAAATAAATATTATGAATTTTAGTGGTGGAGTACTAAAGCTACAGAAGGAAGAAAGCTCCACTTTAAACAATGTTACAAAGCTTGATTTGAATTTTTCAAGTGGGGATGTGATAGTAAAAACAACTAAAGAGGAACAAATTCGAGTAGTTCAAAAAGCTCCAGGTAAGCTTAAGGACAATCAAAAGTTTGTTATGACAAAGGAAGGGGATACCCTAAAAGTTAAGGAAGAAAATAAAATATTTTCATTGAACATCTTTAATTGGGCTAGTTTTAACCAGGTTTATGAGGTGTATATACCTGAAAATTATGATAAGGACGTATATATAAATAATTCCTCTGGAAACATGAATATTGATTCCATCTTCAATTTAAATAATATGGAGCTATCAGAGTCCTCTGGTAATATAACAAGTGATTACAGCATTAAATCGAAAAACTTTCTATTAAAAAGTAGCTCAGGAAATGTAAAACTCGGAGAAGTGTTTTCAGATACCTTTAATCTATCAACCTCCTCAGGAAATATAAATGTTAAACCTCTTTCGGGAGGGGGAAGCATTTTTGCCTCCTCTGGAAATATAGAGGTAGGTTTATCACAGATAGGTGATAAGGTGGACCTTAGTGCAAATTCAGGTAATATAATTATAGATATCCCATCCAAATTAGGCTTTAAGCTGGATGGCAACAGTAGCTCAGGCAATATAAATTCAGATTTCGATATCAGCTATAAGAATAATAATAGAAATAATGGGACAATTAAAGTTGGAGACGGTCCCTACAAAGAAATCACAGCAAGAACAAGCTCTGGGAATATTAATATAAGTAAAGTTGATTAATTAGACTGTAAAAAATCCTGTGAAGTAAAAATCACAGGATTTTTTATTGTTTGATGGGATGTATACATTCCCATAAACCGAATAAATGTTTGCATAGTTTTCTTTAATTAGCAAATATTATAATTACATAGATCTATGATATAATAGGAAGTAGTGATGGAAATGAAAGAGATAGCATATCAAAACAATGATATAATTTTAAAGTACATGTCAGCAGCTTTTAAGGATGTAGTTTTAGATTTTTATGGACTAAAAACCGCCAAAATTAAAGCAGTGATCTCAACTGAACTTCCAGTTTTAGACGTTAGTGAAGAAGCTATGGATTTTGTATTTTTGCTGGAAGATGATAGCATATTACATCTCGAGTTTCAAACAACAAATAAAAAAGATAACCTTGCAAGATTTTTGCTCTATGATGCTAGGTTATATAAAAAAGATAAAAAGGATATTAATACTGCAGTGATTTATTCTGCCGAAATTGAACATGCCATTGGTAGTATCGATATCGGATCAATTAGTTACCAAGTCTCTAATGTTTATATGAAAGCCTTCAATGGAGATGATATTTTTATGATTTACAAGGCAAAATTCATAAAAATGAGAAATTAAATGATAGAGATAAATTGAACTTAATATTTTTGCCTTTAATGAAAAGTAAAATAGACAAGAATGAAATGGCGATTAGCGCAGTAGAACTTGCTTCAGAGATTTGTGACGATAATGAGAAGATACTATATATCGGAGCTATAGTAGGTATTTCCGACAAGTTTATAGATAAGGAATATGTATTTAAATTAAAGGAGAGGTTAAAGATGACTAGGGTAGGTATTGAATTGAGAAAAGAAGGTATTGAAGAAGGTATAAAAGAAGGTAAAAAAGTGGAGAAGTTTGAGGCTGCAACTAGAATGGTAAAAAAAGGCTTTGTTATAGATGATATAATTGAAATAACAGGATTGAAAAACGAAGAAATACAAAAACTTTATGAGTTGAATAAAGAAAAAAATTAGATAAGTATAAATTTAAAATAATATAACGTAATTAGACTGTCAAAGATCCTGTGATGGAAAAATCACAGGATCTTTTATTGTTTGACGGGTATTTGCTCAATAATGTAAATTATTATAATTTCCTCTATAATTATGCTACAATTAATTTGGAGTTGATATTATGAATTATGAAATCAGAAAGATTGAAGTAGAAGAGTTATATAAGTTAGACAAGCTATATGTGTATAGTGATCTGGATAAATTTATAGGGGACACAACAACGGACCTATTAAATAGGAAAAGGGACATTTTTGTAATAATTTGTGAGGAAGAATTTATTGGTGAACTTTCAGTTTATTATGAAAGTGGATTAAGATATGAAACAATTTCAAGTGTTAGAGTTTATTTAAGTGCTTTCAGAGTTTATATAGATTATCAGAATCAAGGATTGGGTAGAAAATTAGTAGAATATGCTATTAAAACTTTAGAAGGGGAAGGCTATAGTGAATTTACTGTAGGTGTAGAAGATGATAACTATAATTCTAAACATATATATAATAGTTATGGTTTTACTCAAGTTATAGACAGAGGGTGCGAAACCGTTGGAGATAAAACTTATGAGTATAATTTATTGTTAAGGAAAGAAATTACAAAACCATAAAAAAGCATGTGAAAGCACATGCTTTTTGTGTAATCAATTCCTATTTTTTTTTAAGCTCTTCTTAGGATAAGCTTATACCCAGAGAGGCTTGAATATTGTCAAAGCTCGTGTTTATACCATTTATAGTGGCATTAATTAATTTTATATTTTCTGGTAAATACAGTTTTAAGGTGCCAATTTTATTATGAAGCAGGCTTAAGCTTAAAGTGTCCTCATCAAAGGTAAGATCATATATTATTACTGGAATACTAGCTTCAATATATTTATTGCCATTTTTATTAACTATAAAACCTTCCTCTTTAACAACGTCATATAGGTCATTATTTACTGAAAAGTTATAAATAGAAGAGCTATCCTCACTTAAATTTCCAAGCTTTATAGTAGCCCAGGGCTCAAATTCTATAAGTTCACCTATGGCGGTATAGCCGAGTAGACCTCCCCAGGTATATACTGGGTCTGCATTTTTAACATCATCCCCATCACCAGTTAAGGAGTTATAATTTTCGTGAATATGATTTTCCTCTAGCCATTCCTTTAAAAATAGGTTAAGACTTTTTTTGGAAAACTCGTAGGAGATTTCATAAAAGTCGTACCTCTTTAAACCCTCGGAAACAAGAAAGTTCATAGGTCCCCAGATTCTACCTCGCCAATAGTCATTATCCAAAAAGGCAGGATCATTCTTTGCTATGCTAGGTATAACATACTCGCCCCAAAACTCATCAGTATTTTCTAGATGGTCGTGTACCATTCTAGCTGCTATTTCTTTAGAGGGTATTCCGGCTAGCATAGGATAAAAGTTAGTAGGAGACAATCTATTACTAAAGGTTCCATCCCAGTATTTATTACAGTACATACCTACTTCTTGATTCCAAAGCTCTTTATTAATGAGATCGGAGATTCTATTATATTCATTTACTAAATAGGTTGCCTCTAATGGCTTATTTAATATTTTAGCTATTTCAGATAAGGCCCAGCAGTCCATAGCATATAAGGAATTTAAGCCAACATCTATAAGCTCCATGGTATTTGTTTCATTATTAAATTTAACTCCATCATACATAGGGCTGTTATCAAGACCGGATTCATAGTTAGCAGCGTGTATATTATGAGCTTCCCACCAAGATGCTTCTCCTAATTTATCTGCATTTGAACCCCATTCAAGTAAGCCATCTTTGTTCCCATCCCTATTTGGGAGCCACCAGCTATTAAATATTAGTAAGCTCTCGAAGCTATCTTGGAGTAACTCTATATCGCCAAATTGCTTATACAACTTTAATACACAGTAGGAACCTACAGGAGGCTGGGCTCTATCGGTACTGCCACCTATTTGAGACCCGAAATTAGGTATAAAACCATCCTTAGTTATCTCCTGAAGTATGCTAGAAACTTCTTGATAAGCTAGCTCCTTATCCTGAAGGCTGCTAAGCAAGCTACAAAAAAAAGTATCCCATTCAAATAAAACATAGGACCCGAAGCTAGTCCCATTAGCAATGCACCAGGCTCTAGAAACAGGAGTACAAAGTCTTTTCTTTATAGGCTCATAGATGGTGTTCCAAATAAGCCCTTTAATTATTGCTTCCGGTGCTTCATTTAAAAGACCTGCACCTTTTACCATGTGATTCATCCAGTGCTTTTTATAATGGGCTAAAAATATATTCATTTCAGAAATACTCATGTTATTATTGCAGCATATGTATATTGGCTCAGTGCTATCTAAAAGAATGCCCTGATGAGACACATTTATAGGAGTAATATTATCTATAGGACCGATAACCTTTATATTGTAATAATAATCATCTCCAGTAAAGCTAATAGTATCATCTTCCCTATCTATTTTTCCAGCGGAGTTCCAGCGCAGCATCCCAGCTACGAAAAATTTAATATTTTCCACTTTATCTATAGGGGTGACTTTATAAACAAATATATCATCACTGCTGGCAAATTCCATATTAAATTTAAAGTCCTCATATTTCAAATCTAAATCAAAATACTTGCCATAAACTTCATGATGGCCAAATCTTGAAACCTTGTCCCAAAGCAGCTCATCTAAATATTTCTTTTTATTTTCATCATATATACCAACTCTAATTTCAGCCATCTGGGGAACTTTCATTACCCCATTTAAGCACCTAACGTCCCAGGTATTCCAGGAATCTATTTCTTTCATAAGTAAATCTCCTTTTGACTATTTTACTGCTACTTCTAAGGCTTCTATAAGTTGATCCTTAGAGGTGGCACCCTCATGTATTTTTACACCATCAACATAATAGGTTGGTACATAATAATAATCAAATTTTTCTGATAGCTCTGGCTGCTTTTCTTCATCAATAATCGTTATTTCGACTTCTTTAAACCGTGAGTCTTCTTCCTTTATCTCTTTCAACCATTTTATAGCTCTATTACAGTGAGGACACCAGTCTGTTATTAATATAGTTAAAACTTTCAAATCGTTCCACCATCCTTATTTCATCAATCAAATCTATTTTATCATATATGGGAAATATTATTAAATAAAAGTATACTTATGCATCATTTTATTTATTATGTTCTATTTTAAGCTAATTTATGATATAATATTTTTCGTATGTGAAATTATATATAGAGGATGGTAGTAAATTGATCAATGTTGTTAATGTAAGCTTAAGATTCGGAGGAAGAAAACTCTTTGAAAATGTAAATATTAAATTTACTCCTGGAAATTGTTATGGTGTTATTGGTGCCAATGGGGCAGGGAAGACCACTTTTTTGAGGATACTATCTGGCGATTTAGAACCAAATACAGGAGAGATAAGTATAGGTTCTGGAATTAGAATGTCAGTTTTAAAACAAGATCATTATGAATATGATGCTATTAAAGTCCTAGAGACAGTTGTTATGGGAAATTCTAGACTTTATGAAATAATGAAGGAAAAGGACGAACTATACGCTAAAGCAGACTTTACTGATGCAGATGGAATAAAAGCATCAGAACTCGAGGGAGAATTTGCTGAACTTAATGGATGGGAAGCAGAATCAGAGGCTTCATCTTTACTTCAAGGTCTAGGAGTAGGAACAGAGCTTCATGAAAAGCTAATGTCAGATATTTCTGGAGCAGAAAAGTTGAAAGTACTTCTTGCTCAGGCTTTGTTTGGCAAACCAGGTATATTGATACTAGATGAGCCTACTAATCACATGGATTTAAATTCTATTAACTGGCTTGAAGAATTTTTGATTAATTTTGAAGGTACTGTAATAGTTGTGTCCCATGATAGACATTTCTTAAATAAGGTATGTACACATTTGGCAGATGTGGATTTTGGAAAAATCAAATTATATGTTGGTAATTATGATTTCTGGTATGAATCAAGTCAACTAGCACAAGCCATGATGAAGGATCAGAACAAGAAAAAAGAAGAAAAAATAAAGGATCTTCAGGAATTTGTTCAAAGGTTTAGTGCTAATGCATCTAAATCCAAACAAGCAACTTCCAGGAAGAAGCTATTAGAAAAGATAACCTTAGATGATATTCAACCTTCAAACAGAAAATATCCCTTTGTTGGATTTAAGCCAGAAAGGGAAGTTGGAAATGAAATACTTAAGGTTGAGGGTATATCCAAGACTCTTGATGGAGTAAAGGTACTAAATGATGTAAGCTTTATATTATATAAGGGTGATAAGATAGCCTTTGTTGGTGAAAATGAAAGTAGTCAAACAGCTTTATTTAAAATACTTACTGGCGAAATGGAACCAGATAGCGGGGAATTTAAATGGGGAATTACTATAACTAAGGCATATTTCCCAAAAGACAATTCAGAATTCTTTAATGATGTGAATCTTAACCTAGTGGATTGGTTAAGACAGTATTCTGAAGAGAAAGCTGAGAGTTATATACGAGGATTTCTAGGCAGAATGCTATTTTCAGGGGAAGAAGCTTTAAAGGAAGTTAATGTTTTGTCCGGTGGAGAAAAAGTAAGATGTATGTTATCTAGAATGATGCTAAGTAACGCTAATGCACTTATATTAGATCAACCTACAAATCATCTTGACCTAGAATCTATAACAGCCTTAAATAATGGTCTTATAGATTATAAAAGCAATTTATTATTTGCTTCCCATGATCATCAGTTTATATCAACGATTGCAAATAGAATAATAGAGTTAACTGAGGATGGCATAATAGATAAGAGAATGAACTATGATGAATATTTGGAGTTGAAGTAGATTTTATAGATGAGTAACCTAATTCTATGCTTTAGGCATAATGGTTCAAATCAAAATAAAAATAGGATTATTAAAGGGGTAAAGTGAAACTTATGTTTCGTTTTACCCCTTAACTTTATAGTTTAACTTTTTTTCTAAATGAAAACCTACTTAGAATAGAGGCTTTGCACTTGAAAAGTAATATTATACAAGCAAAACCTATTATAATAAAAACAATAATAAGGGCTAAGGGGCGACGTGTGTAAGGGGGAACTTTTGTAATAGGTGTTAACATAGGTTCTTGGATTGGTGGATTATATCCCATAGCTACTTTTGATAGATCCACTGGATTTTTCAAGTAATATTTTGCAGTTTTAAGTCTTGGATCTAATATATCGCTTAATTTGTATACATTATCTGTAGTGTAACCACTACCTTCCGTTCCAATTGGTAAAGAGTACTCCTTATTTCCCCTATTTACATATATCATACTTAGGATAACCCCGCTAGGCTCTAATAAAGTTATATTATCAATATTATTCATTCCCACTGAGTTAAGTCTCGTTTGTATATTAGATAAATTACTAAAATATTCTAAATAATCGCCAGAATTTATTTCTGAAACATACCATTTATTCTTATTTTTGTTGTATTGCTTTAAAATAAATGCTTTATCTGTTGGATCAGTAACTGACTTATAGTTTTTTAGATCTTCTACAGAATCTTTATGATAGACAATACAGCCTAAAGACTTATCATCAGGTGAAATTATGAACTGGTAAAAGGAATAATATTTTGATATATAATCAGTAAGCTTATTTTTGTTATTATAGGTATTAATAAAAGAATTAGTATCTATAAGCTTGTATACTCTTATAGGAGCAGATAAACTATAATCTGCTATACCAAGCCTTGCGATTGCACCTTCTAGAAAATAATCTTTCCCAGCTGTAACTAACTCTGACTTTTCACGATTTGTAGCATACTGCTTAGCCAAATGTTTATCAAGCGGAATGTTTGCTGCATAGGAAGCTGTATTGTTTATAAGAAGTAAAGATATAAAGCTAAGAGAAAAAATAATTGCTTTCGATATTCTGCGCATAAGTCCATCCCCTTAAATTTCATATTAGTTAGCTATATATCTAATATTTTATCATAAAAGTATTTGCAAGTATTTACAATTAAGTTACAATAAATTATTAATTTTGCACATAATAAAAAAAGACACACCACCTACAATGCTGGTAGGTATATGCCTTTTTTACTGCTAAAGCCTTTTTTGTATTTCGAGTAAAAACTCTTCAGTACTCACAATTTTCTTGTTTTCGGCTAAAGATAAAGCAACTAAATCCTTTGTCATAACCCCTTCTTCTATTGCTTCTATTGAAACTCTTTCTAGCTTATCAGCAAAAGCAACTAAATCCTTTAATCCATCTAGTTCGCCTCTTTTTCTAAGAGCTCCAGTCCAAGCAAATAAGGTTGCCATTGAATTGGTTGAGGTGACTTGCCCTTTTAAATGATTGTAGTAATGACGTTGAACTGTTCCATGAGCAGCCTCATATTCGTAGTAACCCTCAGGTGAAACTAGGACGGAAGTCATCATGGCAAGGCTTCCAAAAGCAGTTGCCACCATATCGCTCATAACATCCCCATCGTAATTTTTACAAGCCCAGATAATGCCACCTTGGCATTTAATTATTCTAGCAACTACATCATCTATAAGGGTATAAAAATAAGTTATGCCTGCTGCTGCAAATTTTTCTTTATATTCCTCATCAAAAATTTCTTGAAATATATCCTTAAATCTATGATCATATATTTTAGATATAGTATCTTTAGTTGCAAACCAAAGCTCTTGTTTAATGTCCAAGGCATAGTTAAAGCAAGATCTAGCAAAGCTTTCAATGGACTTATCTAGATTATGCTGGCCAAGAACCACTCCGGGACCATCAAACTCATGGATGGTTTTTCTTGTAACCTCACCCTTTTTAGAGGTGAATACTAGCTCCACTTTTCCAGGCTCTTCAACCTTATACTCTACACCCCTATATATATCTCCATAAGCATGTCTAGCTATAGTTATAGGACTAGCCCAGTTTTTAACATATGGTTTAATATTGTTTACAATTATGGGAGCACGGAAAACAGTTCCATCTAAGATAGCTCTAATTGTTCCATTAGGGCTTTTCCATACGTCCTTTAGATTATATTCCTTAACTCTGTCAGCGTTAGGAGTAATGGTTGCACATTTGACTCCAACACCATATTTTTTTATAGCCATAGATGCTTCAATAGTTATTGCATCCTCTGTCTCATCTCTTTTCACAAGTCCTAAGTCGTAATATTCTGTTTTAAGATCTATATAGGGTGTTAGTAAAATATCCTTGATCATCTTCCAGATAATCCTAGTCATTTCATCTCCATCCATCTCAACGAGTGGTGTGGTCATCTTAATCTTCTCTGACATATTATCCCTCATTTCTGTATAAATTTGTTCAGCTATGTTTAAATATACATAAACCTAAACTAATAGTACCATCCCCTAGCTAATTTGGCAATTCACATTTTGACCTTTTACTTCCAAATGCATCTCTTAGACAAATAATGGGTATGTTATACTCAACGATATTTTACTGTAATCTGTTAATAGGCTATAATGGACTTATAATTTAATTTGGAGGGAAAATATGAAGGAAATATTAGTAGGCGGTGGAGTTCACCATATAGCAATGAGAGCATCAGACTTTGATAACACAGTGAAGTTTTACAAGGAGATTCTAGGCTTTAAGGAAGCTATAAAATGGGGAGATACAGGGAGCCGTGCTATAATGTTAGATATTGGTGATGGAGCCTGTCTTGAGATTTTTGAAGGAGGATCTAAAGAGAGAAAGTTAGAAGGAGCTTTTATTCATTTAGCTTTAAGGCTTAAAAATTGTGATGAAGTTATTGAAATAGTAAGAAAGGCAGGAAGAAAAATAACTACGGAACCATTAGACGCGGTTATAAAAAGCAATCCGCCCACTCCTGCTAGGATTGCTTTCTTTGAAGGGCCAGAGGGCGAAATCGTAGAGCTTTTTGAAAACAGGTAAAAAATACACGGAGGTTAAAATGGATATTAATAAAATTCTCCAGTTATCAAGTAAAGCTGGAAGGATTATATTGGAAAATGGAGGGGAAACCTATAGAGTTGAGGAAACAATATGTAGGATATGCTCCGCCTTTGGGTTTAAGGAGGCTGATAGCTTCGTTACTCCAACAGGAATGATGAGCTCCATTGTAGATGATGAGGGTAAAACTGTTTCCTTAGTTAAAAGGATATCAAGGAGGACCGTCAATCTGGAAAAGATATCAAGGGTAAATGATCTTTCCAGAAGGATTTGCTCGGAAAACCTATCTGTAGAATTTGTTGAAGAAGAATTAAAAGTAATAAATAAATTACCTAGCTATAAAGAAAAAATAACAGTAGTTGCAGCTGCAGTAGCCGCTGGCTTTTTTACATTGCTTTACGGAGGCAATATGCTAGATTTTTTGATTGCAGCTTTGATTGGTGTACTTATTAGAATTATATCTATAAAGCTTATGAATTTGAATTTAAATATTTTTATTATAAATATTTTAAGTGCAGCTACAGCTGCGTTTGTAGCACTGGCTTTTACGAGCTTTATAAAAGGTACTCATTCTGATAATATTATCATTGGTTCCATAATGCTATTAGTTCCAGGTCTTGCAATAACTAATGCTATACGTGATACTATTGAAGGGGATCTGGTTTCAGGAGTAGCTAGAGCTATGGAGGCATTTTTCATTGCAATATCAGTAGCTGCTGGCACAGGAATAGTTTTAAAGCTGTGGATCTATGGCTTTGGAGGGATAAGGATATGATTATTAATTCTTTATATGCTTTATTTGCTACCTTTTGCTTTGGAATTATTTTTAATATAAGAGGTAAGAAGCTTGCTTTTGCTTCCTTAGGTGGAGGTCTTGCTTGGTTTATGTATCTATTTACTAATAGTCTGGAGCTTTCAACTAGTTTTTCTTTATTTGTCGCCTCTATCATTGCTACAATATATTCGGAGATAATGGCAAGAAGGCTTAAAACTACCGTTACCACTTTTGTAATATGTGCAATTTTACCCTTGGTTCCGGGGAATGGTATGTATTACACCATGTATCAATCTATTTTAGGGCAAAACACTTTAGCACTAAATACAGGAATAAAAACACTTGCTAGTGCAGGTGCTATAGCGGCGGGCATAGTATTAATATCCTCTACGACAAAGCTAATAAAAGTGAAAAGACCCAAAGGAAAAGCTATTCAAAACGAGGTGGTGTAGAATAAATATGAAGAATAGAAAATATAAAATATGGATAAGTGTGGTTTTATTGATAACAATAGAACAGATTATCAAAATAATAATTAACAACAATTTTCTGCATAAAAGATTTGCTATATTGGCTCCTTTTCTATATTTTGAGCCTATGTTTAATAGATATTATTCCTGGGTTACTTCTATGCTACAAATAGATTTAAGCAAATGGATATATATTGGAATAGTTGCAATTATGCTAGTATTAATTTGCTTGTTTTATAATTATCTCAATAAAGAATTAGGAACAAATAGAAATATTCATGCTATGTTTGCTTTTATATGTTCAGGAGCTACATGTTCACTAATCGACAAAATATTTTGGAATGGTAGTTTAGACTACATATTAGTAAATGGATTTTTTACCTTTGACCTAAAAGATGTATATATTAATATTTTCATTGGATTACTAATACTATCATTGCTTGTAAAAGATAGTGTACTAAAACAGATTGATGATAAAAATCTAGTAAAAGATTTTACAAAGTATGTTCTTAGAAAATCATAAAATTGAAAATAATTATTTTATCACTTGTTTTAAAGCAGGTGATATTTTTTATGTGAAAATATATATTTAACAAATAGTACATTGACACACATGGTAATATGGGTTATGATGCAATTGTGAGGTGATAAACATGAATGAAAGTGGCATAAGTAGTGACTTAATTCGTGGCAACATAGATACCATAATTCTTTGCATTTTATATGATGGAGATAACTATGGCTACGAAATAATAAAAAGCATAACTAAAAAAAGTGAAGGAAAATATGAATTGAAAGAACCTTCCCTATATACCAGCTTAAAAAGGCTTGAAGGGCAAAAACTTATTGAGTCTTACTGGGGGGACGAAAGTCAAGGGGGAAGACGTAAGTACTACAAGATTACAGACATTGGTAAAGAAACTTATGAAAAATTATTTTTAGCTTGGAAGACTGGTAGAGCTTTAATAGATAAACTCATTGAAAGGGAGGGTGATATTAATGGATAGCTTAAAAAATCATGTTGACAGTATGTTTATCAAATATAAAGCAAATAATCAGATAAAAGAATTGAAGGCTGAGGTTTTAAGTAACCTTGAAGCTAAAGTAAAGGATTTAATGCAAAGTGGTATGGAGTATAGTCAAGCTGTTAATAAAGCAAAGGAAAGCATAAACAGCATAGATTATCTTATTGATGGAAACAGAAAAGTTTATATAAATAAATACAAGTTGGAATATTTACAGATAAGCTTACTTTATTCGATAATAACTTGGATAACAACAATACCTCTTACAATTATTGGAGCAGGAATTCTGTTAAACTGGATTCTATTTATTTGTAGCTTTATTTTAGGAGTAGTGTATTTTCAATATAGCAGAAAAAGAGAGTCTGAGTATCTTCAGTGCAAGGACTTCATTAATTTGGAGTTTATGCTTAAAGCAAGAAAAATGGCTTGGATTATTTGGGATTTATATATAGTAGTAATTACCCTATGTACTACTGTAATTAGATTTGGAAGTAACATTTGGTTCTCTAGACCCATTAATATATCAGGACCATATCAATTTGCTGAAGTTACAATAGGATATGTTCTTCCCTTCGTTTCCATTATAATACCCTTGATTATTAATATAGCTCCTAAGTTGATTTTAAGATATGAGGTAGGAGAAGATGATGAAAACAAGGAATAGAATAATAATATGTTTAATAGTAATAGGAACTTCTTTACTCATTTTAGTTCAAGGGATAATTATTCCTAAGAATAATCAGGAAAAAAAGCAATATATTATAGAGCAGCAAGAGCCAACAACTCATGATTTAGAAAGCATTTTGAAATATAAAAGCAAATATATGGGGAATTTCTCTAACATGGTAAATTTGTTTCATACACTTCCACTAAATAATAAACCTAGAACTTTTGAACTTTTCTCTGATAATACTATGGATGTGAATTATAAAGAAAATATAGAAAACATTAGTGGAGATAAACTAAGTAAAGCTTTAATTTACAACTCAACTGCTGCCTTCGCGCTAATTGA
The DNA here is from genome assembly GCA_036507955.1 of Clostridiaceae bacterium. Lineage (GTDB taxonomy): Bacteria > Bacillota > Clostridia > Clostridiales > Clostridiaceae > DATCIH01. The sequence continues at coordinate 12,687 of DATCIH010000092.1, read as the reverse complement.
TAATCTTCAGGGAATAAATTATAATTTCACTGACGGAAAATATATAGTCCAACGCTCAGATATAGAAAAATGGTATGGGGAAGATTTACTGAAATTATTAACAAAGGATGAATGGAAGAGCAAAGTTCAGGTTAAGCTTGAGGATGAGGAATATATTAAAAGTGCCTCAGAAGTGCTCTTAATAAAGGATTAATGTTTATTAAAATATTTTCCAGGGGAGCAGCCTGTAATCTTTTTAAACTGCCTATTAAAATGATAGATATTATCATAGCCAACTTTATAAGCAACAGCATTAACAGCCATATTTCCAAGTGATAGCAGATATTGGGCTTTTTTTATACGCTCTCTAATGAGTTCTTCTTTTGGACTACAAAGGAAGAACTCTTTATATAGTACTGTAAAACGAGATCTACTTAGCTTTAGAAGAGCTGACATTTCTTCGATATTCCAAGGATAATCACTTTTGGTTAGTATTTCAAATCTTGCTACTTTGAATTTCTCCATCATATCCGTTTTATAAGGATTTATGATATAGGTATTATGATAATGAATTTCTCTTGCCAGCAGCACAAAACTGCTCATCATTAAAGCATTGATACTCTGCTCCCAAAACAGATCTTTTCTTATATATTCCATTTCTATATTTTTTATAAACATACGTATAAAACTGTAGTTGTTAACTTGAAAGAGGGAATTAATGGGTATACCCAACAATTGGAAAAATGAATCTACATTATCTCCAGTAAAGTGAAACCAATCATTATTAAAACCTGTTTTTTCATTGAAATAAAGCTGAGGATATTTAGGTGAAAAAATGATACAGGAATCAGGCTTTGCAGTTGTTATTTTATCATCTATTTTTATATAAACTTCTGAAGAAAAAAAGATGAATAGATAATCATCTAATCCAATGGGTCTGTCTATCTTGAAATTTTTATTTTCCTTATAATCGTATCCAATATTATTGATGGTAAACACCATAACCACATCCTCACGAATTTGCTTTAATAACACAAAAGATCAAAAATGTTAAAACAATAGTGTATTTATTATCTTAATGAACAATACTATAATTATAATATTAGAGCAATGAATAAGCAAGGAGGAGATTAATATGGCTAAATACATAATTAATGTAGACAAAACGAAATCACAAATCAGTAAGCATATTTATGGACATTTTTCAGAGCATTTAGGTAGATGTATATACGAAGGTTTATGGGTAGGTAAAGATTCGGTGATTCCTAATAAAGATGGGTTAAGAATTGATGTATTAGAGGCACTTAAGCATATGAAAATACCAGTGCTTAGGTGGCCAGGTGGATGCTTTGCTGATGAATATCATTGGAGAGATGGTATAGGACCTAACAATAAACGTAAAAAAATGATTAATACCCATTGGGGTGGAGTACTTGAAGATAATAGCTTCGGAACCCACGAGTTTCTAGAGCTTTGCGAGGAGCTTGGATGTGAACCATATATAAATGGAAATTTAGGAAGCGGGACAGTACAAGAAATGTCAGAATGGGTAGAATATATGACTTTTGACGGCATTTCTCCTATGGCGGAACTTAGAAAAGAAAATGGAAGAGAAAAGCCTTGGAATGTGAAATATTTTGGTGTAGGTAATGAAAATTGGGGCTGCGGTGGAAATATGCGCCCTGAATATTATGCAGATGAGTATAGACGATATCAAACTTATGTTAGGAATTATAGTAGTAATGAAATTTATAAAATAGCTTGCGGTGCTAGCGTAGAGGATTATAAATGGACAGAAGTATTAATGGAAAGAGCCGGCGGTTATATGAAGGGATTATCCCTTCACTATTATACAGTTCCTGATTCCTGGGAAGGAAAAGGTTCTGCTACTAAATTTGATGAAGAAAAATACTATAAGACCTTAAAGAAAACAATGTTTATGGAAGAACTTTTAACTAAGCATAGTAATATTATGGATAAATATGATCCTGATAAAAAAGTAGGGATGATGGTTGATGAATGGGGGAGCTGGTATGATGTAGAACCAGGCACAAACCCTGGATTCTTATATCAACAGAATACCATGAGAGATGCATTAATTGCAGGAATCAATCTTAATTTGTTTAACAAGCATTCGGATAGAGTGCATATGGCAAACATAGCTCAACTTATTAATGTATTGCAAGCTGTAATTTTAACTGAGGGCGAAAAAATGATTTTAACACCTACATATCATGTTTTTGACATGTATAGCGTACATCAAGATGCTACATTACTTGAGAGCTATATTGAAAGTGAAGAAGTAGGGATAAATGAGTGGAAAGTAAGTGATCTTATAGAATCAGCCTCCATAGATAAAGATGGAAGAGTTAATATTACAATTTGTAATCTTGATATATCTAAGTCTAAAGAGATAAATGGAGAATTGTTGCATTTCAAAGCAAAAATGATTGATGCGAAAATTGTAACAGGGGAAATGACTGGACACAATACATTTGAAACTCCAAATAATGTTGTATGTGAAAACTTTAAGGATATAAACTTAACGGATACAGGCTTTAAAGCAGTTATTCCACCTTGCAGTGTTGTAAGGATTACTCTAGAATAGCATGGAAATACATTGCAAAAGATGTATGGAGTTTAGTGATATAGGAGATAACCTTTATGTTAGTATTAAAGGCTATATAGATTCCCTTGACCAGGAACAGAAAACTACCAAAGAGATATATGAGAAAAGGCTCTTGGAATGTGACGGATGTGATTCATTATTAAACGGACTATGTAAGTATTGCGGTTGTTTTGTGCTGGCGAGAGCTGCTAAGAAAAATCAAGTATGTCCATACCCCAAAAATCAAAAATGGTAAAAAGATAACTATTATTGGCTATAATGATTAAGAGAAGCTTACAAGGTGGGCTTCTCTTAATTGTTGTAGCATTTATACACAATTGTTAAGTTTAGCAAGAAAAAATTAAGTTAAATTATTTTAGGGAGAAAAAATAAAATTGTGATATAATATATAATAATTATGTATGCTTATTACATTATACTATAAAAATTGGAGGAGATTACAATTGATGAGAATGACTAAAATTATCTGCACCTTAGGGCCTGCAGTGGATGATGAAAAAGTACTCGAAAGACTTATTCTTGGCGGTATGGATGTAGCAAGAATTAATTTCTCTCATGGAACTCATGAGGAACAGCTAGTAAGGGTAGAAAAATTAAAAAAATTAAGAAAAAAATTAGGTCTTCCCATTCCTTTAATCTTAGATACAAAGGGACCAGAGATAAGACTTGGAAAATTTGAAAAGGGAGAAGCAAACTTAATAGAGGGAGAGGAGTTTGTTTTAGTTAATGAAAATATACTTGGCACTGAAAAGATGGCCACTGTTTCTCATAAAGAACTATATAAAAGCGTAAAGATAGGTGCCAGAATACTTATAAACGATGGTCTTGTTGCTATGAATGTTATTAAGGTTGATGGAAAGGATATATGCTGTAAGGTCTTAAATGGTGGAGTTATAAGCAATAACAAGGGAGTGAATATTCCTGAGACAGATACCCATCTTCCCTCAGTAACCGCCCAGGATATTGAGGATATAAAATTTGGAATAGCAAATGGCTTTGATTTTATAGCCTGCTCCTTTGTAAGAAAGGCTTCAAATGTTATTGAAGTAAGGGAAATCTTAAAAAAATATGGTGGAGAACAAATTAAGATAATATCTAAAATAGAAAATAGAGAAGGTGTCAATAATTTTGATGAGATACTTAAGGTATCTGACGGAATTATGGTTGCCAGAGGGGATTTAGGAGTAGAGATTCCAACAGAGGAAGTTCCAATTGTTCAAAAGATGATTATTGAAAAATGCTATAAGGGCGGTAAACCAGTTATTACAGCAACTCAAATGCTGGATTCTATGATTAAAAATCCAAGACCTACAAGAGCTGAATCAAGTGATGTAGCCAATGCAGTTTATGATGGAACTAGTGCCTTAATGCTGTCTGGTGAAAGTGCTGCGGGTAAATATCCAGTAGAAAGCGTGGAAATCATGGTGAAAATAGCTAGAAAAGCAGAGGAAGCCATAGATTATAGCAAAAAATTAACAATAGTTCAGGAAGATTTAGTTGCAAGTATAACTAATGCCATAAGCTATGCTACCTGTGCAACGGCTGAACAACTAAAGGCTGCAGCAATAATCTCAATAACCAATTCCGGTCAGACTGCCAGACTTATATCTAGGTTTAGACCCTCATGTCCAATAATTGCAACTACTACTAGCGAAATAACACAAAGGCAATTATCTATTTCCTGGGGTGTAGTTCCTATTTTAGTCCATATAGCAGCAACGGTTGAGGAAATGTTTGATATAGGAGTAAAAAAAGCTTTAGAGTGCAATTTAGTTAAGCAGGGAGATATTGTTGTTATAACAGCAGGGGTACCCTTAGGTGTTAGTGGAACTACAAACATACTAAAGGTGCAGACAGTTGGGAACATATTAGTAAAGGGAACAGGTATAGGAACAGGTACTTATACAGGAGAACTGTGTGTAATTCATGATCAGGATGAATTAAGCAAGTGCTTTAAACCTGGAAGTATAGCAGTGCTAACTTCTACTAATAATCATATGATCCCATTTTTAAAGGAGGCAGCTGCAATAGTCGTTGAGGAAGATGATTATGACAGTCATGCTGTTACCATAGGCTTATCGCTTGGTATTCCAGTAATAATAGGTGCTGAAAATGCTATGAAAATACTAAAGTCGGGTTCTTTTGTTACTGTAGACTCTAATAATGGTGTTGTAGTAAATGATAATCTTTAGGACTAATACCTTAAGTCATTAAGACTTAAGGTATTTTGGCCTTTTAGAAATTAAATATGTGACATAAGTTAGAGCTATTCCTAATATAAGAAGAATTATATTCATCAGAAAGGGTAGTCTTCTATCTATTGCGGATAAATTTCCTGCAATATAACCAAAGGGTGAGGTAAAGGCAATTACGATAACATACAGTATCGCCATAATCCTTGCCCTTTCCTTTGGATCCACAAGCACAACCTGCATTGAGTCTAAAAGGGGACCCACAAAGGAGAGACTGCAGGCTTCTAAAATTATACTGAAGATTAGAAATATGTAGCCCTTATCAGGAGTAATAACAAGAATGGTTTGGCTCACAATAAACATAAAGAAACCAAGAATCAAGGGTTTCCTGAATTTTAGCGCATTTATTTTATGAACTATAGTAAAGAAAAACACCAGCATAATAAGGGACTTTATAAAAGGAAACAAGCTTAAATTCTCTAAGGGTATATGAACTCTTTCTGCAAGAAGGATGCTGTAAAAGGTAGAGCTTACCATGTTGCAGATACTCATAATAAGCATAAGGCCTAAGGTAAGTAGAGTTTCTGGAGCTTTTAATATTTGAATAATAACTGGTTTATAACCCTTTAGAGCTTCAAAGTAGCTAAGATTTTTTGTTTCCGACATTCGAACCTTACCTTGCTCTGTTTCTGTTGAATATACGTAAAGAACAATAAATTTTGCGGTCATAAATACGAAAGCAATAATATAAATAACCCTCACTGTAGGAATTAAGGAATACATATGTACGAATTTGCCAGATAAGGGGGCGAAAAAAGCTGCAAGTAAACCGGATATATATATCCAGGAATAAATGTTTACTATCTGCTTTCTATCGCTATCTTCAACTAATAGGCATCCCCAAGAATTCATAGTAACTCTTTGAACACTATTTATTATGGCAGCGATTAAAAAGTATACAAAGCTTTGAGATATGGCCCAAATCAAACAAGGAATGCTCCAGGCAACAAAATCAAAAACTAGGGTGGTTTTCCTTCTTCCAAGCTTATCAGTAATAATTCCACTAAATAAAGAAAAGAAAATTTGAAAAAACATACCACTACTTGCTATAAGACCTATTTGCTTGTCAGTAACATTCATGGAATACATATAGATGGATATATAGGGTGCGAAAAGATTAAATGGAATACCCCACATTGGCTCTGTATATACACAAGCTCTAGGATTTCCTTTAAGATTAAGCAGGGTTTTAATCAATGGGTTATTTCTTATCATTAGCATGTCCTCCATATAGTTTATATATATATATGTTACTACACCATATACTTGCTTACAACAAATTTTAGAGAAAGTAATATACTATTGGGCAAAGAAATATTTGTTAACATATTGTTTACAAATATGACTTTTTACTGTAACATAGAAATTGGATAATATAAATATAGATTATTAGATAATAATAATTACAAGTTAGAAGGAGCTGATTTTTATGAATAAGAAATTTATAGCAGGATTAATAGGTATAAGTATATTTTTGGTAGGTTGTTCTAGTGTTGCCAATACTCCTAAAGTGACTACAAATAATAATAGCAATCAGAATACAGTAAATACAACTAAGACCTTTACAGTAAGTGAATTAAGTAAATATGATGGCAAAAATGGAAATTCTTCATATGTTGCAATAGATGGAGTAGTTTATGATGTAACTAATGCAAGAGCTTGGAGAAATGGTAATCATCAAGGAGGAGCAGTGGCGGGAAAGGATTTATCAAAGCTTATAAGTATGTCTCCTCATGGGAGTTCTGTATTAGCTAATCTTCCTATAGTTGGTAAGCTCCAGTAAAAAAATTAGGAGTTGGTTAAATGAAAAAGAAATTCTCTATTGTCACAATTTTTTTCACAGTATTTTTAGATCTATTAGGGCTTGGTATTATAATACCTATATTACCAGCTCTATTTTATGATCCCTTCGGTGGAATTCTACCGATAAGTTATTCCTATTCAACGAGAACACTGCTTATAGGACTACTTATAGCAGCCTACCCAATAGCTCAGTTTTTCGGGGCACCGATTCTTGGCACTCTTGCAGATAGGCTAGGAAGGAAAAAGGTTTTACTTATATCCTTAATAGGGACTTTCATAGGATATACAATTGTTGTTATTGCAGTAATCCAATCAAATGTGACCTTATTATTTATAGGTAGGATGATAGATGGTTTCACAGGGGGAAATATATCTATAGCTCAATCAGCAATTGCAGATGTTAGCGACGAGAAAACAAAGTCTAGAAATTTTGGACTTATTGGAATGGCCTTTGGATTAGGCTTTATTATCGGACCTTACATAGGGGGTAAGTTATCAGACCCAACAGTTGTAAGTTGGTTTACTTTTGCTACACCCTTTTACTTATCAATATTTCTATGTGGAATAAATATAGCTTTAGTAGTACTTAATTTTCCAGAAACCTTTGGAGCCCAGCTTAGAAGAAATGTTAAAATAAGCGCTTTAACTGGCTTTAAGAATATTGGAAGAGCTATTAAGCTTCCAAATTTAAGGACTATGTTTATAGTATCCTTTTTATTGACCATGGGCTTTAATTTCTTCACACAATTTTTTCAAGTGTTTTTATTTACAAAATACCACTATACCCAATCAATGGTAGGAGATTTCTTTGCCTATATGGGGTTATGGATTGCAATATCTCAGGGCATACTATTAAGACCCGTGGTAAAAAGGGTAGAGGCAGATGTGATTTTAAAAGTTGCTGTGCTTTTATTAGGAATATCTATTCCTATGCTGATTATACCAAATCAAAAGATATATTTATATTTGATTGTTCCATTTATTGCTGTATTTCAAGGCTTTGTTCAGCCAAGTACCTTGGGTATAATTTCTAACCTGACAGGGGTAAGAACACAAGGAGAGGTTTTAGGTATAAATCAATCTGTTAATTCTTTAGCTATGGCGATTCCACCTATTATCTCAGGTTTTGTTACCTCGGTAAATGTAAATCTTCCTACAATATTTGCAGGGGGAGCTACCCTATTAGCTTGGCTTGTATTTATAACCTATTATAAAAAGGAAGTAAGAAGTGAAGATATTGTTTCTAAGTAAATTACAAATAATTATTATTTTACAGAAAGGATGATTTATATGGATTTTTTAGAACTTGCCAAAAGGAGATATTCCTCAAGAAAATATAAGAGTCTACCCGTTGAGATGGAAAAGCTAGCTAAGATACTTGAAGCTGGAAGAGTTGCCCCTACAGGTGCAAACACTCAACCTCAAAGAATAATAGTTGTTAGAGAGGCAGCTGGACTTGAAAAGCTGAAAAAGGGAGCTAATATACATGGAGCACCTCTTGGCCTAATAATCTGTGGAGATCACAAGGCTTCCTGGAAAAGACCTTATGATGGTAAGGATATATTAGAGCTTGATTCCGCTATTGTTACAACTCATATGGTGATGGAAGCGACGGATTTAGAACTTGATTCTATTTGGGTATGTTATTTTGATCCGGAAATAATCAAGACTGAGTTTAAGATACCAGACAATTATGAGGCCTTAAGTATTATTGGTATAGGCTATGGAGATGGACCTAAAGCATCACCGGATAGACATGATAAAGCAAGGAAACCTTTAGAAGACACAGTTTTTTATGAAAGCTTTTAAGCTATATGGTTAACCTTTAAAAGAGGGCTCATAAAAACTACTTTGAAAAGTAGCTTTTGTGGCCTTTTTTTATTTCACTATAAAAAACTAACCAGAAATAACCTTTTGTTAAAGTTTTTTGATGATTATAAATAAAAATTATTTAAACGATTTGTAGTTTAATTGTAGCTTAATTGTAAATATTTGTGAATGAATAAGTGATAGTATATAAGTATCAAGGTATTATTTGTATGGAGGGGTGTTTTAAAATTGATTAAGAAAAAGATTATAATTATGTCGATGATTTTATTTGTTACAATTATTTTAATATGTAGTACATTGTATTTAGTGTTTGGGTTAGTTGGTAGCACCGCTGAAGAATCTACCTGGGGAGTATTTATGACAGATTACGGGATACAAGTTTCTGGAACAGTTGTAGGTAGTGGTGAAGCCTTTTCTGGATACACCTATAAAATAAAAGAAAGTATATATCCAAAGTAATAAATCAGGGGATAAAAGATTAGTTTGGGATAGAGAAATGAATTAGCAATATTATTCATAGTAAGGTATAAAACGGACAGTCAAAAGACTGTCCGTTTTATACCTTATATTTTATTTAGTAGTTATTTGACAAAAGAAAGATAATAGACAAAGTTATTTACATAGTACGAGTGTAATTAAATGCTTTCCTTTCTTCTTCTTTTTGATAATATAATAAATACTACTCCAAATAGAATCAAAAGTGATCCAATTTCAAGAATAAGAGCTTGATCTACAAATAATCCAGTCTGTGGAAGATTTGTGGCAACAGACTTTTCAACTGCAAAATAATCACTACAGTGATTAAGTGATATTGTTATATAACCATTAGCATCTGCAGTAGCATCAGTAACTTTTTCATAGGTGTTTTTAACTGCAAAATATCTATAAATACTTACTGCTTTATTTGCAAAGCTTAAACCTAATGATAAAGTCACCTTACCTGTTCCAGGAAGAGTGCCATCATAATTAAAGGAGAAGGATGCTATTGGCACGTCTTTCCCTAGCATAGCTTTAACTTTAGCAGCTTCCTTGCCTTGCAATTCAGCACTTACAGCTTTTAAGGATAGGTCAATATCGCTTGATAAAGGGTTTATTATATCTTTACCGTTAAATACCCAAGTTGCATTGCTAGTCACTATAGTAAGCGTCTTGTCCTTTCCTTTCAGTGCAGTAAATATATCTTTTGATATTTTGGAATTATCTTTTGCATCAATTACTACTGAAGTAATGCTTGCAACGTTAATCTTAGCTATAATATCATTAGAAATATTCTTTAATTGCACAGTACTTGATTGATCTGTAGTAGAACCTGTTGTGCCAGTACCAGTTTCTACATCTGCAAAGTTGATATCAGTGAAGCTAGACTTTACAGCACTAATATCATCAAAATAAATTGTAGAATCCACAGCAACAGCTGTCTGACCTGTTGGTATAATTGTATTACAGTAAATACCAACCTTTGTTACCTTTGCTGGATCAAATGTACCTTTACTCTTTCCAACTAATTTGCTAAAAGGTATTGTAACGAGCTTTGCTTCTTTTGTAGCAGCAAATTCAGGTAAGAACACCTCAAAATCTTCACCATTTGAAGTAATCTGAATTACTAACTTTTGACCATTGCCATCTGGTTTAATCCATAGCTGGTAGGCGTTAAAAGCTGACCAGTCAGTACCTTCTGTTAGTGATTTAGTAATGCCTGCCCAGCCTTCGCCAGCAGCTGTGTTGGTTTTGTATTTGAAAGCAAGTCCGTAGTCTCCTTTGTTGTGCTCATCAGTACTGCCAGTTAACATAGGTGTTACACTACAACCAGCACCAGCGCTAGCTGACCACTTTGAAGCTAGTAGTGCATCATTTCCTAAGTAACTTTCAAAATCATCTACCATAGATGAATCTGAAACTACTTCATGGATGTTGTACATTATTTTTATAGTATCAAATACTTGTCCATCAATGGTCAACTCAATACTACCATAGTTTGGAGCTATATTATTTAGAATCTCACTTGTAACTTGTGCGGAATAATCGCTACCAGTACCTATTGCATTTAAATTAGTAATAAGAACACCTTTACTATCCTTCAATACAAATTTTACAGGTTTATCCGTATTTTTAACGATAGCTTTTAATACAGTAGGAGCAAGCATACGGAATCCAGAATACGGAGTAGTAATATAACCTGTTGTATTCGTTGTGGCGGATTTTGTATTAGCTACATTTATCGTGCTATAATCTCCTATACCATCAGCGAATACTGACTTAGGATCATTATAGAAACTGATAAAGTTATTTATCATTTCGTGTCCATGGGTTGGATCTGTCATATAAGGTTCAAAGAAACCATCGGTTTTACCGAAGTTGGCCCAGGTTAAGAAGTAAGATGCATTAGTACTTGATACAGCATCTAATACATTCTGGAACCAATCCAGATTCTGATTGCCGGAAACTAAAATACCATTTGCGCTTCCAACTATCATTCCTGTTTCTGAAACTGTAGTAATTTTATTATGCTTAGCAGCTACTCCATCAATTACTTTCATACTATTTGCTAAAGTAGTTGCGAAGTTATCAGTAGTTGTAGGATTATTGTTATACATATCAAAAGCCATAACATCAACATAATCATCGCCAGGATACCGATCTAAGTAACTTGCTTCGGTCTCAACAGGACCACCTGGAGAATAAACATATAGGAAGTTATGAACCTGCTTTACATCTCGTAAATATTCTACAGTATATCTCCATAGATCTTTAAAAGCTGCTTGGTCACATTCAGCAGCTCCCCACCAGAACCAGCTGCCGCTATTCTCATGAAAAGGTCTGAAAAGTACAGGAACACCTTTTGCTCCTAATTGATTTCCAAAATTGGCAACCATATCAAGGTAACCAGTAAAGGCTTCATTCAAATCTCCACCAGGCATAATTCTTTGAACTACGTCGCCGGAAGTTACATTTGGGGTATATCCAGTATAATCATACTTCCCATTAGTCTTTCCTTTTGCAACAACTCCAGCAAAGTTAGGCATATGAGCAGATAAGGATATAATAGAACCTTCACTTGCTGCAGCTGCACAAATATCTGCTGAAGCGGTAACTAAATCCGGTTCTCCAGCTGGTAAAGTAAGTTCTGCACCAGTCAAAGATAGAGCATCAATGGCAACAACACCAGAATTAGAACCAGTCATGTCCTTTGTATCGGAAGTGTTTACCACGCCTGTTCCAGCTTTGTGAGAAGTATCATTTTGGTGTCCAAAGATTACTTTATCGGACTTCCCAACGCCTTGCAAATAAGCGTAGAGACTAGCTGTTTTAGCAGAAGCACTTGCGTCTACTAAGCTTACACTGCTAGGAATAGTAAGGCTACTAGGTGTAACCTTTGTTTGAACTGTGGGTTCTACAGTTTTAAGTATATTGTCTACTGGAGTTACAACATTTCCCTCAATAAGCTTTATATTGTCTATGTAAAGCTTGCCAGTATAATCACAGGCATTTCCAATGAACTGTAGGCAAAGCGCATGCAGTCCTTGTAGTAATGTAATCTGATTACCAAAGGTAAATGTAACAGTATGAAGTTTATAGTTATCTACTGTAGTGAACTTGTCTATAGTAAAAGATTGTAGACTGTCAGCTTCAGTCCAAGCCCAATCTGAACCCATTTTTGAAGCACCTTTAATTTGTATTGCTCCATTAAATGTACTGTCTTTAGGCAACAGTATGTCCAAAGCCAACGTAGCACCTGCTGCTATAGGAGCTGTATATTCAGCATTAATATTTATATCTGCTTTTTGATCCCAAGTTTTATCTTTGCTAAAGGTATAATCATAGCTTAATGCTTTGCTACCATTTACATTTGCCACAAGATCAGCAGCAGTTTTACCATCTGGTAGTTTTGTAGCATCCTCAAAATCGTTGCTGTAAATAATTGTTGGTGTAGTTCCGCCAGCTTTTACTAAAAGCCTGTTTGATGGCAATAGGGTAAAGGTCATAGCTAAAGCCATAAGCACTGATGTCACTTTTCTGAGTCTTAGATTTTTCATTAAATCCTCCCCTTAACATTTTTTGGTAGTGTAAAATTTTTTACACTCCTTTTTTGATTTATTCCTTATATATCAAGGGTTTCAGAGTTTTTTAGATGCAAAAAACAATGACCCCCTTAATTTCATGCTATAATTGAATCGCTTACTAAACAAAAATACA
>DATCIH010000091.1:0-7475 GCA_036507955.1 Clostridiaceae bacterium | reverse complement strand
GATTTAATACCTATTTGTAACCTTTTTACACGTATTAGTACACGTTTCTTAAGGCTTATTAAGGTTGCGTTCATATTAGTCTAAATTACCATTTGTGCTGATAATTAAGAAACAGTTATTAATAAATAATCCCAATTTGATCTAAAATATCTATTTCTGTCTTTTGGTGAATTATTGCATTATAAGGTTGATGGCCATGGGGTGAGTAGTAACAAAACTTTTATATAAATATCCAAATTCATCATCATTTTTATATTCAACATATATCACAGATTCACCTGTTTCAACCTTTTTAAATACACCTATAAGTTTATCAATTGGTTTAATAACTATACTTTTTATCCATAATGAAAAAATTATAACTGTAACTAATGTTAATAACGAAATAAACCATATCCAATTACTATACATTCCTAATAAATTAAAAAACTTCTCTTTATTTACCAAAATAACTAATAATGAATTTAAAGTCTCAGACTTCTTTATATTTATGATAAAATCTTGCTTTCCAACATTCATACTATCAATTTTATGACTATTAGTTTCATCACCATTCTTTGCCAAATAATTTCTTAGTACTGGGATAATATTTTCATCACCTTTATTAGTCAAACTTAAGCCATTAGTGTTACCTAGTAGTAGTGCTTCACCTTGTTCAGTGTTAAAAAACTCCTTAAGTTCTTTCTTCATCTTTATCTCAGATACTTCAACACTAATTATGAATTTAGGATTAATATAAGCACCCTCATTTGGGTATAAATAATAGGGTGTAATAATTATATAAATCCTATCATCTATATAAGCAAAGGGATAGGATTTATCTGTAATAGCTTTCTTTAATTTTGCAATGTCTGTATTTGAGTAATCTTTAATTTGTCCTGGCGATATTTCTTTTCCCTGTGACATTATATAAACTTTAGCAGCTACTACATACTTACTAATATCTTCTATATCTTTTAATTTATCCTGAAGAGAGTAATAAGAACTGTACTCATCATAATTATTGGGTAAACCTACAATTCTGCTAAGTTTTAGGATATCTCTATCAATAATTAATTTATCTTCAAGCTTTCTGATATTATAGAATTCATTTTCCATAAAGATTAAATATAAATCAAGCTTAGAATAAGCAGACTCAACTATCTCTTTTCTAACTTTATTTTTTTCAATTGTGATCATCTCTACAGATAATAAATAAATTGGGACAATCACAATGAGGAAAGCAATAAATATTTTTTTAAATAAAGAGACATTTTTCAGAGAGAGGCTTTTTTTCATATTTAGTCACCTGCTTATTTAATCGTTATACTTAACTATATGATATTTTATCAAATTATTCAAATATACTTACTTATGAATATAAAACACAAGCAGCTTTATATTCACTTTGTGTTTTATTTTGTATTTTCCAACTATACTCTATTGTTCTAGGCATAGTTAACCCTTTACACTTCCTAAAACAATACCCTTTGTGAAATATTTTTGTAAGAAGGGATATACACACAATATTGGAAATGCTGCCAAAAAAATCTGAGCACTTCTTAAAGTTTTGCCATTTACTTTGCTGATTTCATTCATTACGTTCTGAGGAATCCCTGGCATTTTAGTTGGATCCATACTTAATAATGAGAATAGATATGTTTGAAGCGGATAATTTTTAGGTGAATTCATAAAAAGATATCCACCAAACCAATCATTCCAATGTCCTACCATACAAAACAATGCAATCGTTGCAATTACGGGTTTCGATATTGGGACTACAACTTTCCAAAGTATTGTCCATTGCCCTGCCCCATCAATACAGGCTGCTTCTTGAAGCTCTTTAGGCAATTGACGGAAGAAGTTTAGCATAAGTATTACATTCCAAGCACTAACTGCTCCAGGTATAATAAGTGCCCATATTGTATTTAACAGGTGTGTCCAACTGACTATTAAATATCCTGGAATTAGTCCACCACCAAACAACATAGTTACAAATATATACCAAGTGTATATTGTACGTCCTTTAAACTCCTTTGAACTTTTTGACAGTGGATATGCAGTCATAATACATAACACAACATTAATAATTGAACCAATTATTACTCTTTCAATTGAAATCCACATCGAATGCCAAAAAGCTGTATTTGATGCAACAAATTTATAAGCATATAAATTAAATCCAACTGGCAATAGTTTTATTTCTCCTGCTGCTGCAGCTGAAGATGAACTTAATGAAGTAGATAACACATTTATCATTGGAACTAAACATAGAAATGCTACCATGGTCATAAATATATAGTTAATTAATTGAAATGTTCTATAAGGTCTCGATTCAGGTATTCTGTTTTTTATTTTCATTTAATTCACCTCCTAAAATATTTGATAATCTGCAAACCTATAAGCTAACCAATAGGATATTGATATTAAGGCTAACGAAACTACAGACTTAAATAATCCCACCGCTGTAGCTATTTCATATTGTCCACCACCAATACCTACTCTATAAACCAAAGTATCTATAATATCACCTGTCTTATACACTGGAACACTATATAGGTTAAATACCTGGTCAAAACCTGCATTCAAAATGCCACCAATTGACAATACTAAACATAGAACTATAATTGGTCTCATTCCAGGAAGTGTAACATGCCAAGTTTGCCTAAGCCGTCCTGCTCCATCAACAATTGCAGCTTCGTATAATGCTGGATCAATGCTAGTTATTGCAGCCAGAAATATTATTGTACTCCATCCAAATTCCTGCCAAACTTGTGATGAAATAAGTACATTAACAAATAATTTTGGATCGCCAAGAAAGAATATCGGTTTTAATCCAAACAAAGCATGCAGTGTTGTATTAGCTATACCATCAAGTCCAAGTACATCTTTAAGTATACCCCCGAGTATTACCCAAGATAAAAAATGTGGAAGATATACAATAGTTTGAATTCCTTTTTTATATCCCTCATTTTTAATTTCATTTAATAATAGCGATACTATAATTGGAACTATAAACATAGCAACCATTTTCCACCAAGCTATATTTATTGTATTGAATAATGCCTGCTGAAAGCCCTGCATATTAAATATTCTTATAAAATTATCGAAACCGACCCACTTCGATGTAAAAAAGCCAATGACACCTTTTGTCATGTCAAATTTTTCAAATGCCATTAAAATTCCGAACATTGGTACATAAGAATAGATGAAAAGTATTATAACAGCTGGTAGCATCATCAAATGCAATACACCATTCTGATTTCTGCTATACTTTTTATGTTCTTTACGAACTTTTCGAACTTTCTGTAATATTCCTAAACTTTCTTCGATCACAAGCTCATTATTATCATCCAATTCTACTAACCACCTTTATATATTACATTCACTCCCAAATTACAAACACTTACTAATATTTAGAGAAGAGTTTATATAAACTCTTCTCTAAAAGACATTACTAAATTATTTATTTTTAGCATACCAATCATTAATTTCTTGTGTTGCTTCTTTTCCGCCTTGTGTATTCCAATAATTTATCCACTCATCAAATTGTTGATCTACTTTACCAGTTGTAATTGCTTTTATGAAGTATTCTCTTACT
The DNA here is from genome assembly GCA_036507955.1 of Clostridiaceae bacterium. GTDB lineage: Bacteria > Bacillota > Clostridia > Clostridiales > Clostridiaceae > DATCIH01. The sequence goes on along the minus strand of DATCIH010000091.1, from coordinate 3,895 downwards.
TTCCCATATAAATCCTGACCATTTTGTGTCCAAGCTGGAGTCTCAGGTCCCCATGCTGGACTTAGTAAAATATTTTTTGCAAGTTTACCGAAGGCTAAATCATTAGGACCATTAGTTGCCCAAGTCTGAGCATAACCCCAATCACCCTTAGATGGGTCGGTAGACGTTGCTTTGGTATAATAATCGTTTTCACTATAGTTAAGTTTTGATGGATCTTTGGACTCCATAGCAGCTTTGATAGCGATATTTGAGTTTATATTAACTAATGGATCTGTTAAATCTGTTGCTTTGCACCAGAAATTCATGTTGCCCGTTGGTGACATATTGAAAGTATTATCTTTCACATATTTAGGATCAAATTTATCTATTTGGACCTGCAAGTTAGCCATTTTAATTAAAGCCTCTGGATTCTTGCATTTTGCACTTACAGCCCAGAAGTTAGCAATTCTTGTAGAAACATAGTCCAAATAAGGTTTTCCATCAACTGTTGGTATCGGCATTGCAATCCATTCAGCTTTTGGATCTTTTTTGTGTAGACCTTCTGCAGCGGGTCCTGCTAACCAGCCTTGGGTATTCATAATTATTCCTACCTTTCCAGAAATAACATCGGTAGAACTATCATTTGTTGGATCCTTAAGTACGAAATCCTTTGGAATTGTACCATCTTTGTACATTTGTGCCATCTTTTCAAGTGCAACTTTATTTTCTGGTAAGGTTTCTCCCCTAACTAATTTACCATCTTGAAGCACCCAGTCAGTATACAAATGAAATGCTTGAAATAAAAATTTAGGATCGTTATCTGAGCCAAAGAAATCCTTTGCCATCTCGAAACCAATTGTCTTGCCTGTACCGCCTGCATCTTTATCATGAAATGTCTTTGCTAAATTTAATACCTCATCCAAAGTTTGTGGCATTTGAAGTCCCAGCTTATCTAACCAATCCTTACGTATAAATAATAAGCTTCTACTAGTTGTATCTGGTATTTGAGGTAGTCCATATAATTTGCCATTTATGCTTGCTGATTTTAGACCTACTCCATTATTAGCATTAACAATTTTCTTTAATTCAGGTGAACCATACTTAGCTAAAACCGAGGTTAAATCTGCTGCTTTTCCGCCTTGGGCTATCCTATAGAACAAAGTTGTATAAACTGGCAGAATGTCCGGTAGACTATCACTTGTAATTGAGATATTTATTTTTGAATCTAAAGGTTCCCCCCAGTTTGGTGCTGTCCAAGCTTGAGTTAATTTAATTCCTAATTTATCAAGATAGACTCTTGACCAGACATTGTTATTTTCATCGTCTCCAGTTGGCAATGTCATCCATGATGTTTGAATACGACAACTGGTTAAACTTATTGGCGTACTGTACTTACCAAATGGATCCGCATTTTCTGATTTTTGAACTTTATCTACCGCTTTGGATGCACAGGCACACAACAGAATGCTAGTAGTAAGTATGGCGCTTAGTATTACCATAGAAAGTTTTTTCCTTTTCATCTGAAATCCCCCTAGAATTTTTTTGATTACGTTTACATTGTAAATCTATATTCAAAGTTTTAAAATAGAACAATTATTACTTCCCTTATCTTTTTATTACTTAACATAATTTGCTTGTATAAGAATGAAAGAACAAATAAATAATATGGGACCACAGATATATGCTAATATCCTAATTTGTTCATTTATTCCGATGTTTCTTATCTGAAGTTATAATAGAGCCACATATGCCTCCCACAACAAGGCTCATAAATTCCATTCCAGAGCTAGCCATATTTACTATAGTGATCTTTTTCTATTTTTGTCATCTACATTCTTTATAACCTTCAGGCTATCCTCAGGCCATCTGCACTTTACTAGGCTTTTATCTAATATCTGTTTTATACTTCTAAAGTGGTTTGCCCATACACCTACTATTTGATCAGTTAAGCACCCCTCATCTTTTTCATCCTTACTACCTTTACCGTTATTTCAAATACAAATCATAGAATAGGATATATTTTTACTAATACTTTTCTCTACTTTAAAATGATTGTCCCAAAGACATAAGGATATCTCCATGCTTCGCCTATATCATCACTCCAAGTACTGATCCCCTCTCGTCTTCCATTCCCCATGTTATCATTAACACATAAGTCGAAGCCTATAGATTTGCCAGCTCTCGGATAGAAATTGGCCTCAAAAGTTAATGCTACTACGACCACATATCCATATTCAGTCAATCTAACTGTGCTTTCCATAAGGCTTAAATCTGTCGCCCTTGAACCACTTTGTTGATTATTCAAATTTACTCTGTATTGTGTGCATCCTTGTCCATAAACATCTGTCTTTATATTAAATAAATCAATAAATATTTCTATAGAATCATTCTCTGATTCTTTATACCTATTTTCCAAGTCTGGGATTATAGGAGTACTATCATTTACTTCTGCTAATACATATAGTTTATTTTCATCCCATAATACTTTAAAATTAGCGGTAGTTGGTTTTTCTCCTCGAAGAACTATTTCAGTTTTATATATAGGAGTTAAACACCAACTTTCGTCCTCATTACCATTAATTATAGGTGTACTTTTTATAGCTATTCCGTATGCTTTTCCTTCTCTATTTTGCATAAATTTATTATGCATCTCTAGCTTTTTTTTCATTTCAGTCCGTATTATTTTATTTTGAGAAATACTTTGTTTTAATAACCACTTAAAAGTATATTGGCTATATATACTGTTTTCAATCTCATGACCTATTGGATATAAAGTATAATTTATATATGCATTATTTTATAAGCATCTTGTGGTTTTCCTATACCGCTTAGTGGCATTAGAGCAGAAAATCTATTGGGATATCTGGCTGCTAAATCTCAAGTTCCAAAAGCACCCATACTAAAGCCTGTAAGATATATTCTATCCTCATCAATAGGTAACTCCTGTATTACTTCATCTAACATTTTTATAACCAGCTCGTGTATTTCTATCCAATTAGTACTATCTTGATATTTTAGATACCTAGGTATCCTGGGTGCTACCACAATAAAAGGAATTTCTACATTATCCTCTATATTTCCTAGCACAGATCCATGTGCTTTTTCCGTTATAAACTCGTCTAAAAAACTATATCCACCAGAACCATGTAATGAAAAAAGGAGTGGATATTTCTCTTTTCTATAAATACTGTTTTCATCTGTTATTAATTATGAGTTACCTCCCGCCAAGATACCCTCTTGATTTCCAGTTTATCCATGTACTCAAGCACGTCATTATCCATAAATAGTTTATATTCAAGAAATCTATCCATCCACTCAGGGATTATCTTTCTTATCTCAGGAGTATCTTTAACCGGATGTATGGTTAATTGATAGAATCCTGGTAGCATTGCTTCCAAAGCTTGTATTAAAGATGCCTTTTTTGTTTCATAATCAATTCCCACACCCGAAGATACATTGCCATCAAATTTTTTGACAGGAACTCTTCCTGACATCTTATCAATAGCCTCATATTCCTTGCTATTCATCTGATAAGGTATATTGTATTCCTTAGCTATAGTAATATACTTTTCAAAAAAATCAGGCCGCATGCATATAGTATACATATGTCTATCAAGATGAGTAGGCCTAAGACCCCATGCAATTGCCTGTTCTACCTGGGCAATAATTTCTTGGTAGATTTCATCCGAAGTAGCACCAGATAGAACTCCATCATTATTTTTGTGCATAAACCCATCACTGTCGATAAGACAAGGAACACGACTTTTATCTAAAAGTGGCCTCCACTTATAATCGTTCCACTCACAAGTTAGTGTACTGTGTATCCCTACGTCGTACTTTGTTTAGATTCGGTTTCTGATGTTGAGCCAATTTTAAGCTACCATCCAAAGTATTACATTAACTGATAGACTGCTCA
>DATCIH010000090.1:0-2849 GCA_036507955.1 Clostridiaceae bacterium | reverse complement strand
CATGATAATGACCTTAAATGGCTTCATATCATTATTTCCAATTCTAAATCTTTTATATTAGGAACATATCACGGTCTGGATAAAATGCATCTTCAAAAATATTTAAATGAGTTCTGTTATAGGTTTAACAGAAGATTTTTTGAAGCTGAACTGTTTGATAGACTTTTACTGGCTTGCACTGAAGCCAATACTATAATATATAAGGACCTAATCATACGCAAACCAAAAATTGGAAATAAGAAGAAAACTAGACCTTTACTGAACTAACTTGATAGTCATGTTATAAAAATTAGGAGTGGTATTTATGATAAAGGTATATTCAACGCCAGATTGTTCTTGGTGCCAAAAGACAAAAGCTTACCTAAAATTAAAAGGCTTTGAATTTGAAGATATAAATGTGGAAAAAGATATGAGAGGAAGAAGAGAATACTTGGCTATTCCAAATGTGGAAGGGGTGCCAGTTATAAATATTGATGGAAATATAATATTTGGTTTTGATAAAAAGAAAATGGATGAATTTCTAAAAAGAAAGTAGTGTTCAATATGGAGTATGATCAATTAAAACTCGACAATCAATTATGTTTTATGCTTTATGCCTGCTCAAGAGAAATAACAAAAAACTATAGACCTTTTTTAAGCGAGCTAGGTATAACCTACACTCAGTATATAACCATGCTTGTTCTTTGGGAAGAGGACAATATAACTATAAAGGCTTTAGGAGATAAGCTATACCTTGACTCAGGAACCTTAACTCCTCTTCTCAAAAAGCTTGAGGCTTTAGGTTTAATTATTAGAAGTAGAGCTAAAGAAGATGAGAGAAATGTATATATTAAGCTTACAGAAGACGGATGCGTACTTAAGGAAAAAGCTAAAGATATCCCTGAAAAACTTTTATGTTCTACTAAACTATGCCTAAATGAAGCAATAGAATTAAGAGAAAACCTTAAGGAGTTTTTAGGTTCCTTAAAGGATAACTGATTATTTATAATGTAAAGAAAGCCATCTTTGGCTTTTTTTATTTTGCAAACAAATATATTGTAACGTAAATGAGTTTTAGATACACTAAGTAGTATAGGCTAATGATTTAGGTGAGGTGTACAAGTGGAAAAAAATGTAGAGTTTCTATATAGACTTTATGCCAAGGAGCTTTATAGCTTCATATTTTCCATTAGTAAAAACCATAACCTTTCCGAAGATATTCTTCAAATTACCTTTCTAGAAGCAATAAAGAGCATTCATAATTTTAAAGAAGCCTCATCAATTAAAACTTGGCTTTTTAGCATAGCTAAATACCAATGCTTCCATTTATTAAAGAAAAATATAAATCATTTAAGTCTTCAGGATATAGATCAGGAGTACCTAGGGAGTACAAGAGAAGATATTATATCTGGGTTATATTTCAAGGAAATAATAAAGGTAATAGACGTACTGAAGGAACCAGATAGAACCATAGTTATATTAAGGATATTATCAGAATATTCCTTTTCAGAAATAGGTAAGCTTCTTGGTAAAAGTGAAAATTATTGTAGGGTAAATTATTATAGGGCAAAAAATAAGCTTAGAGAGGAGTTAAGAGGATATGTATAATATCTGCAAGGTCATAGAAGATTTACTACCACTTTATATAGAAGACCTAACAAATGATGAAAATACTGAGCTTATAAACGAACATTTATTAGGCTGTGATAATTGCAAAAGGAAGCTGCAAGAAATGAAGGAGGACTTTATAGCCGCATCCAATAATGCTAAAGAGGCCCCTGATTTTTTAGAAGGTGAAACAATTGAAGAAAAGGCCCTTTCGGTAACTAACAGTATCTCAAAGTATCAGAATATATTAATACTCTCCTTGTCTGCAGTGCTTATCCTTTTTGCTGTGGTAGTAGCCAGCTTACCAGTTCCTTTTTTATATACCTTTCCGCTGATAGTATTTGCTCCCTTTGTTAGTAGACTGCTATATTATAAGACTTGGCCCTTACTATTAATTTGCTTTCTTTGCTCACTACTAGGGGGAGCTATAGGGGAAGGCTTTCTTACTAGTGGGTGGACTAGTTTGGCTATGGGTCAAATGCTACTTATGTGTTTTGGACTAGTTTCAGGGATTCTCTTAAAAATCTCTATACCCCAAAAAGTTACCGTATGGGATAAATCCCCATACATAATATATACCTTAATTTTTTTAGGCTTAGGATGTTTAATAAACAGTTTCTTTTGTGGTAATCCTGTAAGCTATCTAATTGCTCAAAATAAAGTCTCTGCATATGTTACTAAAGCCTATCCTAATTCGAAGGTAAATATAACTGGAATATTCTATGCTCATGGAGGATATACAGCAAAGCTATCTAAGGGAGATGAGATATTTAGCATTGATGTGATTAGACAGGGATATATACAGGATAATTATAATAGAGATCGTGCTACATCTTATAGGGTTAGCTACGGTAAGATGGTAGAAATTGCCTTAAGGTCTAGAATTATAGGAGAATATATTTCCGTAGTTGCAGGGGATGAAACCCTTAGTAAAGCATTACTCAATAATATTATAGGACCCTCAGATATGGATTTGATAATAAACTTTTCATATTCAAAGGATGAGGATACATATAAGAATCCACCTAGAGTTCTGTCCCAGGATAAATTTTTAGAGCTTTCAAAAAAAGTAGTTCAGGTATTAGCTGATTTAAAGATTGCTTATAAAGATATTAACTTTCAAGGGAATGGAGTGGATATAAAAGAAATGAACCTATTTCTTAAGGATGGGTTAATCAAAGAAAGTATTACAGAAAATCTATATCATTAAGGAAAAAATTAAGGTAAATCACATAAGCTTCACATATATTCAACGTAATTCT
>DATCIH010000089.1:0-4869 GCA_036507955.1 Clostridiaceae bacterium | reverse complement strand
ATGTATCAAGTTTCCTCCAATATGAAGAATAAACCCCAATAACCATATTATTATTATTACTCCTACTATCCAACGTAAAAAATTCATTTATATATCATTCCTTTCATCTATTAATTTTTTATTACTAATGTTTTTTATTTTCCCAATTGTATTTGGCTTACCTGACATAAAATCAATCCGCCTCTCTTATTAGCATCATAATAATCTGTTTCTATATTGCTGTATTGAATCATTAATACTATTTTTTAAATGATCTCTATAATCTTCTTCTTCCACTAATTAAATCAACTAAAAATACTATGACAGCTATGACAAGTAGCAAATGTATCAAGCTTCCCCCAATATGAAGAACAAACCCCAATATCCATATTATTATTATTACTCCCACTATCCAACGTAAAAAACTCATTTATATCATTCCTTTCATTTATTAATTTTTTATTACAATCAATGCATCACATCTTAAACTCAACTTTCTAACTGTCCTTTAACCCACTACTTTTTCATTCTTTATAAGTGATGCTTTCAAAAATGTGTCTGTGTAATGTTTCGCTACAATATTCCAATACATTGTTTTACCAAGTTTAATCGTATTTCTTTCCATCCTGGCCTTCTCTTTTGGATTCTGAAGAATATATTTTAAACAGTTAGCAAGAGAATCAGGATCTTCAAATTCAGCAAGTAAGCCACGTTCCTCGGAAAGCATCTCCTTAGCATAAAGATAAGGGGTAGAAACAATAGCTCTACCATAACCTACAACATAAGCTAGGGTGCCACTAACTGCTTAATCTTTTGACAGATAAGGAGTCATATATATCTGTCATTTGTAAGTATTGGATGATTTCATCCTTTGTAAGATATTTATTAACGAACTTAACGTTATTTTCTAGATGATGCTTTACAACTAGTGCTTCTAGCTTTTCTCTGTAGGTTTCATCCTTTTGATCTGGATGAGTTTGTCCAAGAATTAAATAAAGAATATTGTTATTGAATGTGGAAATTTCTGAAATTGCTTCAATTGAAAATTCAATACCTTTACCTGGACTTAATAAACAAAAAGGTACTTATTAATTGCTTATCCCCAAAGCCAAATTGATTCTTTAAAGCTTGCCTAGTTGGAACAGTCTTAACTGGTACACCATGATGAATTACTTCAATTTTAAATGGAGATACCCCATATCCTTGCCATAGTAATGATTTTTTCACTCTTTTCACCTAGGGCTTTTATAATTAACTTTTGTTTATGGTTTGGCTTTTTTAATATTGTATGAAGAGTAGTTATTACTGGAATATCTAAATTCTTCAGTAAATCCAATAAATAAGCACCATAATCACCACCATAAATACCATATTCATGCTCCACTACTAATAAATCTAAAGTGGAATTGTTTAATTTCTCATCCAGATCAATATAATCCTTTTGATTGTTTTGATCTATTTGATAAATCACCTTGTCACTGTATTCCCTGTGTTTTGAGTTATTAATAGCTATAATATTGGAATAAACAATGCCTTGTTGCATCTATTTTTTTCGTAGTTTATTAAGCCTTAGTAAAATCCATGAATCTAATTCAACTTACTATAATAGATGCATAAGCAATCTGCTTCTTACACATTACCAATAGAAACTATTAATTTAAAATAATATGATTTGAGTTAAATCTGATGTGACCTGGTAGGAAAGATATTTTGAGGTTTTAATCAGTTTTTTGTATTCCAATTAAAGCTCTGGGTAGGAATCATCTGCTTATTTCAGTGAGCACTGAGCAGAAACTTTTAATAAAAAAAGCCCCATAACTAATTATTAAACATGTTTTGAAAAATCAGTTGGTGCTTTATTATATAAAAAATATGTGATTGATATAGTATCTAGCAATTGAATACTATTAAGTTATTGTAACACATTAATTTAGTATTGTCAACTTTTGTCTTATATTGTAACATTCTGGCAACTAGTGGGCTTTATTGTTTTATCAGTTTCATTTATTAAAATACTCAATTGCTCTAGAAATTAATTACTTAATTCTATTCCATCTTTTTCAAATAAATACTATTTTTCTTATCTTCTTTATCTAACTTATTATTAATCTTTTCAGCAATCTTCTCCTTGATACTGTCAAACTTTTCATTTAAATCAGCCATTTTTATCCTCCATTCTATTTTTATTCAAGCAATTTTTTATCTTTTATGAAATCATAGAAAGTTACGACAAAATTTTATTTCTTTATTAGCACTTATGATAAGTGAACCTATTAATGAAGTGGTGGTTAATCTATATAGTCACCATCTACTCTCTTCAATAATTCTACATACCGCTTTTCATTGTGCACCCATGTATAAATTCCAATCAAAACAGCTGAAAAGCTTAAAAACATCAAACTAATATAGACTTGAGTTTCAAAATGCTTAAAAAGAACTCCCGTACTTATAAATTCAGCTATTTCCTTAGTAATTAAACATGCACTTGGTATTAAGAATGTACATCCTAAGATATATGCAACTACGCCTACTTTACGTAATGTCCTCCAAATGGTTTTAAACCTTAAATCAGGCATATGCTTCCTCTCCCTAAATGACCAATCTGATCTTGCAATTCAGACATAATTGTTATTATGTAATGACATAATTTTCACTTTGGCAAATTATGCAAGCAATTCTGTCCTTTATTACTTTTAGAAACATAAATTTTATCTCAATCATTTATTGTTTTTAATAAGGGGTGGTGAATGAAGAATCCAAATTTGCGTTATGAACATAATGGAAGGTACATTTGCTTTTCCCTAAACTATTATGTCGTAAAAAATCTAATAATTTAAGATATTACTATCTTTCTTGTCTCTAGTACATTTACTAGTACTGAAAAAGATATAGATAACAATTATATTCTGATCCTCAAGCACAATTATGATATTTATTAGTGTGAGTTTTGTTTCTGCTGTATGAAATATGATAGAATATAATTCCGCTTAAAATTATACAATACTTAGATAATTTAAAGAGAACTAGGACAACTCTTGAGAGTTCTAGGTCCAGGTTTTGTTTCCGGAGCTTCCGATGATGACCCTTCTGGAATAGGAACTTACTCTCAGACGGGTGTACAGTTTGGTTATGGTCAGTTATGGACTGTTCTATTTTCCTTCCCTTTTATGGCAGTTATTCAAGAGATGTGTGGCCGAATTGGTATGGTTAGTGGGAAGGGGCTCTCTGGCGTAATAAAAAACCATATTGGGAACAACAATCTCCCCATACCTGTTTTTCTGGCAGACGAACCAGGAGGTTGAAGAGGGGCATGAAAAAAATAAATTAGGGGTGACCGCTGTCGGTACTGGTCTGGGTATGCGTGATATAAAGAAAGCTGATGTTCGAAATATGCGCCTGGATACTAGTGTGGGTATGCTCTTTTCTAATCTTGTTATGTTCTTCATCATTGTAACTACTGCTTCTACACTACATACACATGGTATTACTCATATAGACACAGCGACCCAAGCAGCTCAAGCATTAAAGCCCTTTGCAGGCAATTTAGCATTTTTATTATTTGCTATCGGAATCATCGGAACAGGATTACTTGCAATACCCGTTTTAGCAGGCTCTGCAGCATATGCTATTTCTGAAGTCTTTAATTGGAAAGAAGGTTTAAACAAAAAATTTAAAATGGCACCTGGATTTTATGGGGTAATCATAGCTGCCACGTTGATTGGGATTATAATAAATTTTCTCCCTATTAAGCCATTTACTATGCTGTATTATACGGCTATTATTAATGGTATTGCTGCTCCACCATTAATGATATTAGTTATGATAACTGCAAACAATAAAAAGATTATGGGTAAATATTCAAATTCTCTTTTTTCTAACCTTATGGGATGGATAATAACATTTGTTATGGCCCTCGCTTCTATTACACTTTTAGTCAGTTTATTTTTTTAGATACTCTTCACAAATTGTATATCCTTTGTCAAGTCACTATATTCCAATAGACCTGTATCTCCCTTAACTGTAGAAAGACTTGCAATGCTCTAGACCTAGAACAACTTATTTGTTTGATGAAATAAGAGATGATCAGTACCTATCTGAAAAGACAATATTACATCATCATAGGCTTATTTCAACAATTATTAAGATAACTGGAAATACAAGAGTAATTTTCCTTCCTGACATTGATATATTAATGTTAAAAAATATGAGGAGTGACAAAAAAAGTGGAACAACAACTTGGTAATTTATGGCATGATTGCACTACTATGGTTACAGCCCTTGATGGAAGTCCCATATTCCCCAGTACTATCTCCCAATTATTTTCAAGTTACAAGTAGCATTAGAAATAGGTAAAACCTGACTTTTAGAAAATACGGAAGGCAATGGCTTAGCCTTTTTCACCTGGGTACATTCTTTATGTTCCAATCTCTGCCTAAGACTTTTTCATAGAAAAATTTAATTCCACTATAACAACCATTAACATAATAAGTACTGACTTTCTTATGTTAATAACATTATGAAGATTATTATATACGCATATGAACTTATTTGTTGAATAATTTGGATATTGATTTCACCCCATCTAATCATCGTAAATTTTTCTATTTGTTGAAATTTTACGTTACTTTTTTATTTCACTTATTTTTAACAAATATAATCTATGTTTACTAGTATCAATTAATATTCTATAGTAGCTTCTCAAGGTACAAATATACATAGTAACTCCTTCTTTTATTTATAGTAGTGACCTTTATTTACAAAAAGAAGGATTTATTAATATTATGTGAAATATATTTAGTATTAGGTTAATAATTTTTGGACGTGTTATTTTGATAAAGGTTTTATCCATAGACGGAGGTGGCATAAGAGGTATTATTCCTGCCCTAATAC
>DATCIH010000088.1:0-16524 GCA_036507955.1 Clostridiaceae bacterium | reverse complement strand
TGTTTCATGGGCAATATTTTGAATTAGAATTTGATTTACAAATCCAGCTAAACCCTTTATAGTATGGAATTCACAAAATAAGCTATGAATCGTTTCAATATTTTCAGGATCATTTTCCAAAACTAGAGCTTGTACTTCTATACTTTCTATATGCTCCTTAGTTTCCACCAGAAAATCCTGCATAAATTCTGGGTCAACCTCCACCTCTTCTTGCATTACATCATCTATTATAGAGTTGACATTTTTTAGCTCAATTCTATTTTCGATTTCACCTAGATAAGAATCTACTAGTTCTTCCAATTCCATATCTTCATCTGTTGTTGACGAAGCACAAATCTTTTTTAAATAGATAATAGAGTCTCCTAACAGTTGAAGAAGTGATTTATCAAAAGTTATACTATTTGAAATACAGCTTTCAATAAACACGCATGTTTGACCTGCAATTGACCAAGCTAAATTTTGGCTCGTGTTTTCTGCAATATCTTTAATTTCCTTGAACTGTGAGACCATCTCTGCTTTCACGTTATCGTTTTCATTATTTTCCTTAAGATATATCAAATTCGATTCAATCATTTCAATAAGTCCTCTAGTTAAAATGATGAATTCTATTAAACTATCACATTTTTCTTCTGATTGGATGAAACTCAAATACTTATTTGGGACCTATTAAATTCAATAAAAATGAAAAAAGAGAAGTTAATTATGCTTCAGAGGTTTATAGTGCTTTCAATGAATTATTTGAAAATAATAAAATGCCTTATTTTAGTGGAGAATATTTTTATCTATATAAAAGGACTGAACATTATTCACTAGGCAAGCTTGAAAAATTCAAATCCCTTATAAGTAATATAACCTGTGGATACGGTGAAAGACCCTCAAATAGTCTATTAACTGCCATAATTCTTGTTTTATTTTTCGGCAGCATGTATATGTTATTCGGTGTATGCACAAGTGAGGGTGATGTATCATTATTTACAATGCCTTTAACACTTCAACATCTAGTTTTATGGTATCACTTCAGTTTAGTAACTTTTACAACTACCGGATATGGGAATGTTGTGCCCTCAATTGGGTGGAGTGTTATTTTTTCAAGTTTTGAAATGATATCTGGTGTAGTTATGGTAGGACTATGGGTTTCAACACTCGCAAGAAAGATGACTAGATAAATGGGTAGAAAAACTAATTGAACTTAAGAATATATTGGAGGAAAGATATGAGTAATAAATTTTTGGTTGTTGATGATACCATTCTTGTAAAAAAAGTGGTAAAACGTTCTATTGAAGGACTTGGATACGATTTGCTGGAGGCTTCCGACGGATTGGAAGGTTTGGCAGTACTCAAAAAAGATTACCCTTCAATAAAATTAATTCTGTTAGATTGGAATATGCCTAAAATGAACGGATATGATTTTTTAAAAACCGTTAAAAGCAGCAAAACTCTAAAGCATATTCCTGTCATAATGCTAACCACTGAGAGTGAAAAATCTAATATTAACAAAGCGCTTCAAGAAGGAGCAGTTGGCTATGTGTTAAAGCCCTTTAACAAAGAAGAATTAGTAGGTAATATAATGAAAGTTTTGGCAAATGAGAAATGATAGTGAACATTATATAGGATGACAAAATAAGTTAATAAAGGCCATATTGAAGTAATTTCCAATATGGCCTTTAATTTTAAATGTATTTTTTTAGATGTCTTAAAGCAATCTTTTCTAAGCGTGATACCTGTGCTTGTGAAATTCCAATTTCTTCTGAAACTTCCATTTGTGTTCTTCCATCAAAAAATCTTAAAGCTAAAATTAACTTTTCTCTAGCATTTAGCTTTTTCATGCCCTCTTTTATTGATATATTTTCCAACCAAGTATCATCAGAATTTTTTTTGTCACTTATTTGATCCATTATAAGCATTGCATCACCGTCACTACCACCATGATTAATAGGTTCAAATATAGATACTGGTTGTTGAATGGCATCAAGAGCGGAAACTATATCTTCTATTGGCATGTTTAACTCTTTAGCAATTTGTGATACCGTTGGCTCTTTATTATATTCTAGCCTTAATTTTTCTCTAGCTTGTAATGCTTTATAAGCGATATCTCTAAGTGATCTACTAACACGTATAGAATTATTATCACGTAGATACCTTCTTAATTCACCAAAGATCATGGGTACTGCATATGTAGAAAACTTAACATTTAATCCTAGATCAAAATTGTCAATGGACTTAATTAATCCCATACAACCAACTTGAAATAAATCATCTGCATTTTCTCCTCTATTATTAAATGTTCTCATTACACTTAATACTAGCCGTAGATTGCCCATGATAATTTGTTCTCTCGCTTCTGTATTACCTTCTTTCATAGATAAGAGCAATTGTCTGAGTTCATTTTCCTTTAAAACTGGAAGCTTCGAGGTGTTGACTCCACTTATTTCTACTATATTTATCATATAAAACTTCAGCCCCTTTAATGTAATTCCATTTACAGTTTCTCCTTATAAAGCAAATGTTATACTTGAGCCAACCTATGAAAATATATAAGTTTTAAATCGTTTCCATTTAATGTAATAACTGTTTTGAATTATTGAAAAATTATCGAACACCTTGTATAAATGTTAAAAAATTCTAAGTATTTTATACTATTAAAAGGAATTACTAATCTTATGTCGAATTGATTAACTACTATAATATGACTACTATAATATGGAATTCGTAAATCAAAGGGGAGTAAAAACATGGGTAGTAATAGAATTGATGTGATTATTGTGGATGACAACAGGGAGTTTTGCAATATTCTTAATGATTTCTTGTCAAATAAAGATGATATCAATGTAACTGGGATAGCAAAAGATGGAATTGAAGCTTTAAAATTAATTCAAGAGAATAAACCTGATTTAGTAATTTTAGATATTATTATGCCTCATTTAGATGGATTAGGGGTTCTTGAAGAATTAAGCCGTATGAAGATTCAGCCCATGCCAAGAGTCATTGTATTATCAGCAGTAGGTCAAGACAGGATTACGCAAAGAGCATTAACGTTAGGAGCCGATTATTATGTTATTAAGCCTTTTGATTTAGAGATTTTTATTAAAAGGATTAGGGATATGTTTAATGACATTTTATCGAGTGATACAATAAAAGGAACAGTTTCATTTGATGAGCCATCCGAACATAAGCATGCACCAAAATTTAATACGCCACATGACTTAGAGATGGACATAACTGAAATTATTCATGAAATCGGAATCCCTGCGCATATAAAGGGCTACATGTTTTTAAGAGAAGCGATTACTATGGTAGTTAATAATATTGATCTTTTATCAGCAATTACTAAGGAGCTTTATCCTAATATTGCAAAAGAATATAGCACCACTCCCAGCAGAGTAGAAAGAGCTATCAGACATGCCATTGAAGTTGCCTGGGGACGAGGTCAAGTAGAGACTATTAATAAGATTTTTGGTTATACAATTCATAATGAAAAGGGTAAGCCAACAAATAGCGAATTTATAGCGATGGTGGCAGATAAAATAAGACTTAGTTATAAAATGGCAAATTAAGTTTTTACAAAAGGTATTACATAAATATGATTGTTTGAACAATAAACTTCTTTACTTATTGAGTATGTAAATACTCGTAAGTAAAGAGGTTTTTTATAATTCAAATTTTTAAAAGGTGCTTTATCTATTTCAATATTTCCCTGGAAATTAATGGATAAGTGTTGTCTTACCTTACTAATATTTAGTAGAAGACGTTTTTTAAATAGTCAAAGCACAGGAAAAATGAAAAAAAGAAGAAAAGAACCTAAGCTAATTTAGCTCAAGCCCATATTTTATATATTTAATTATGTAGAAGTACATGCTGTGCTTTTATATGACAGGATTATGTTTAAATTAGTATTTTAAGTTTTAATTTCTATTTTTTTCCTCAATTGATTGTTTATTTCTATATTTCCTTCACTTCCCTCTGATAATTAATTTGAATTAGCGCAAGATAGTTTTATAAAATTAAAAGGAGGAATTTAAAATGGCATATACAAATAAAACAGTTGTACCAACAGCAAAACAAGGGTTGGAAAAAATGAAAATGGAAATAGCAGGTGAAATAGGAATTTCTAATTATGCTGCTATGGACAAAGGTAATTTAACTTCAAAACAAAATGGTTCTGTAGGCGGAGAAATGGTTAAACGTATGATCGAATCTTATGAAAAAGGATTATAAAATTCCCTTTTAAAATCATAAAATTAGAACGGAGGGCTTACCTCCGTTCTTTTTATATTTTATATTATAAATATACATTAATTGTTACTTTATTTTGTGTTATTAGCTGCAGCTTCAATATGGTTACGTCCACCTTCCTTTGCACAATACAGAGCTTCATCAGCCATTGCCACTACTTGCTCTGGTGATGATAACTCCGAGGTGTAAGCGGATGCGACTCCAATACTCACAGTAACATATTTTGAGATCTCGGATTCAGAATGCTTAATAGCAAGGGTTTCAACTGCTTTCCTGATTCGTTCCGCCAAAGCTTGTGCCCCACTGTCTTCAGTTTCTGGAAGTATAACAACAAATTCTTCTCCACCATAACGTGAAACAATATCAGGTGTTCTCCCAACAATTGCTTTAAGTGTAGTTCCTATCTGTCTCAAACACTCATCCCCCGCTAAATGACCATATCTATCATTAAATTTCTTGAAATAATCTATATCTAACATAATTAGTAACAAAGCAGCTCCAGAGCGTTTCAACCTGTAAAACTCTAATCCCAGAGCCTCATCGAAATATCTACGATTCGCAAGACCAGTAAGACTATCGGTATGGAATTAACCTGAGCTGTATTCCTCTCAAATTCAAGTTGTAAAAGGAGCTGCTGTATTTGCTGCTCCGCCAGCTTTCGTTCTGTAATGTCACGGACAATAAATACCATTTTCGTCGGTTGTCCGTTTGCACTACTAACAAATCCACTATTTACCTCTATATCAAAAACACTTTGATCCTTACGCACTCCACGATATTCATTAGGTCTTGGATAATCTCCTTGATACATTAATACCAATATATAGGAATATTTGTCCTGAAACCACTAATGGGTTTGCAAGCCTAGCCAAAAGCATTAGAGATTTTACTGTTACCATTGGCATAAAGATAACCCCTATAGCCATTAAAGTAGAACCTATTACCCACCATCCAATTCCATGATATGCCCTGTTAACTCTATATTGGATAAAAAGAATAACAACCTGGATTAAGAATGTCAAGCTCTGGATAAAAGCAAGGGTTAGAATGTCAAATTTCATAATTGCTTTTCCTTTCTATGCTATATATTGCTTACCTTACAATCATAATTCAAGCAGTTTATTTTTATATTTTACTACTAATATCGACACATTTCAACTTTTTTAGACTTTTGGATCGATAATAAAAGCCTCTGGATCTCTCCAAAGGCTTTTGTTAACAGTATTATTGGTCATTACTATGAAAATCAAAACATTTTCACAATCTAATGTAATAACTTATTCTAGCATGCTATCATTTTAGAAGTATTGCAACATGAAAGAAAAAATAATGCTATGATAAACAATATACTATTATCTACCAAGCCACGATTTCCTCTACCTGAAGATGACCCGGATCTTTTTTTACTTCCATTAAACTGAAGTATGATAAGAATAAGAATTACTAATGAAGAAAGACTGCCAGTGTTATTGCCTCCACCAAATGATGGAAACGATGAATAATTATTCATATGAACCCTCCCTTTCTGGGCATTGGATTTATTTATAATGCTTTATTACCTTGATGTATAATATATATTATTCACTTTTAGAGTTATTGTGATAATATCTTTATTATTTTTTAATATTAATTTCAATACAAAATTAGATACTAATAAAATTTGTAGTGAAATGAAAAAGGCATGTAGCTAAAATACTACATGCTTAAATAATGCATCAAAAGAATAATAGTAATGCAGCGGCGGCCAATAGCCCGCCAAAGGTACTATTTACATGCCCCTTGTGTTGGTATTGATTATCATATACTGCAAAATTATTACTGTAACCAACCGTTTCATTTTTCATGTTATAAAAACAGTTATTATAAAAGTAGCCAAGAGGTTTTGATTTTTTATCGAACATGGTGTTTCCACTAACACGTCCCACCATAATATTATTTTTATTGTAAATGTTACCATTGCTAAAATATCCATAAGTTTGATTATTTCTATCGTAAATTTTCTCCATAAGTTTATTCACCTTCTTAATTTAATAGTCATATATAACGACCTATAAATATTACGTTATATGTAGTTGATTACTTTATAACTATTTGCTTAAATAGCAGAGAAGGTTTTATATACATCATTATATGAATTAAAAGTAGATTTGTGAGTATGTGGCTATTTAAATTACATTTTTCCCATGACATCCGAGACAATACCAGTTCCAGTAAAGTTATTTCTTAAGAGTTCAAGATACATTCTATTTCCATACCTGCCTCCAGTCATACTATCTATTGATTTCATCATTCTTAATACTATAAGTTTCTGTGATTCTATAGGCATTTTAGCTTTTTTAGCAATTCTACTAAATTCGTTAAAAACTTCAGTTTCAACTTCATTAAAAGTATAAATATTTCCTTTCTCTTCCAATGAATAAAGAATTTTCATATAGTTATCAAAAATTAATTCATCAGTACCATTAATATCATTATAATACTTTCTAAACATAAATTGTTCAAAAGGTGCTACTAATTCTAACATTCTATCATCTTGATATATATCGTTTTCTTCCCCGTTAAAGGATTCTTTTACTAACTTATTTATATGTTTTTTATTTTCCCTAATATAACTATCAATAAAATATTTACACTCATCTGTACATTTTATTTCCAATCCTTTTTTACTTCCACAACATGATGAACATATAGTTTCATTTAAGGTTAGACATTTTCTGGGAAACTTTATCTTTTTATTGCAAAGTATACATTTTGACATATTATTAGTTACCTCCTACTTTAAAACTGCTTTAACAATTAACAAATGTATCATACCACAACCAATACTAGGTTCCAAGGATATTGCTATGTTGATTGCTTTGAATATGAACTAGGGGCTGAGAGGCTAATCCTATATAAAATACATAATAAAAACCTCTGATCTCTCCAAAGGCATTAGGCACCATATTATTGGCATATACTATTAAAATCTTAGTTTAGCAGCACGCTAAACTTTTAGAAGTATTGCAGCAGGAAAGAAAAAACAATGCGATGATAAACAGTATACCATTGTCTACCAACCCACGATTGCCTCTACCTGTACATGATACAGATCTTTTACTTCTGTTTGTACAAGCTTCAGCTCTGTCATATCATAAGTTGTGGCGCTTGGTCCTGATGTTCCAAACTTGGCATTTGAAAGAACTGTGCCTTTAAGTCCATCAGAAACAGTTTCATTTATTTGTTTTATAGTATTTAAAGCATCCTTTGAGTAAGGATCAGCCTTCAAAATAATATTCATTTTTGTGATAGTTCTATTGCTAGACATGAACATGCCTAAAACTGGTTTAAAACTATCGCTGGTCAATGCTTCCTTTGGAATAAAGAAGGTTTTATTTGTATAGAAATTATCAATTTGCGTAGCCTGAGGTTGTGTTACTGAAGATACCTGCTTAACTCCTTTAATACTCTTAATTCTTTCAGTTAAGCCATCAATTACAAGAAGAGATTCATTATTATCAAGAGCCTTACTATTTTCAATTACAGCAGTAGTAGGCATCGCTTGACCTCGACCAAAATGGTCTGCAACTATATTAATGGCTTTAGAAGAAGAATATGAATTTCCAAGTTCTTTAATGGTATCAAAGTTCAGCTTTTGCTGATTAAAATACACCATTGGTCCTATTATCAAAAGTACAGCTATAACTGATATAATAGGATGTTTTGTTGCAAAAGAGGATGTTTTACCCCACATTTTGCTTTCTTTATGACCACTTGCAGTCTTTGATGGCCAGAAAAGCTTATTGCCCAAAACCTTCATTACAAAAGGTGTCAAGGTCATAATTTCAAGTAATAGTATTGCTACACCTATTACTACAACAACACCTGATTTATAAATAGGTGACTCTGCAAAGATGAGGCTTAGGAAGGCTATAAATACAGTGAGTATACTATAGAAAATTGTTTTGCCTGCTGTTTTATAGGTGTTTACTATGGAATTATCTATAGAGTTTCCATGGGACAGTTCTTCCTTAAATCTATTAAAAAGAAGTATGTTGTAATCAGTTCCTATACCAAAGAGTATAAGTAAAAGAAGCATTTGGGTAAGGCTTGTTATTGGAAATTGTGCTTTATCAATTAACTGAGCTGCAATTCCCATAGAGCAAAGGTAGGCAAAGCCCACCGACAGTAATGATATCACAGGGGTAACTACAGATTTAAACATAAGTATGAGTACTGCTAAAATAAATATAATTGTCAGTGCACCATTCTTCGTAACTCCGGCTTCTGACGCCTTCTGATAATCATTATTTATAAAATCTTCACCGCTAATATAGTATTCCAAATGTACTTTACTGAGTTTATTATCAATTTCTTTTTTAATAGCATCTACTTCTCTTAATTTCTTATCAAGCTTAAAACTCACCATAAGAGTTGTACCATCTTTTGAAATTAAAGAGACTTTTGCAGCTGGCATACTTAAGGGATCTATCATGTCATTAATGCCCAGTTCAGTTTTGCTATTGGTTATTGCTTTAACACCATCACTGATTTGATTCATTTCATCATAAGAAATTTTATTTTTATCATAAAAAACCATAAGATCATTTGTACCTTTAGTGGTCTCCATCTTACTTAAAATAGAATCTGAAATTACTGAAGGGCTATTTTTACTTAGGGTTTGTGTTCCTCTAATTCGTAGTATTGCATTGATATCTGGCTGAAATGCTGTAAGTAATATAGTCGCAATGATCCATATTGAAAATATAACCCAGCGACCTTTAATGATTTTTTTCATCTTATTTTCCTCCTATTAATATATATTTTGCTTAATCTAATAGTTTCCCCGCTTTTTCACATGCTTCATAAATCGTGTCATAATTTCTATCAATCATCGGATTGACTTTTTCTGTGCTTTCCTTTAAGAATTTTTTGTAAAGGAAATATGGTAATCCCCAACCAATAAATGCTGGGATTGCAATAATAACGCAGAGTGGAATAATGGATGCCAGATATGCAAATACCGAACCTGCCATAAACACAGTTCCCATAATGCCCGCTCCTAGGGATGTTGCCATTGCCTTTGTTGTCTTAGTACTTTCCAACTTCTCAATAGAACTAAATGCAGCTTCACTCGTGCGCTGTAAGTCACATAATGCTACACGGTTTTTAATTTTACGGTTTCTTTGTAGTTTTAAAGTCACCGAATCAAAACCAGTACTGGTATTCATGATTGTCCAGCCTAATGCATGATAGCAGTCACTGCAAAGCTGTACCAATTTGTTTCGCTCATAATTGGTCTCCTTTAGCTTCAAATTTTATTTATTGTTTCAGCTGTTATCCTTATCTTAATCTCTTAATATTCTATAACGTTAATGTTCTGTTAAAGTTTTGTTAAAGTGAAATCTTGATCACCAAGTGTTTTATTCCAATACAAAAAATCTCTCACACGATTTAGCCATGTGAAAGATTTCCTGATTTTTTATATTATCTATTTATTCAATATTACTGTAAATTTTGATCCTTTACTATACACTCGCTTGCATTATGTTCTAATAAGTCATAATGATTCTTTAATGTTTCAGGAACATTCTCTTGAAGTAATGCTAAATTTAAATATCTATTTGCTGATGCAATATCTATATTTTTCGAGCATGGGGTACAATGTCCACTAAATGAAATTCTTGGAGCATTTGCAATAACTTCACTGTAATCTTTTTCTTTATTACTGGAAGTAGTTGCCCAATTAAAACCCTTCAATAAAGAAGTGCTGGTACTGAAGATTATAATAATAAAGCTAACCTATTAAAGGATTTAACGTTTCATTGTTATATATGGGCTGAGTCCACAGCATTGCACCATTTTCTGAAACTGCCTCCACCCTAACATATTGGTCACTTGGCTTTAAGTGGTACTCAGCTTTACGGCTTATGCATTCATAAAGTGTTTTACCACCTTTCCCGATAAACCTATAATGAATTTTATTGGAGCATGTCAGTGGAAAATTTGCTTCTAGTGAGATTCTGTAATTTTCAAAGGAAAACCCCTTGAGCCAAAGCCCTGAGGAGGCATAAAAACTGCCTCTTATGATAGCCTCCTTAAGGTCATCATATTTAGATCCATTGGAATATAGTACATTCCAGCCTCTATCAACATCAAAAAAAGTATGGGCGTCATCCCCCGCAAAGCCCCAAACAAGTTTCCCCTGTGTGAGTAATTCATCCCAAAAATCCGTGGCAAGTCCAGAGCCCCAGAATCTGTTAAATATAGCAGGAGTCAGTATTTCAATACCAGTGTACCCAATTAGCAGCTTCATCTCTTCTTTCGTCAAAGCGGGTGGTAACCCCTCCTCGCTTAGCCAATTTGGATGACAAAGGATGGTGAACCCGCCCTGTGCAGCACAGTCATCAATAGCCTGCTGAGGTGAGCCGGTGATAAAGCGATTAATGCCTACGCACAAAATTCCGTCTCGTTCCACATATTCAATGCCGTTAATAGTCATAATTCCGAACTCTTTGCCCAATAGGCTAGTATCTGAAAAGGATCCCTGGCCTGCAATCATTAATGCATCGTAACCTGCCTCTTTATAAAGGGAAACCATTCCAGCAACATCGTCTTTGTGTCCGCTGCCCAGTGGCCATGCGTGAACATGGAAATTAGCTTTCAGACATTTACTGCCTTCAATTGACGCTTTTTCATATGGGTTTATAAATATAATTAATACACCAGCTCCTTTAAAGCAAAATAAAAACTGTTACGAATATACAATGGCCTATTGTGATTTTACACTAATCGGAGTTATTTAGGCAATTAGATTAGATGAAGGTTACTTTAGCCAAAAGGGTCAAGCTTAAGAAATTTCAATTGGGATTTTTAAATTTCTATCAACTATAGGCTTTGATTTTTCTAACAGATTTTCTTCTTTGTGAGTTTGCTTTTATGAATTGTATTTGGTATCATATGATTTATAACAACTTTACAAAAAGCTATTAAAAAGGTGGAGAAAAGGATGATTCCAACGTTTTATATAACATCGATTTCAAATTTTGAGTTAATAAACGCTAAATTATTATGGTTATGCAATGGATAATGTAGAGCAAAAACATCAACGACGTGTTCGATATAAAGGCACTAACCCTAAAGCTTATAGCGAAAAATATAAGGAACTACAACCAGAGAAATATGCTGATACCGTTGCAAGAGTTATTCAAAAGGGCAGTACTCCTGCTGGTATGCATCGTTCAATCTGCGTTAAAGAAATATTGGAATTTTTACAAATTACTCCTGGGCAAACTGGATTAGATGCAACACTAGGTTATGGTGGTCATACTTTAGAGATGCTTAAATGTTTAAATTCAAAGGGACACTTGTATGCAATTGACGTTGATTCTATTGAGTTACCTCGCACCCAAGAGCGTTTAGAGAGCTTAGGTTATGGCTCAGAGATTTTAACCATCAAACAAATGAACTTCTCCAATATAGATCAAATTGCCTTAGAATCAGGGCTACTTAATTTTGTATTGGCAGATTTGGGTGTATCATCGATGCAAATAGATAATCCTGAAAGAGGATTTTCATTTAAAAGTGAAGGGCCACTCGACTTACGGCTGAATCCTAAAAAAGGTGAATCTGCCGCAGCTCGTTTAAAAACTATTTCGCTAGATGAATTAGAAGGAATGCTTATAGAAAACGCAGACGAGCCCAATGCTGCAGCAATCGCTCGAGCTATTATTTCCCAAAGGAAAAACGGAATAGAAATATCAACAACAACGCAGCTTAAGCAAATTATAAAAGATGCTCTTAAATTTATTCCAGTAAGTAATGGGAAGGATGCGATTAAAAAAACCTGTCAACGATGCTTTCAAGCCTTGCGAATTGATGTCAATAATGAATTTGAAGTACTATATGAATTTTTAGAAAAGCTTCCTACTACCCTTGCTGAGGGTGGGCGCGTTGCTATACTTTCATTTCATTCAGGAGAAGATCGCCTCGTTAAAAAATCTTTTCAACGCTTTTTTCGTGAAGGGGTCTATCAAGCCATAGCTCCGGATCCTATTCGGCCATCATCAGAAGAATGTAATACTAATGGTCGTGCTCGCTCTGCTAAATTGCGTTGGGCCATAAAAGCATAATTTCTAATAATTCTAAATGGCTTTATTAAAAGATCTTATTGCATTTAAGGTCCTTTTAACTGTGGCTCACATCCGCCTAAATACAAAATTATAATAAACTTAAATAAGTTGCAGAGTACTATTTATTCTCTTATCTTATATTTACAAAGAAGGAATAATTAATTATGAAACAATCATAATGCAAATTGCTCATGAGTTAGGAACAACCGTTTTCCGAAGTGACATATTTCATATTAATTTGGACATTGCCAAAATAATGGGACTAAAAACTATTCAGTATACCAATGTTGAGGATCTAAAAGAGCAAATTTAATTGTCTGTTGGTTGGGTATGTTTGTAACATGTGTAGGAATGAGCCAGATTGCCTCAATATTGCCACTTTATATAAGGCATCCTGGAGTTACTGATTAATGCAGTATGGGTTTATTTTAAAGTTTATAAAAAGCTGAATGTAGTATCATCATTAAAATAAAAGGTTTATGTAAATATAATAGCAAATATTTAACAAGATTGGAGAATTAAATTGAAAATTAAATGGTTTGGACAATCATGTTTTATGATAACTTCTAAAAATGGCACAAGAGTACTAACAGACCCCTTCAATAAAATGTTAGGATATAAATTGCCTGAAATTGAAGCTAATATAGTATCAACAAGTCATGATCACAGTGATCATAATAATATAAATGCAGTCAAAGGTGGTTTTACACACATAAATGAAGTGGGTAATTTTTCAAAGGATGGAATAGAAATAAAAGGTGTTGGCACATTTCATGACAAAACCTCTGGATCGAAGAGAGGGGAAAATATAGTATATACCTTTAATATTGATGGAATAAATGTTTGCCATTGCGGTGACCTTGGACATATTCTAAGTCCCAATCAAATAGAAGAAATAGGAAACGTGGACATACTACTTCTTCCTGTTGGTGGTTTAGTTACAATTAATGCATTTGATGCAGTTCAAGTAATGAAGCAGTTAAACCCAACAATTGTTATACCTATGCACTATAGGACAAAGGCATTATGGCTAATGGGATATGCCTTTGCTAAGGTTGATAAATTCATTTCGGCTTCAGGACTGAAAGTAAAAACTTATGGGGAACTTGAGTTAAACAAAATGAATATTAAAGATTGTTCAGGGATTGTTGTCCTTAAATATAATTAAAATATGCATTAGCAAGTAAAATGTTAAGGAAATTAACATTTGTTATTCCAAAAGTTGTTTCGTTGTTAACGGTCCAACAATTCCATCAGATTTTAATACTCTTGAAGTTTGAAAACTCAGCACTGCTGCTAATGTATTTACACCGAAATATGGATCAGCTCCAGTTTTACCACAGTTAAATCCTAAGGCAATAAGTCTCTGCTGTATCCACCTTACTAATTCATTGTGGGCTCCAATAGCAACAAATACCTTAGCTATGACTTCTGTTGTACGAGGTCCTATGATGCCATCCTCAACAAGGTTATTCCCGTTATTATCCTTTAATCCCACTAGATTGGTAGCATGTTGAAAAGTCTGTACAACCATATTTATTACAGGTGAGATAGAGGTAATAAATATACCAGAATTAAAATCATCTAAATCGGCAGGTCCATTTATTCCAGGTACATTCCCTGTACTTGAATATTGAAACCCTATATAATTAATTGCATCTGGCTTGGCCACTCCATAATGAGCCACCCACAAAGATATATCCTTAACTGAACTGTTTAAAATATCCGAGTAAAAACTATCATTTGTATAAATGCAAACTTCTTTACCATTAGATATTAAATTATTTGCAAATAACCTTAGATTAGAGTTTATTTCTGATACTGTAGCCCCTGATAACATCTCCACATCTATAGCATATTTACAATCCTCTAACAATCCCTTTATTGCACTTAAGAAGTGATTTGCTTCTGATAGTGGATCATTTGCTCTTAAATAATGATAAAATCCAATTTTGAGTCCTACTGCCTTTGCTCCATTATATTGTGATTCTAGCAGAGGGTTATTATAAGTGAGTCCTTCTGTAGCTTTTATATAAACTATTTCTATTCCACTATTTTTTACTTTTTGTAAATCTGTATTTTGTTGGTAGCTAGCTATATCAATTCCTTTCATAAAACTTCATCCCCTATTCAATGTTATTTTCAATAACAATATATGATTCAATCCATATTATGCTACTAATAATAAGTAAAAGCTGTCCGCCATGCTTCCAGTTTTTAGAATGTGGTCAGGTTGTCTTGTACTTCAATTAGAATTAATGCATTCCTTAAGATAAAATTCTCTAACTTTAGGACGTTCTACCTTTAGAAATAACCTGTAATAAGTCCAACTATAAAAAGTATATATGGAGAAAAGCTTAAAGAAGTAGTGCTATATGCCTCTTATGCAAAATTACAGCAACCGAGACAACAATCTAAATATCCTTAACATCTTTCCTAGTAACCCCCAGGTAGCCAACAAGGCTAAGTATTATTATCGTTAAGCCAAGACTTACCCAACCTGTTCCAATTCCAAGGCCCCCACGAATATGAGATACACCCATCCAGTCTGCGAATGACGCACCTAGTGGTCTGGTAACTATGTAAGCAAGCCAGTAGGCGAAAATAGCATTCAGTCTAAACAACCAATAGAACAAGGCTGGAATAGCAATCAATACAACAAACATTACTCCAGAGTAGAAATAACCTAAGTGCATGTTTATCGCAGTTATATCTCCTGCAGTTGTACCCAGTGCAAAGGTGGTTAATATGGTTGCCCAATAAAAAGCCTCACGGTGCATTGTGTATATACTATGTATAGATAGAGTCTTCTCATTTACATACCAAGTAACAAATATAATTGCAAGCACAACCATAAAAAAGATGGTTGTGATAATGTATGGAATGCCTAACCCAATATGCAAAACATCAGCAGCCATTGTTCCGATAATTGTTTAATCATATGCTAGCTCTTCTCCCAATTTCATTTTCTTTTATGATATGAGGTCTATTTTATATCTCTGCGGTTGAAGGAATCTAACCCTATATAGAACATTAAGCCTATAACTATAATAATGTATGTTGTAGAAAAAGTAATTGATGTGTTTACCACTGAGTTAGCTGCTGCACTTGGATCTAATGGGAAAATCTGTGAGGCAAAATCAAAGTTAGCAAAGGGTAGAAATTTGAGCCACTCCCCTGTTAAGAGAGATGTTAACACTGTATAGGCTATTGTACCCCCAAACAATACCCCAATTGAAATTCCTACTGAAGCTGCTGTGTTTCTTGTTAGTGTTGATAACATTAGGGCCAACACCATATAAAATGCAACTGGTATAAGTCCAATAAATAGCTTTACAAAGGTAAACAAATAAAAATTCATCAGTATAGCATTACTAGAAGATGTATAAATATAGGGAGACACATTACTTAGGCCAAAAAACACTCCATAAACTATTATTCCAAGAACATAGCAAATACCTGCTGCAATTACGCCAACCGTAATAAGTGACATTAGCTTTGCAACATATATTTTCCATCTCTTTGTAGGGGAAATTATAAGAGATTTAATAGAACCCGTTGAAATCTCTTGTGAAATCGCACCACCTGCAAGTATCAAAAGTAATATCTCAATCATATATGTACCAACACTTAAAATGTTTTTCATTAATGAAAAATTATTAGTTCCGATTGTACCCAAATCTAGCTGCTTTAAATCTACAGTTATATTATCCTTAATCTGTACTCGACGCTGATTTGTAAGAGGTGCTGCTATGTTTTGTTGCGTAGAAAAGTCAAGATTATAAGCAAGAGAACGTCTTGCTGTGCCAATGTTTGTAATAACATCATTTGATGTTGTAGCACTATCACTATTTCTTTGTGTATTGTTCTTGTCAAGATTAGTGACATTATATTTAAGCCTTAAATCCTTAATAGAGACTTTACTGCGGACAAGCCTAATGAAAAAATGGTAAGCGATATTACCTACCTATGGACCGATGAAGGGTGGCTTTATATCGCAGGGATATTGGATTTATGCGGGCAAAAGATTGTTGGATTAGCTCATTTGACTACCAAAATCTGATTAAAAAGTATGGCTTTACATGTAGCATGTCTCGTAGAGGTAACTGTTGGGATAATGCTCCAATGGAGTCCTTCTGGGGTAAACTAAAATGCGAGTGGCTTTATGGAACACACTTCA
>DATCIH010000087.1:0-71475 GCA_036507955.1 Clostridiaceae bacterium | reverse complement strand
TATAATATTTAACAGCATCTTCTTTAAACTGTTTATCGTGTTGTTTTCTCATGATTAAGTCCCTCCATCTATTATTTTTATTGTAATACTTATCAGGAACTTTCTCAATTTCTATTGTACTATTTTTATTCTACCACCAATCCGATTAATAAAATGATAAAAGAGACCATCACTGCAGATAGATACTCTATTCTTCCATGGCCAAAGGGATGCTCCTCATCCGCAGGCTTATTAGATAAATTAAAACCAATTATTGTGATAATTGAAGCAGCTACATCTGTAAGATTATGAAAAGCATCTGCTGTTATAGCAATTGAATTGGTTATGAAACCTATAAAAAATTCTAATAAGCAGATGGTGAGATTTATTACTATACCTACAAATCCAGATAGATACCCATATTTTTCTCTGTTAAGCTTATTATATAAATACCTATTCATATTTGGATCTATTTTTATAAACTTTGATTTTAATAATTTTGTTAACATGGATTGCATCTCCTAGGTATATATAATAGGAAAATTATAGCATATCATTATAAAAAAACCTATACTTGAATATTTCAATGTGATATTATTGATTTAAATTTAGTATTGATATATTAAGGAGAATTATGCTTAAAAATAAAACTGTAAATTTAGCAGGAATAGCTTATGAAAGCTTAGTAAATGGAGAAGGGATAAGAAGAGTTTTCTTTGCCCAGGGCTGTATACATAATTGCCTAGGGTGTTTTAATAAGGAAACACATGATTTTAATGGAGGCATCGAGACGTCGTTAGACAAACTCTTAGAGGAGCTAAAAGAAAACCCTATAATAAAGGGTGTAACTTTTTCTGGTGGAGATCCCTTTGAGCAAGGTGAGGAATTTGCATATCTTTCAACAGAAATAAAAAAGATGCCACTTAGTATATGGTGTTATACCGGTTATACCTTCGAATATATACTTATGAACCTAAAAACTAGAAAGGGCTGGGAACTTCTTATAAACAATATTGATGTTTTAGTAGATGGTAGGTTTGAAGAGGATAAAAAAGAGGATAATTTAAAATATAGAGGATCCTCTAATCAGAGAATCCTTAATGTTAAAGAAAGCTTAGCTAAGGGCGAATCCATAATATATATGGATTAACCTATAATTTATATGGATTAAACTACTATTTAAATAATTCTAATATATATTCCGCTTGCTTTTTTAAGCTGGAGAAATCCCCACTATTATCTATAACTATTTCGCACTTGTTTTTAGAAATTTCACCTACGTCTATTTCTGTATTATGTTTGAAATTACTATTTTTAGCTATTTCTATACCATCTCTTTTCACTAATCGATCAAATCTTATATCACTTTGGCAAGTGATACCTAAAGTTAAGAACTTTTTTCCTGACCAATAATTAAAATCATCATAGGTTCTTCCACCTATAATTAATGGAATTTCCTTAAGCTTAATTTGGGAGAGTCTCTTCATAAGAGTCTCTTTAAAATCTATATCCGGAGCTTCCTTCCACTGAAAGAATTTCTCCCATTTTTCGTAATAAACACTTAAGCAATAATCATTAAGTATCTGAGGGTCCACTTCCCTTAATTTATCTGCCAGCCTTTGGCCTAAAATTCTATTCTTACCCTTAAAGCTTTGGTTAACTTTAAGTATGGGGAAAAATTGTCTTACTACATTGCCTATATTATATTTATTGCATTTTTTATCAAGGTCCATAAGCATATCGCCTAAGGTATCTTTTCCAGTACACATTTCACCAAAGATAACTACACCATTAAAATCATTTAAAGCATCCATTTTTTTCAACTCCTTTAATTAGTATTCATAAATATTATATATTTAATTATTAGAATAATACAACAGTACAAACAAATATTAAGAATAATTGTTTGTTATTTTTTAGACAAGTATAAAAGAGTATGTTATAATTTATAAAAATGTATTTCTTAGGGGGTATATATAACTATGTTTAGTACTGACGGAATGCTTTATAAGATATGTAATTATATTTATCATACTTTTATGTGTACAATCCTATGGTTCGCTTTCAGTTTACCAGTTATACTTTTTACTGTTTTTTTAGTGGCTTCTCAGCCAGATAAGTCGTACACAGGCTTCTTAATAGCTATACCACTTTTTGCAACGGGAGCATCTACTTCAGCACTCTTTTATGTTATGGGAAAATATCTTAGAGAAGGTGAAATAAGTGTAACTAAAGAATATATGAAAAGCTTTAAAATGAATTTTAAGCAAGGTTCTATATTAAGCTTTATATTATTTTTTGCATATATTATATTAGTTTTTAATATATCAAATATAGCTATCTTTAAAAGCTTTGCCATTCCTATATTTGCAGTTCAGGCTTTAATTTTAGTACAACTGCTTATCATGACAATTTACATTTATCCTTTACTTGCAAGATTTGATACAACTATAAAAAATTTAATTAAAACCTCTTTTATTATGGGCAATAAGCATCTAGGTACAACAATATTATGTGCCTTAGATTTTGTTGGTGTAATATTATTAATTTATAAGATACATCCGGCTATTACAATTTTAGCCCCAGGCATATATGCATTTTGCTCTTGTCATTTTCTTGATAAAGTATTTAACAAGTATGCACCCGTGGTAGATCCTGAGGAAGAAAGAGAATAAAAAAACAAGGCAAGCTGTTATGATTGTGCGGCTGGCCTTATTTTTTTAAGTTGAAGTAATAAATCATGTGTCCTTTCAAATAATAGTCCTGTTAAAAACCAAACAGGCAAATAACTTAGGGTGATAATTCCATAAATAGATAATGGTATACCAGAATAGCTCCAAGGACAAGTACCTAATAATAGCTTTAAGGTCAAGCCAGTAGTAAATTCGATAAAATAAATTGTGAGAGCATACACACCTCCTCTTATAAACACTGACCTTCCCCTTAACTTTTCATGAATTGGTTCAATAAAAACTGCAAGACCATAAATAAGAAACATCCAAATAGATGTCCTTCCTGGCAACGTCATATCTCCAGATAAAAGTGAGCCAAGTCCTGTCCAAAAGATTTCCAGACACCAACCTCCGAGACCATAAATCAAAAATCTTATTTTCATATAGTTATTATTTACTAATTTTCACTATATTATTTATCAAAAGTAAAATTATTTTAAATTAAATAGAAATTTAATTAACTAATAAATTCTTACTCCATTCAAGCGATTTTAAGTATAAAATAGGAACTTCATTTTCATCTAGGTCAAGCTCCTTGGCTAAAGCACTAAAATTAGACCAATCTGCTTGCTCATAGGATAACACAAGATCATATAATTTTTTAAACCTATTATCCCCGCCTAAGAGAGCAACTTGTATTTCAAAGGAAATATTTAATTCCATAAGTATTTCTATCATTGGTCTGTCAAGGATTGTATCTATAACAGAAAACATTCCCATTAAAAAAACTGATGAAGCAGACTCAGAAAGGCCAACCTTTGGAGCTAGTAATTCACAAAATCGTCCTCTGACAATAGATAAGACTTGAAGCTCCTCTGGCTTATTGCTGCTGAGAGCTTTTAAGGTCATTAAAGAAAGCCATTTAACAACCTCCTTTTTCCCAAGTAGCACCAAAGCGTTTCTAATTGAACTTATTTCTTTCTTCATACCTAAGGAGGCAGAATTAATATATTTTAATAATTTAAAGGAAAGAGAGACATCTTTTTTTACTATGTCTTCAATTTCGCTAAATTCAATGTCTTCTTTATATAACTCCTTTAGTAATTGAATATAGGCAAATTTTGTTGAAAAAATAGTTTTTCTTGATACTATCAAGGGTTTGCTGAAGAAATACCCTTGAAAATAGCTATAGCCAAGTTCCTTGGCTTGCTTATAATCTTCTATTGTTTCAACTTTTTCGGCAAGGAACTTTATTTTCTTATTTCCAACTAAATTTATTATTCTTTTTCTATCTTCACCAGTGGTTATTAAAAAATCAACCTTTATAATGTCTGCTAGCTCTATAAAGGGTAAATACTCTTTATTAAAAATGAAATCGTCTAATACCAAGGTATAACCTGACTTTTTAAGTTTTTTTAGAGCTTTTGTCAAGGAAAGGTCTGGTAATATGTTTTCTAGTATTTCGACTGCTATACATTCCTTTGGAAGTAGGGAAGCAGTTTCATTTCTAAGAAGGTTTTCTGTGAAATTAATATAAGCTCTTTTACCAAAGGTTAATTTGTCTACCCCTATGATGAAAAAGGCATTTGTTATTACATCGGAGGTTGCAGAGTCCCCATTCAAGTTTTCATAATAATTGTTAACTCCATACCTAAATAATAACTCATAGGCGACAACGTTTTCATTTTTGTCAAAAATAGGTTGTCTTGCTACAAAAGCATCCATATTATACCTCCACTTAACTCTTCCTTTGATATTTTATTTTAGCACAAAATATTATATATTTACAATGCAATTAAAAATAATGTTACAATGTATCAGATAATGATGAAAAATGAAAGAAAACAGTATCTAAAGTAGTATTAAGTGTTTTGAATAATTTAAAATCAAATTGCCAATTTTGCTTTGATATAGTATAATAATCAATGTTACTATATATTGTGGTTTGGAGGAAGGGTTAATGCTATATGTTGTGAAAAGAGATGGAAGAAGAGTAAAATTCAGTTCCATAAAAATTACAAATGCTATTAAGGGAGCGACGGAAGAAACAGGACTTTATTTGAAAGAAAGTGAAATAATACAGTTGACTCAAAATACAATTAAGACTTTAGAGTCTTTGGATAATGAGGAAATAACTGTTGAGGCTATACAAAACATAGTTCAAGAGACGCTTATAAAGGAAGGCTATAAGGATATAGGCTTAACTTATTCAAACTATAGAAAAGAAAGAACAAAGATTAGAGAAATAAAATCCGAATTGATGAAGGCTATTGAAAAGATAGGAGTTGAAACGGATAGAGATAATGCAAACGTAGGAAATAACTTTAGTTCGAAGCTACTCCGGATTGCCAGCGAATCTAACAAATGGCATAATTTATCTAGGATGCCAAAGCATTTAGCGAAAGCCCATGAAAATGGAGATGTTTATTTCCATGATCTGGATAGTTACAATTTAACAGTAAACTGTCTTCATATCCCAACTAAAGAGGTTCTCACAAGAGGCTTTAATACAGGCTATGGCTTTATCAGAGGAGCTAAACGAATAGAATCTGCCTGTGAATTATCTTGTATACTTTTACAATCTACACAAAATGACATGTTTGGTGGTCAAGCTCACCCTGATTTTGATAATGATATGGCTTCTTTTGTCGAGCCTACCCGGGAGAGCATAAGAAATGAACTTTTAGAGCTTGGAATTGAAGAAACCAAAATAGAGGGTCTTGCAGAAAAGAGGCTAGTGCGTATTGTTGAACAGTCTATGCAAGGTATCGTATATAACTTAAATACCATGCATAGTCGTGCGGGTTCTCAGGTTCCTTTTAGTTCAATTAACATTGGTCTTCCTAGGTCAGAGGATGCAGCAATGATCTGTGAGATATTCTTAAAAGAATATGAAAAGGGCTTAGGTAGGGGGGAACAACCCATATTCCCTAATATAATATTCAGAGTTAAAAAGGGTGTAAATAGGGAAAGTACAGATCCTTATCATTATTTATATAAGTTAGCATGTGAGACAGCAAGTAAAAGAATGAACCCAACCTTTATGAATATTGATGCAGACTTTAATAAAGTTTTCTATGACCAAGGAATAATACCAGCTACAATGGGGTGCAGAACCTACGTGTGTTCAAATATTAATGGTGAAGCTGGTACAAAGGGTAGAGGAAATATCGCTCCTGTAACTATCAATCTTCCAAGGATAGGAATACTTGCAAAAGGCGATATTGATAGGTTTTTTAATTTATTAGACAATAGGCTAGAATTAGCTAGAGAAGCATTAATGGAT
Source organism: Clostridiaceae bacterium (assembly GCA_036507955.1). Lineage (GTDB taxonomy): Bacteria > Bacillota > Clostridia > Clostridiales > Clostridiaceae > DATCIH01. The sequence goes on along the minus strand of DATCIH010000087.1, from coordinate 65,538 downwards.
AGATATGATGTACTAAAAAAGCTTAGAATTAAAGACTTGCCCTTTGTTGCTGGACAAGGTCTTATGAAGGGCTCAGAAGATTTACTCCCGGAGGATAGCATTGAGCCTATATTAAAGCAGGGAACATGGGCTATAGGTTTTATTGGTTTAGCAGAAGCTTTAGTTGCGCTGCAAGGGAAACATCATGGAGAAGATCTAGCTTCAAGACAGCTTGGCGAAAAAATAATTACTTGCATTAGGAATTATACGGACAAGCTTACCTATGAAAATAGATTAAATTGGAGTACCTATGCTACACCAGCAGAAGGATTAAGTGGTAAATTTATATTACAGGATAAAAAAATATTTGGGGAAATAAAGGGAGTAACAGATAAGGAATATTATACAAATAGCTTCCATGTACCTGTAAATTTTCCAATATCAATAAAAGATAAAATCCATATTGAAGCCCCATATCATAAGCTATGCAATGCGGGCCATATAAGCTATGTTGAACTTGACGACAGACCAGATGGAAATGTGATTATGGATATACTTAATTATGCTTATGTAAATTCTAATATAAGCTACATAGGCATCAATTTTCATATTAGATACTGCAAGGAATGTGGCACATATCTCCAAGGTGGAGAAAAGAAATGCAATAAATGTGGAAGCTATAATATTCAAGGTATATCCAGAATAACAGGATATCTAAGCTTAGATGAAAGATTTGGAGCAGGCAAAAGCGCTGAGAGATCGGATAGAGTTTCACATACAACCAATAAACCAGTATATTCAAATGTAAAATAATAAATGTTATTGTATAAATATAAATTTTATGTTAAACTATTCGTAATTTAATATGTGAGTAACCTTGGTAGAGGCGCTGTACTTAATATTAGGCATAGGGAGTGGGCACACTTTGAACTATGATGAAAGGAAGTATGGCCGAAGCAGTTATAAAGGCATATATAACCGCTGGCATTTCATAAAACATGTGGAATGTTGTCACTAAAACAATGGTGGAGAGCTACAAGGGTACACAAAGTTGCATTTTATTTTATCATTGATAAAGTTTATTAATATGTAGCAAGGTGTTCCTTTGCTACATATTATTTTTTTGCTAATAAATAAGAAAGGTTGATTTTCATGGATGTTGTTGTTCAAAAATATGGAGGAAGCTCAGTTGGTACAATTGAGAAAATAAAAAAAGTTGCAGAGACTGTAATTAGAAGAAGAAAGTCTGGGGAAGATGTGGTAGTGGTAGTTTCAGCTATGGGTGGAACTACGGATGAACTCATAGCTTTAGCAAAGGCTATAACCGATAATCCGGATAAAAGAGAACTTGATGCACTTTTATCAACAGGTGAGATGATATCTAGCTCCCTATTGGCTATGGCAATAAAGGAGGCAGGTTTTGATGCTATAAGCTATACGGCTTATCAGATAGGGCTTAAAACCACGGGGCAACATGGCAAATCTTTAATTGAAGATATTGAAGGTGATAATATAAAAGAAAGCTTAAAGGCGGGTAAAATTGTTATTGTTGCAGGCTTTCAAGGAATAGATGAAGATGGAAGCATAACCACACTAGGAAGAGGAGGTTCTGATACTACTGCAGTTGCAATTGCAATTAAGCTTGGAGGAGTTTGTGAGATTTATACTGATGTAGATGGCATATATAGTGTGGATCCAAGAAAATATAAGAAGGCTAAAAAGCTTATGGAAATTGACTATGAAGAAATGTTAGAGCTAGCAAGTTTAGGAGCTCAGGTTATGCATTCAAGATCTATTGAGCTTGGTCAAAAGTATAAAATTCCTATCTATGTAGGTCTTAGCAATTCAGATATTAAAGGTACTGTAGTTAAGGAGGTAAATTATATGAATATGGAAAGTAAGCCAGTAACGGGACTTGCTACCAGTGATGATGATATAGCAATAACTCTAGTGGATATTATAAATGATATTAATTTACTATCAAAGCTTTTCGAAAGCTTAGGAAATAGTAAGATAGTGATTGATATGATAAGCCAGACAAGCCCAGTAAAAGGCAAGGTAAATATATCCTTTACAATTCCAAAAGATGATTTATATGAAGCTAAGGAAATAATAAAGGAACATATAGATGAATGTAATATTAATACAGATGAGGACATAACAAAGTTTTCTGTAGTTGGCATAGGAATGAAAAATACCTCGGGTGTAGCAGCTACCATGTTTTCAATTTTCGGTGATAATAATATACAAGTAAAAATGATTACAACCTCAGAAATAAGAATTACTTGTGCTATAAGACAAATAGATAAGCTAAAGGCTATTAATCTTGTTGCTGAAAGATTTAATTTATAGAAAATTCTACTTTAAATTTAAAAATCACCTTCCTTTAATATAGGGAAGGTGATTTTATTATTGTTAAAGCTATCCAAGACCTCCAATATTAACTCCCAGTAGAACTTCTTTCCAATTGCTAGTGAAATGGGCTATTAAAATGGCAGTAGGAACATTACTTATAAATTGACTTAAAATAACAGATGTGAAAAAAGTCTTATTGCTACTATTTAAAAGTAAGACAAGAAGTTTATTCACAAATTCAATGTGTGTAAGATTTCCAATAAAAATAAAAAAGCACATAAAGGTGACAAGTAGAAAGAAATCAACTTTTCGGAGGAGACTTTTATTTAATAGTAGCACCATTGTCAAGGTTAAAATAAAGACAAGAAAATAATTTAAAAGGTTAAATATAGAAAGTATTATAACAATGAATAAAATTCCGAATAATATAGCTTGTTTTTTACTCTTTATTGGTACGGGATCTAGCACTACATTCAAATTCTTTTTTATTATTTTTAGGTTTAAAGCTAAAAGTAATAGAGCTCCAAGAATAACAAAGGGAAGCAAAGGTTAATAAAGCTACATCATTAGTTAAAAGCATAGAACTGAAAAAGGTAAGTGATAACATTACAAGACTAACGAGTCTTAGATTGGAGCATTTGTTTAAAATTTGAACTGTTGCTCTATCCATTATTTTAAGATCTTCAAAGGCACAACCTATCACCATTAAATCAAATAAGCACAAAATCACTTTAGAATCTATGTAATCAAGCTTTGGGGCAGACATGAAAGAAGTCACAACTGCCAATAAAAAGGAAATTACAAAGAACTTTTCATTCCAGAGTCTAACACTCAAAGGATTTTTAAAAATAAGTCGGTATAGTGAAAATTTCATTTTCACTATACCTGCCTGTTAATAATTCGAATTATAGTATACATGACATTTCGAAACTTGTCATTATTTGTGACTTTAATTGATTAAACCAGATTTTATGATTATTTATATCCCTAATCATATTTTACACATTTTTGGAGATAATATAAAAGTGACAGCTATATGCTTTAAAGGCGGTGTATTTTATGATCTACATTTTCATAGAAATAATTTTACTTATAATACTTATAATTTACTATTTAATGTTAAAAAGTAAACATTTTGAGGAAACTTATCCTCTAGAGGATGTGCCACGTACAAATTTAGGTAAAGAAAGCCTAGAAGAGCATGCATCTTTAATATCAAACTACTATAAGAAAGAAGTAAAAACTAATTCTAGAAGAACAATAATGAAGAGCTTAGATTTGAGCTACAAGAATATATTGAAGGGATATAACTATATTGATGAGGAAATAAGATCAAAGAAAGAAGTTGTTCCTGCATCAGAATGGCTTATAGATAATCTATACTTAATAGAAAAAGAATATAAAGATATAAGACATAATATGCCCATGGAATATTATAAAAATCTTCCAGTAATTCACAGGGGTTTACTTAAGGGATTTCCAAGGATTTATTACATAGCTTCTGAACTAGTAGCCCATACTGATGGAAGAATAAATGAAAGCTCTATAATTAACTTTGTAAATGCATATCAGGAAAATACTATATTAAATAGTGGAGAACTATGGGCATTGCCTATTATGCTTAGAATATCCTTAATTCAAAATGTCAGTAAACTTACAGGGGAAATAATAGATGCTGAAGAGGAAAAGAAGCAGGCAGAAGAATTAGGAGATAAATTGATTTCAGCCACAGAAAAGAATTCTTTAAGTATAGAATTAAAAAAACTGGAAGAAACTAATTTGGATGTCACAGCAACCTTTGTAGAAAGACTATTGAAGCACCTTAGAGAAAATGGTGTAGACGATAATGAAATTTATAAATTTATCGATGTAAAAATGGAAGAGGCTGGAACCAGTATTGAAAAAGCTGTGGCTCTAGAACATCAAAAGCAAGCAATATTCCAGTTATCAATGGGCAACAGTGTAAATTCCATCCGAGAAGTGGAAGCATTAAACTGGAGAGAAACCTTTGAAAAGCTTAGCTATGTGGAGCAGGTCTTAGGATCTGACCCCTCGGGCATTTACATCAAAATGGACTTTGAAACTAAGGATCAGTATAGGCACAGTATTGAAAGCATAGCAAAAACATATAACGTCTCTGAAAGCTATGCAGCAAAAAAAAGTATCCAGTGTGCTTTTCTGGAATCGGAAAATAATTTAGATACAAATAAAACTAATGATTACAAAAAACATGTTGGTTATTATTTAATAGATGAAGGAATAACTATTCTAGAACATACAATAGCTGAAAGAAAGCATAGGAGGATTTATTTACTTAGGAAGCTTCAAAGTATAGGAGTAAAGTCCTATATTTCATTAACTATAGGTGCAACCTTACTTATTATTATTTCGATTTTATCCATATATTATAAAACTACTAAGGATATAAGCATAATAGATTTATTAATAACATTCATTGCTTTGATAATTCCAATCAGTGAAATTGTTGTATCCACCTTTAATTGGAGCATAAATCATTTAATTAAGCCTAGATTTGTCCCAAAGCTTGAATTTAAAGACGGTATTCCAGAGGAGGCAAGTACAATAGTTGTAATTCCTACTCTTTTAAATAGCGAAAAAAGAGTACATGATCTTATATCTGATATGGAGGTTTATTACTTAGGCAATTCAGAACCCAATATATATTTTACTTTACTAGGAGATTTAAAGGATAGCAGTGAGGAAAAGGTAGAGGAAGATGACAGCATAAACGATTTTGCAATTAAGGAGATAAAAGCCTTAAATTGTAAATATTGTACTAATGGAGTAGATATTTTTTATTTTCTTAATAGGTATAGGCAATTCAACGAAAAACAAGGCATTTGGATGGGCTTCGAGAGAAAAAGAGGCAAACTTATGGAATTTAATGCATTACTTCGTGGAGGTTTGAATACCAGCTATAATGTATTTAGTGGAAGCATAGAGCCTCTTATGAAGGCAAGATATGTTATAACCTTAGATGCAGATACAAAAATACCTAGAGATAGTGCTAAGCATCTTATAGGTGCTATGGAGCATGTTTTAAATAAACCTCATATGGATTTAGTTAATAAAAAGGTTTTAAGAGGTTATGGTATTATGCAGCCAAGGGTTATAGTTGGTACCATAAGTGCAAATAAAACGATTTTTTCTAAAATATTTTCTGGTGAGACAGGGATAGATATGTATTCAAATGCTATTTCAGATGTATATCAGGATCTATTTGGGGAAGGTATATTCACTGGTAAAGGCATATATAATATTGACGTGTTTAATAGTATGCTAAAAGATGAAATTCCAGAGAATTCTGTACTTAGTCATGATCTTTTAGAAGGATGCTATACTAGGTGTGCTTTAGTTACAGATATAGAATTGATTGATGGATATCCAGCATATTATAATTCTAGTTCTATGAGATTACATAGGTGGGTTAGAGGAGATTGGCAACTATTGCCATGGCTATTTAAACGCTCAAGTTTAAATTTACTATCCAAATGGAAGATATTAGATAATTTAAGGAGAAGTATACTGGCACCTTCTATTATTATATTAGCTTTCTTATCCTTCACCGTGCTTAAGGGAACTCCGGAAAAATGGCTGTTAATAGCTATACTTGCAGTTGTCTGCCCTATACTTTTTGATGTATCTGAAGCTGTTATATCTCCAGTAAGAGGTATAAGCTTATCTGGAGAAATGGAAAATGGCAAGATTGTAATAGAACAGTTTTTCTTGATATTCGCATTTTTAACTTACCAGGCTTATTTGATGTTAGATGCTATAATTAGAACCTTATACAGGCTACTATTTAGCAAGAGAAATATGTTAGAATGGCAAACAGCGGCAGATGTAGAATTAAAATCGAGAAAGGATATTATAGGCTATATAAAAAATATGTGGCCAGGAAGTCTTATATCTATTTTCATATTATATTTGGCTGTAAATAAGTCTTTGGGTCTTGGGTTATTTATGTTGCCCTCCTCTATTATATGGACATTAAGTCCTTTAGTGGCTTTCTATATAAGCAAGGAAAGGAAAATCACTAGTTTTGTACCAAAGGAAGAACAGGATATATTTTTACGAAGGATAAGTAGAAAAACCTGGACTTATTTTGAGGATTTTGTTAATTCAGAGAAATCTTGGTTATGCCCAGATAACTTTCAGGAGGACCCTCCTATTGGTATTGCCTTTAGGACTTCTCCGACTAATTTAGGTATGGGATTGACTTCTAATATCGTGGCTTATGATATGGGTTATATAAGTTTTATAGAGTTTATAGAAAGAACAGATAGTATTATAACAAACATGGAAAGCTTAAAAAGATATAAGGGACATTTTTATAATTGGTATGATATTAAAACTAAGGAGCCTTTAAGGCCTTTATATGTTTCAACTGTTGATAGTGGTAATTTAGCAGGGTATATATGGTTATTGACTGAGTCAATAAAAGAATATCTTAAGGAGAATTATCTGTCAAAGAGACAAATGAAGGGTATGTATGATTTAGTTTTAATTGCAGAAGAAGAGCTAAGACAAAAATCTAATCATAAAGATGTATATACTCAAAGTTTAATCGAACTAAAAAAAGATAAAATAGATTTATTAACCTGGAAAAGTATATTAATTGGTCTATGGAGCAGGATAAGAGAAATGAAAAAAGATAACACGACAAATGAAACTTATTGGAACAAGAAGCTAGAAAGGAAAGTAAGCAATTCACTAGGAGAACTTCAAAGATTATTTCCCCAACTTGAATTAGCCTTTGAGTCTGAAGCCTTCGAGGATTCAATATTTAAAAAATTAGATTTGCCTATATACACAAACAAAATAGTTTCAATGCCAAAGGATATGGAAGACCTTTTAACAAAACTTGAGGCTATACAACGGGATGATGATAAAAGATTAGTAAAAGATATAATTTCCCAACTTAAGGAAAGTCAAAGAGAGGCAGAAAATTTAATTTCAAGAAGTTATGCTCTTATAAAACGATTAGAGGACATGGCACAGACAATGGACTTTTCAATAGTTTATGATAAAAAAAGACAGTTATTTTCAATAGGCTATGATTTAGAAAAGGAAGATCTTATTAACAGCTATTATGATTTACTAGCCTCAGAGGCTAGACAGGCAAGTTTCGTGGCAATTGCAAAGGGAGATGTAGAACAAAAACATTGGTTTAAGCTCGGTCGTGCAATGACCATGATGGACAAAAATAAAGGGCTAGTATCCTGGAGTGGAACTATGTTTGAATATTTTATGCCTTTACTTATCATGAGAGATTATCCAGATACTTTACTTAATGAAACCTATAGAGCTGTGGTAGAAAAACAAAAAAAATATTGCTTAGACAGAAGGATACCTTGGGGAATATCTGAGTCAGCGTTTTACAGCTTTGACATAAATAATAATTATCAATACAAGGCCTTTGGGGTTCCAGGGATAGGTCTTAAGAGAGGTCTCTTAAATGAGCTAGTAATATCTCCCTATTCCACAATAATAGCTCTTCCCTTTTGCTTTAGCGATGGAATTACAAATTTAAAAAGGTTAACAAATGAAGGCTTAGAAGGAAGATATGGTTTTTATGAAGCCATAGACTACACTAGGGAAAGATCCTTAAAAGGGAAGAAGAAATCTATAATTAAATCTTATATGATTCATCATCAAGGCATGAGTCTTATGGCGTTAGACAATGTACTTAATAATAATATACTTCAAAATAGATTTCACAATATCCCAATGGTAAAAGCCACAGAATTGTTGCTTCAAGAAAAGGTACCAAAGAGAATAATATACGATAGAGAACAACAATTTGAAGCTATTTCCAATGGAGTTGAAAAGCAAAATAATATTGTTCGAAAGTTTAATGGCTCCTTTAGTAAATTACCAGAAACTCAAATATTATCTAATGGTAGCTACTCCCTTATGGTAACAGATAGTGGAAGTGGATATGGTAAAGTTGATGACATATCTTTATATAGGTGGAAAGAGGATATAACGCTTAATTGTAGTGGCATGTTTTTTTACATAAAAAACATAAATTCAAATGAATATTGGAGTGCAACTTATCAGCCTTGTAGAAACCGAGGAGATGAATATGAGGTAAACTTTTCCGCAGATAAGGCTGAATTTAAGAGAAGAGATGGTAATCTATTTACCCATACAGAAATAACCGTTTCAAATGAAGATAATGTGGAGGTAAGAAGATTATCAATAACTAATCATAGTATTCACCCTAGAACGGTTGAAGTAACAAGCTATTGTGAGATAACCTTAGCCACTTATACTGCAGATATTGTTCATCCAGCCTTCAGCAATCTCTTTATAGCTACCCGTTATTTTGATAAAAATGGATGTGTAGCAGCATATAGAAGACAAAGGGGTAAAGATGAAAAAGAAAGATGGATATTTCAAACAACTGCTGTTTTAGGAGAAACCATAGGAACCGGACAATATGAAACTAATAGAATGAATTTCATAGGAAGAAACAGGAGCTTAGAAGATCCTGCAGCTATGGAAAATGACACAGTACTTACGAATTCCACTGGTAATGTTATTGACCCTATAATTAGCATTAGGAAAAGAGTAAGAATTAAGCCTGGTCAGACTGTAGTTCTTGCGTATTCAACAGGTATGGCCTCAAGTGAAGAACAGGTCTTAGAATTGTCCTCTAAGTATAAAGAATTTCAAAATATTAATAGAGCCTTTGAGCTGGCTTGGACTCAAAATGAAGTTCTAATGAAATACTTAGGTATAAAATCTGCTCAAGCTAATTTATACCAAAGTCTATCTTCAAGAGTCCTATTTATAAACCCACAATTTCAGGAAAGATGTGGATTTATAAAAAATATTTCCACAGGTCAAAGAGGACTTTGGCCCTATGGAGTATCTGGAGATTTACCTATAGTCTTACTTATGGTTAGAGATGAGGCAGGAATAGATTTATTAAAACAGCTATTAAGTATTCATCAATATTGGAATCTAAAAGGCATCACAGTAGATTTAGTGGTTTTAAATCTACAGGAGGAGTACTACTATGAATCCTTAAATAATACCCTTGAAGATATAATATCCTCAGGCTATGGGAGAGAAAGACAAAATAAAAAAGGAGGTATATTTTTATTTAGCAAACATAGAGTAAAGGAAGACTTTATCATTTTACTCCAGGCAATAGCTAGTATAGTAGTAGACAGTAAAAATGGTCATCTATTAGGTCAGATTAAGAAATATAAAAATGAAAAGGTAATAGATAGCATTAAAGCTGTAGAAAAGGAGCCATTAGCATACAGTATAAAAAAAGATTTTGACAACGTTGTTATGGAAGAGCTTACCTTCTACAATAGCTTTGGTGGGTTTGACTTAAATAAAAATGAGTATGTCATTCTTTTAAAGGATGGTAAAACCACTCCACTTCCTTGGATAAATGTAATAGCAAACGAAAAGTTTGGATTTAATGTCTCTGAAGCAGGCTCAGCTTATACTTGGAATAAAAATAGCAGAGAAAATAAGCTTACAGTTTGGAGTAATGATCCAGTAATGGATACCCCCTCAGAGATGCTTTATTTAAAAGACAAAAATACGAATAGAATCTGGAGCATAACTCCAAGTCCATTAAGAGATGCGGGTTCTTATCTTATAGAACATGGATATGGATATTCTAACTTTACCCACGAAGCATTTGGCATAAAGGGCAAAATTACAATGTTTGTACCGCTCAAGGAAAGTGTTAAAATAATTATTGTTAGGCTTGAAAATTATTCAAAAGAGGTTAGGGAACTAAATCTAGCTTATTTTGGTGAAATGGTATTAGGAGTTTCACCGGAATTTACTGCTTCCCATATTACAACTTGCATATCCTTAGAAAAAAAATTAATTTATGCAGAAAATCAATATAATGAGCACTTTTCTAAGCAAAAGGTATATTTGAAGATTGGAGGATCCAATCCTAGCTTTACTGGAAATAGAATGGAATTTATAGGTAGGGAAGGGAGTATTAAAACTCCAATAGCATTAAGTAGAGATAAATTATCTAATGCATGTGGAAGTGGTTTCGACCCTTGTTTAGCCGTAGAGGTTGAAGCAAAGCTTTTGCCCGGGGAGAAAAAATGCTTCATAATTTTGTTAGGTGCTGAAGATGAATTAAGTGAGCTAGATAGAGTTGTTAGCAAATACGAATCCTTAGAAACATGCGAGCAGGAACTTGAAGAAATAAAGCACTATTGGAGCAAGCTATTAAATGGTATCCAGGTCAAAACACCAGATAAAAGCATGGATATTATGCTTAATGGGTATCTTTTATATCAGACTCTATCCTGCAGAATTTTATCTCGAAGTGCTTTTTACCAATCTGGGGGTGCCTATGGCTTTAGGGACCAACTTCAAGATGTTCTAGCCCTTAGTTATGTAAAACCTGAGATAACAAGAAAACAAATTCTATTAGCTGCTTCCAGGCAATATGTAGAAGGAGACGTACAACATTGGTGGCATCCAATAATAAATAGCGGAATAAAAACTAGATTTTCAGACGATTTATTATGGTTACCTTATGTTACTTCCGAATATATAGCAGCTACCGGCGACTATGGCATATTACAAGAAAGAGTTGGTTATATCTTTGATGAGCCTCTAAAGGAAGGTGAGGATGAACGATATAGCATAGTGGATAAGATGAAAGGAGAGGGCTCAATATATGAGCATTGCATAAAGGCTATAGAAAGAGCTTTAAAATTTGGATCTCATAATATACCTTTAATGGGAAGTGGAGATTGGAATGATGGTATGAATACTGTTGGAAACAAGGGTAAGGGCGAAAGCGTATGGCTTGGTTGGTTTTTATACAAAGTATTAAAACAATTCATACCTTTATGCGAATATGAAAAAGATTATGCAAATGTTCCGTTGTATACTAATTACTGTGATTTTATCAAAACTAATCTAGAAGAAAATGCTTGGGATGGCGGATGGTATAGAAGGGCTTATTTTGATGATGGCACACCTTTAGGATCTTCAGAAAATGAGGAATGCCAGATAGATTCAATATCTCAATCTTGGGCGGTTATCTCTGGGGCAGCTTCAGCTCATAGGAGGACTGAAGCAATGAAAGCGCTAGAGAATCAGCTGGTTAAGAGAGGAAATGGTATGATTTTACTTCTGTATCCACCTTTTGATAAATCCGACCTTGAGCCTGGATATATAAAAGGATATATACCTGGTGTTAGGGAAAATGGAGGTCAATATACACATGCTGCAATCTGGACTATAATGGCAGAGGCCCTCTTAGGCGAAGGTGATAAAGCCTGGTTTATGTATAATATGATAAATCCAATTAACCATACTAAATCTTACTTAGATTGTGAAAGGTATAAGGTTGAACCATATGTAATGGCAGCTGATATTTATGGAAAGGAACCCAATATAGGTAGAGGAGGCTGGAGTTGGTATACAGGAGCAGCCGGATGGATGTACAGAGTAGGAATAGAGAATCTTCTAGGCTTTAAGCTTCAAGAAGGAAAAGGATTTACAGTAAAACCTTGCATACCTGGGGAATGGAAGGGATATGAAATGATATATAATAAAGATAACTCAAAGTATAATATAAAGATTGAAAGAGGAAAGGAAAGTAAAATTACTTTAAATGGATTTGTCTTGAAGGAAGATATGATTCCCTTTCAAGGAGAAGGAATTCATAATGTGACTGTAACTATTTTATGAACGAGGAGTGAGGAAGAAACCTTTGTTTCGAGAAGAGGGTGATTTTGTAATTCCAGGGATATACCTGCATAGCAAACAAGAATTATCTAAAGACACCACTTCTTGTTTCGAAAGTAGCAGATATTATCATCACATCAGATACAGGTATGTCCCTGTTCAGCTTAGAACGAGATAAATAAGAAATGTGGAGTTAGGAAGCAGAAATGAAAAATTGAAAAAGGGGCTAAATTTTCATTTAACCCCTTTCATAAATATTATTTTTTTAATCTTCAGAGTCATGTTCTGGATCGTAAATATAATCAAATTCTTCAGTTGCTATATTATTGACAACTATTGGATCGCTTATATTATCTGGAAGTAGGCTATAATCCTTTTCAGAATATGCTTTTATAACTTTTGGTTTTTCATCAAAATGACCTCTTTCATTTGGTGCATATGGCTTTTTGTTTTTCATAAAATCATCTCCTATATATATTATTTATATTAGTATTGCTTTTAAAATTAAAAATTATTACAAATAAATATGAAAAAGGAGGATAAATTTACAATATGTCGAATAATAAATATTAATAAATAAAATTTATCAAGGAGGCTTATTATGACTCAGTTAAGACAAATATATAAATGTGAAATATGTGGCAATATAGTAGAGGTAGTGCATCAAAGTGGTGGAACCTTAACTTGTTGTGGCCAACCGATGTCTTTACTTACAGAAAACACTAGAGAAGCTGCTGTTGAAAAGCATATCCCTGTTATTGAGAAGATGGCAGATGGATATCTTGTTAAGGTAGGTGCTGTTGAGCATCCTATGTTACCAGAGCATTACATCGAATTTATTGAAGTTCATACAGAAAATAAAATTTACAGAAAATACTTAAAGAGTGGTGAGAAACCACAGGCTATATTCAAGATAGACGAGGAAATACTCTTTGCTAGAGAATATTGTAATGTACACGGACTTTGGAAAAGCTAAAAAAGAAACTATGACACTAATAGCCCTTCATCCTGCTCATTAAAGGTAGGATGAGAGGCTATTAATTTCTATTTTAAGGAACCTTGTTTAATATTGACAAAAATATTAGAAAAGTATAAAATGGGAAAATAAGATAGGGTATTTTTATTGATAGGTAGGGGATTAGATGAGTGAAGAAAAGAAAGTTATATTTAGCGGAATACAGCCTTCAGGCGATTTAACCTTAGGAAATTATTTAGGTGCATTAAAGAATTGGGTAAAGCTTCAGGATGACTACAATTGCTATTATTGCATTGTAGATTTACATGCTATTACTGTAAGGAAGGACCCAGTTACACTTAGAAAAAATGCGTTAGAGCTACTTGCTATATATTTAGCTGCAGGAATAGATCCAAGTAAATGTACAATTTTTATACAATCCCATGTTACAGCCCACAGTGAGGCTGCTTGGATACTTAGTTGCTTTACTTATTTTGGAGAACTTACAAGAATGACTCAATTTAAAGATAAATCTAAGAAAACTGGAGATAATATATCTGCAGGACTTTTAACTTATCCTATATTAATGGCAGCAGATATACTATTATATCAGTCAGATTTAGTTCCTGTAGGTAAGGACCAAAAGCAACATCTAGAGATTACTAGAGATATAGCAGAGAGGTTTAACAACTTATTTAGCAATACTTTTAAAGTTCCTGAGCCTTATATTCCAGATACGGGAACTAAAATTATGGATCTTCAAGACCCTAGTAAAAAGATGTCAAAGTCAACAGATAATCCAAATGGTGTAATACTTGTTATGGATCCACCAGAGGTAATAAGAAGAAAAATTAATAGGGCTGTAACAGACAGCTTAGGTATAGTAAAATATAAAGAGGATCAACCTGGTGTTAGAAATCTGATGGATATATTAGTAACGATAACTGGTATGAATCATGAAGAAATTGAAAAAAAATATGAGGGTAAAGGATATTCTTCCTTTAAACATGATGTAGCTGAAGCAATTATTTCAGAATTAGAGCCTATACAGAATAAAGTAAAGGTACTTACACAAAATAAGGAGTACCTAAAAGGTATATATAAAGAAGGAGCACTTAGAGCTAGATATGTAGCTCAAAAAACACTTTCAAAAATGCAAAAGAAAGTAGGATTTATTCCGATTTCAAAATAGTTAGGAGGTATAAATATGTCAAAGTATATTTGCACAATATGTGGATATGTATATGATCCAAAAATAGGGGACGAGGAAAATGGAATTGCTCCTGGCACTTCCTTTGAAGATCTTCCAGATTCTTGGACTTGTCCAGATTGCGGAGTACCAAAATCTGATTTTGAATTAGATAAATAATTCAAGCTTTAGTAAGGGGATAAAACCCCTTTTTTTATTGTGTTCCCCAATATAGGCTCATTCTTTTCACGGTAAGCAATAAAAAAATAAAATCGCCCATGAAGTCAATTTTGAAAGCAGGTGTAATGATTGTCTGAATTAATAGATGAAATAGAAAAAAGGAGAACATTTGCCATAATATCTCACCCAGATGCGGGCAAAACCACTTTAACAGAAAAACTTTTATTATATGGTGGAGCAATTAGGCTAGCGGGCTCTGTTAAAGCTAGAAAAGCGTCTCGCCATGCAGTTTCTGATTGGATGGAGATTGAAAAGCAAAGGGGAATTTCTGTTACTTCTTCAGTAATGCAATTTAATTTTAATAATTTTTGTATAAACATATTAGATACTCCTGGGCATCAGGATTTCAGCGAGGATACTTATAGAACCTTAATGGCAGCGGATAGCGCAGTTATGGTCATAGATGCAGCTAAGGGCGTAGAGGAACAAACGAAAAAACTTTTTCATGTTTGCAGTATAAGAAATATTCCTGTATTTACCTTTATAAATAAGATGGACAGAGAAAGTAGAGATCCCTTTGAATTATTAGAAGAAATCGAAAATGTATTAGGCATAAAGTCCTATCCTATGAATTGGCCAATAGGGTCAGGTTCCGATTTTAAAGGAGTTTACGATAGAAATAAAAATTTAATACAAACCTTTAATGGCGGAAAGCATGGTCAAGTGGCAGTAGAAGCTCTGGAAGGGACTATAAATGATAGCGTATTTAAGGACTTAATAGGTGAAGGTCTACATAAAAAGCTTGTTGATGATATAGAACTATTAGATATTGCAGGAGATAAATTTGACATTAAAAAGGTTAAAGCGGGAGAATTAACACCTGTATTTTTTGGTAGCGCCTTAACAAATTTTGGCGTGGAAGCTTTTTTAGAGAAGTTTTTGGAACTTAGTTTACCTCCAATGCCAAGAGTAACTAATCAAGGAGAACTTGATGTATATACTGAACCTTTCTCTGCTTTCATATTTAAGATTCAAGCTAAT
Source organism: Clostridiaceae bacterium (assembly GCA_036507955.1). GTDB lineage: Bacteria > Bacillota > Clostridia > Clostridiales > Clostridiaceae > DATCIH01. Next base: position 50,119 of record DATCIH010000087.1, on the reverse strand, counting down.
ATGAATCCTGCTCACAGGGACAGAATGGCCTTTATGAGGATATGTTCTGGTAAGTTTGAAAAAGGTATGGAAGTATTCCATGTACAAGGTGAAAACAAAATAAGACTAACCCAACCTCAGCAATTTTTAGCTCAGGATAGAGAAATAGTTGATGAAGCATATGCAGGAGATATTATTGGAGTTTTTGATCCAGGAATATTTAGTATAGGAGATACCTTATGTTGGAGCAATAAAAAATATAAATTTGAAGGGATACCAACCTTTGCTCCAGAATTTTTTGCTAGAGTTAGAACTATTGACACAATGAAAAGAAAGCAATTTATTAAAGGAGTAACCCAAATATCTCAGGAAGGTGCTATCCAAGTTTTTAAGGAGTTCTCAATAGGTATAGAAGAAATCATTGTTGGAGTAGTAGGGGTATTGCAACTTGAGGTTTTAGAATACAGATTAAAGAATGAATATGGGACTGATATAAAATCAGTAAGATTACCCTTTAGATTTATAAGGTGGATAGAAAATAAAGATATTGACCCACAAAGTCTTGTAATAACCAGCGATACAAAACTAGTTAAGGATATGAAGGATAGAAATCTACTTATATTTCAAAGCGAGTGGGCTATAAGCTGGGCAATAGATCACAATAAGGGATTAATATTGTCTGATATTGGGAAAAATGATGATTAAATATTTAATAATTGGTAAATATTTAATATAAAATTAATAAATTAACGGATATAATTTATTGTTTATTAATTGAGGATTTATATAATTATAGTATAATAGAATTAATTCAATAGGTAGACCTTAGATAAGGCGTATATGTGAATTTACATATACGCTTCACTATTAATACTTTAGTACTAAATGATTTGGAGGAAAGTATGTCAATAAAGCTTAAGTTAATATTATCTTATATTGCCATGCTGTTTATACCTATCATATTTTCCTTATTTGCACTACTAGGGCTTGAAAGAGTTTATGATGTTAAGATAGGCGATAATCCTGTAAAAGTTATGGAAAAAACAAATGATGTTTTTTCAGGCATAATATCAGTTTCGGAGCAAAATAATGATAGTTTTCTAAGTAAATCCTATTTGGCATTTTTAGAAAAAAGTCTTAAGACTATTAAATCAGGAATAATTGTAAGAAAAAACAACTATATTGTTTACACCTCAAAAGGTTATGAAAACGATCAAATATTAAAATCCTTACCAACCTCTCATTATTGGAATGGAGAAACAAGAAATTATTTACTACAAAACAAGCTTTTCACCTGTGAATATGATTGTGTATTTAGAGATGGTAGTAAAGGAAGTATATTTTTTATTAGGGATATAAGTAGTGTGGAAGATTCCTTAAGAAAGCTTATATTTTCAGTGGTATTGGTACTCCTTTCTATTTTAATATTTACAAATGGTATGTTAACTTATTTAGTATCTAAAAGTATAATTCGTCCACTAAATTCCTTGAAGAAGGCTGCAAATGAAATAAAAGAAGGTAATTTGGATTTCTGCGTAAATATAAAACATGAAGATGAAATAGGAGAATTAGCAAAGGCCTTTGAAGATATGAGGCAAAGACTTAAAGAATCTGTCACCCTTCAATTACAGTATGAAAACAACCGGAAGGAACTTATATCAAATATATCTCATGACCTTAAAACTCCTGTGGCAGCCATAAAAGGATATGTGGAGGGAATCATGGATGGAGTTGCAGATACTCCAGAAAAGATGGAAAAGTATATTAATACCATAAACCATAAAGCTTCTGATTTAGATAGACTTATTGAAGAACTATTTCTTTTTTCTAAGCTAGACCTGAAAAAGGTACCTTTTAATTTCGAAAAAATTGATATTAAAGCATATTTAGAATTTTGTATTGAGGAATTAGAGTTTGACTTAAAGGAAAAAGGAGTTAAAGTGATACATTCTATAAGTTATGAATCAGGAAATCCTGTACTTGGGGATAGGGAAAAGCTTAAAAGAGTTATCATGAATATAGTAGAAAATGCTGTGAAATATATGGATAAGGAGGAAAGGATGATGGAAATCAGCCTTTCTGAAAATGAAACCTATGCAATTATATCAATATGGGATAACGGTATGGGTATCCCAGAAGAATCCTTACCTTTCATTTTTGATAGATTTTATAGAACTGATCCAGCTAGAAATACTCTAACTGGAGGTAGTGGCTTGGGAATGTCAATTGCTAAGCAAATAATTGAAGAACATGGTGGGAATATATGGGTAGAAAGTCAAGAAGGTATAGGAAGTAAATTTTCCTTTACATTAAAGAAAATATAAAGACATTTTATAGGAGTGAATTAGATGAAAAAGATTCTTATTATTGAAGATGAAAAAAGTATAGCTGAGCTTGAAAGAGATTACTTGGAGATAAACGATTATAGTGTGGACATTGAAAATAATGGTGAGTTGGGACTTAAAAGAGCATTAGCTAATGATTACAGCTTAATAATACTTGATTTGATGCTTCCTAAAATTGATGGCTTTCAAATATGCAAGGAAATAAGAAATGTAAAGGATATTCCAATTATATTGGTTTCTGCAAAGAAAGAGGATATTGATAAGATAAGAGGTCTAGGGCTTGGAGCAGACGACTATATAACTAAACCCTTTAGCCCTGGAGAATTGGTGGCCAGAGTTAAAGCTCATTTAAATAGGTATGATAGATTGATTGGCAGCAATGATCATCCAAATGATGAAATAAAAATAAGAGGACTTCGTGTAGATAAAATATCTAGAAGGGTCTTCGTTAACGATCATGAGGTTATACTTACCACTAAGGAATTTGATCTTTTATATTTTTTAGCTGAAAATCCTAATAGAGTTTTTAGTAAAGATGAGTTATTCGAAAAAATATGGGATATGGATTCTTTAGGTGATATTGCAACTGTAACTGTTCATATAAGAAAGATAAGAGAAAAGGTGGAAGCAGATACTTCTAATCCACAATATATAGAGACTGTTTGGGGCGCTGGGTATAGATTTAAGGTTTAATAGTAAGCTAAATATCCATAAAATATATTCTATTAGAGCTTAACCTTTAATAAATTATAAAAAACGAATGAAGCAATAATATTGCTTCATTCGTTTTTTTAAAGAGATTTTCTCCTATCAAAGAGAGCATCAAAAACAAAAATTAAAGTTGCGAGTAAAAGTAAAAGATTTATTAAACCTCCACCAATTTTAAATATTAAACTTACAAGCCAGAAAAGAATTATTAAAGCCCCTAACCATCTTAAAAAAATCATAATTCTACCTCCGCACTAATTTTAATAGCACAAGTATTATTATGAGCATAAAGTTAAAAAAATATTACATGGCTAAAGAAGGGAAGAGAGGGTAAAATGTTAAATTAATGAATAATATAAAAAATGAAAAAGAGAGGTTAAAACCTCTCTACTTTTAAAACTATCTTCTGTCTCTAGAAGAATTCTTTTCTGCTTTCCTTGCTCTTCTGCAATCTGGGCATCTTACAGGATCATTTTCGAAACCTTTCTCTTTAAAGAATTCCTGTTCACTTTCAGTAAATACAAATTCTTTTTCACAATCCTTACAAACTATTGTCTTGTCTGCCATAATATAAACCTCCTTAACACATAGGAATAATTTGTTCTAAGGAAACTTTCCTCCTATGAAAAGGGGACTAATTACCATGAAAAATTAACCTACTTAAATGCGAGTCTAAACTCTAAAATCATTATAGCACAACAAGCCTAAAATACAACACTTTCATTAAAAATCGATTATTTAGTTTATTTTAAATATATATTATTTTAACTCTATTTTTTTACAATTTGATTAAAATATGCAAAGATGATATAATGTAACAAATAAATATGCAGGAGGTATGATTATGGCAAGTTCATATTCCTTTGATATAGTATCGGAAGCTAACCTTCCAGAAGTGGAAAATGCAGTTAATCAAACAATAAAGGAAATAACCCAGAGATACGATTTTAAAGGTAGTAAAACAGAAATAAAGCTTGAGGAAGATATATTAATTTCAACAGAGGATGAATTTAGATTAAATGCGGTTATTGAAATTTTAAAGGTAAAGCTTATTAAAAGAGGGGTATCTGTTAAAAATTTAGATTTTAGTAAGGTAGAAAGTGCTAAGCTAGGTACAGTAAGGCAAACCGTAACAATTGTTAACGGTATTTCAAAGGAAAAAGCTAAGGATATCATTAATGATATTAAAGGAAGTAAGTTAAAAGTACAATCACAGATTATGGATGTAGTACTGAGAATTTCTGCCAAGGATAAGGACGAATTACAAAAGGTTATGGCCTTAACTAGAGGAAAAGATTATGGCATCGACCTTCAGTTTACAAACTATAGATAATTATTTTTATCTAGGAGTTTTTCTAGAAGGATTTTGTATATTCGTATGGAATACTAAGCTAATCAAGTAATATCTACAGGAGATTATGTATAATATGAAGGATTATGAAGATTTATATACTAAGAATAAAGAAGAATTCGAAAATTATCAGAACTTTGCTGAAAGTACTATCCAAATCCTTAATGAAAAAAACACAAAACTTGAAAGAAAATTAGACTCTCTTACAAATATAGTAGAGGTAAGTAAATACATAAACTCAAATATTAGTGATGATAATTTGATATCTATGATAAATGATATGATTATCGGCATCCTAGGGGTTATATATTCTTCTATATATATTAAAGAAGGAGACCGATTAGTTATAAAAGCTAGCAATAAACCTGATTTGGAAAATTATGATTATGAAAATGAAATTTTCACAACTGTAGAAGAAGGTGAACCCTTTGTACTTAATTGTAGGGAAGCTTTTTTTAAGGGAGTTGGATTTATTAAGATTCATTCAATAATTGGAATCCCTATTCAGATAAGGGATATATTCATTGGGTATATAATAGTTGAGCACAGCTTATATGACTTTTTTAATTATGACCACATTAAATTTATTTCTTCCATAGCCAATCAGATCGGTATAGCTTTAGAAAATAATAATCTTTACAATAAGGTAAAAGAAAATTCCATTAGGGACCCATTACTTGGTATATATAATAGAAGATATTTCTTTGATGTAGTTGAAAATATAATCTCTAAAAACCCAGAAAAAAAACTAGGTATTGTTATGATGGATATTGATAATTTTAAAAAGGTTAATGATATATTTGGTCATCAATTCGGAGATAAGATATTAGTAAACACTACAGATATTTTATCAAGCAGCTTGAATAAGGGTGACATTGTGGCAAGATATGGAGGAGAAGAAATAGTAATTTATATTGATGAGGTATCAGATCAAAGTAAGGTATTTAAAAAGATAGATAAAATGAGGTTTGATATAGCCAATAGCATTGTAGAGCTAAATGGGGTAACAAACTCAGTAACCTGCAGTTTTGGGTTAAGTTTTTATCCGGATAGTGCGGATACACTTTCAAAGGTTATAAATGTGGCTGACAATATGCTATATGAGGCTAAACGATATGGGAAAAATAAGGCTATTAGTGGGTAAAATGTTAAAATATATATTGAAAAAATATTCTGAATATTATATAATGCTATTAGAGTTATTATTTTAATGTAAGGGGTGTTTAAAATGATTCATGCATTTTGCAACAAGACAGGTTCTGGAAAAACTAAGGACTTAATTAACCTTGCAAACGAAAGAGTTGATAATACTAAAGGAGATATAGTATATATAGACTATAAAATGAAATCGCTGTTTCAACTTAATAGAAAAATTAGATATATAGCTACTGAGGAGTTTAACTTAAAAACATATAAAGACTTTTACGGTTTCTTGTGCGGTATTTTATCTGAAAATTATGATGTTGATAATATATTTATTGATGGTATATTTAACATTGTTGGTGAGACTTCAGAGGATGCTGCACATTTGTTTTATTCAATGGAAGTTTTGGCACAAAGGTACAATATTGAATTTTATGTTAATGTTAACAGTGAAAACGAATACTTACCTGACTTTGTTAAAAAATATGTAGCATAGATAAAAGATCTTAGCCTTTAAATAAAAGGAGCCTTAGGCTCCTTTAAATTTTTCTAACTCTTATAAATAACTAATGTTACTAACTAATTTCATTAATCCTACTAAAATGTTGATTAAATATACTTTTGCATTTATAATATTAATATTATAAATTGATCAGGGAGTGATATACTTGTCAAACGTTTACGATATACTTTTAGAAAGAGGGTTCATCAAACAACTGACGCATGAGGAAGAAATTAAGAAAATATTAGGTGAAAAATCAGTAACCTTTTATATAGGCTTCGATCCTACAGCAGATAGCTTGCATGTAGGGCATTTTCTACAGATGATGGTTATGGCACATATGCAAAGAGCAGGACATAAGCCTATTGCTCTTATCGGAGGTGGTACTTCCATGGTAGGTGACCCTACTGGAAAAACAGATATGAGAAAAATGCTTACCACAGAGGAAATAATACATAACGGTAATTGTTTTAAAAAGCAGCTTTCAAACTTTATAGATTTCTCGAATGATAAAGCTATTATAGCAAACAATGCAGACTGGCTATTACAACTTAATTATGTTGAATTTATCAGAGAAATAGGGATTCATTTTTCTGTTAATAAAATGCTTACAGCGGATTGCTTTAAGCAAAGATTAGAGAAGGGTTTATCATTCTTAGAATTTAACTATATGCTTATGCAGAGCTATGATTTTTTAGAATTATACAGAAGATATGACTGCACAATGCAGCTAGGGGGAGATGACCAGTGGTCTAATATAATAGCTGGTGTTGACTTAATAAGAAGAAAAGAAGCAAAGAGTAGTTATGGTATGACCTTTACTCTATTAACTACCAGTGAAGGCAAGAAAATGGGTAAAACGGAAGGGGGAGCTATCTGGCTTGATAAGGATAAAACCTCACCTTATGAGTTTTATCAATACTGGAGAAATGTTAATGATGCGGATGTAGAAAGGTGCCTTGCCCTTTTAACTTTTTTACCTATGGATGAGGTGAGAAGACTAGGAGCACTTAAGGATAAAGATATAAATGAAGCTAAAAAAGTTTTAGCCTTAGAAGTGACTACCCTTATACATGGAGAAGAAGAAGCACAAAAAGCGAAAAATGCGGCAGAAGCATTGTTTGGAAGCGGAAACAGCTTAGAGGATGTTCCTACTGCAATTATTTCTATGGAAACTTTAGAGGGCTTCCTTATAGATATACTTCAAAGTACTGGAATATTACCTTCTAAAAGCGAAGGCAGAAGACTTATTCAGCAGGGTGGAATAAGTGTTAATGATGTAAAAATTACTGATGCTTCTGCAAAGTTAAGTTTAAAAGATTTTGAATCTGGTAGCGTCCTTATAAAAAGAGGAAAAAAGAATTATACCAAAATAGTTATAAATTAAATAACTGGCATGCTGCATTATTAAATGCGGCATGCTATTATTATCCTTATATGTATAAATATAGGGATAAGGATAATAGGAGGTGAGCTTATGCCTGGCCCAACAAATATTAATGGAATAACAAATGATAAACAGATAACAAGTAAGTTATCCTTTAAAGTTGGTCAACAGTTTTTTGCAAAGGTTATAAAAAGTAGTGATGATGATGATATATTATTAAAATTAACGGATGGATGGCAGTTTAATGGAAAGGTCCTAGGTAATAAACCTAGTAACGGGGATGTGCTTAGGTTTAAAGTTGATAGCTATGAAAATGGGAGTTTACAGCTTTTAGTAATAAAGGATGAATCAAAGGATAAAAATCAAATAAGGCTTCAGGGAGATAGCTTTCCAGAAAATGTTACTGCAGAGGATGCAGCTTTATATAAGGATATGGTTAAGCATTCTATACCTCTTACTAAAGAGAATATTTCAAACATTAAAACAATACTTGATTTTAAGAATAGGGCTTTATTAAATAAGGAAGATGGATTTATTGATAAATTCCTTCAAAGTAAAGATATAGACCTAACTAGCCAGGAAGCAGCTGAAAGTAAAAATGTATTAAAGGGCTTTATGAGTGAGGTAAAAGACCTATCCCATGAAGAAATACTTACTTTAATGGAAAATGACATTGATTTTAATGAAAAAAACATCAAAAGTTTTTTAAAGCTTTTAAACAAACCAGATACAATTTATAAAGAATTGATGGACACAAATCATTTTACAAAAGAAGAGGGTTACTTAAATTTATTAAATGATCTAGGGAAAGATGCTAAGGTTATAAGAAAAGAGATAGATAGCAAAATAGAGGAGTTAACCACCATAATAAGTAATCTATTGACACAAAAGGAACAAGCACTAAGGGATAATCCAGGGAGCATTAATAGGTTGATGGAAAATATAAATGATTTTAAGGTTTACAACTCTTTATCTGCAAATTATTATTATCTGGGAGTTCCTCTTAAATTCAATAATCAGGAGTATGGACTTAAATTAATCATTAAAGATGATAGAAAGAGTGGTAAAGGTATAGATTCTAAGGATATAAAACTTATTACTTCTATAAGTACTAAGAATATGGGAGTGGTGGATGCTTATATAAGCCTTAAGGAGGGGGTAATGAGGGTGGATTTAAAAGCGCTAGAACAGTGGGTACAAAGCTTAAATCAAGGAAAAGATGAGCTTAAGGAGCTTCTTCAAAAGTTTGGTTATAATCCACAGATAACCTATAGTATAAAACAAAAAGAAGCAGATATTGTTTCTTGTAGAAGTTTTTTTGAGGATAATACCATACAAAATTTGAATGTTTTAGTATAATGGAAACATAACAGTCTAAATGACTGTTATGCACCTAATAGGAATACAAGGGGGGCTTTAATGAAAAAAGTAAAAAAAGCAGTAGCCTTAAGCTATGAAAAGAGTTATTCTGCTCCCATTGTTACTGCTGCAGGAATGGGCTATGTTGCTGAAAAGATATTAAAGACTGCAGAGGAAAATAAAGTACCAGTAGTTGAGGATGAGGACTTGACGGAGTTACTTGTTAATTTGCAGGTTAATTCCGCTATTCCTGGGGAACTTTATGAAGCTGTTGCGTCAATAATAGCATATGTTATGAACATTGACAGTAAATTAAGAAGGTGATAAATTGGCTCTGTTTGCAATTTCGGACTTTCATCTTTCCTTAAGCCAGGAAAAGCCTATGGGTATATTTGGCGATAATTGGGTAGACCATATGGAAAAGCTTGAAAAGAATTGGATAGAAGTGATTTCTAAAGAGGACACGGTATTAATTTGTGGAGATTTATCCTGGTCTATGAATATGAATGAAGGGCTCAAGGAACTTGAATGGGTTGATAATCTACCAGGAAAAAAGATTTTAATTAGAGGAAATCATGATTACTGGTGGCATGGTATAAATAAACTTAATTCACTTTTTAGTGACATGATGTTTATTCAAAACAATTATTTTACCTACGAGGATGTAGCTATTTGTGGTACAAGAGGATGGCTTTGCCCAGGAGAGGATGGTTTTGATAGTAAAAATGAAAAAATATATCTTAGGGAACTTAATAGATTAGAATTATCTTTAAAAGCATCAGAAGGATTTAATAGAAGGATTGTTATGCTTCATTATCCCCCTGGTAACGATAAAAATGAAGATTCAGGTTTTATAAAATTAATAAAGAAGTATTCTGCTGAAAAAGTGGTTTATGGACATCTCCATGGACCCTTTAATTATAAAATTTTAGAAGGGCTTAAGGATGGTACAGAGTATAATCTTACCTCCTGTGATTATTTGGATTTTAAGCCTATAAAGCTTTTAGACTGAACTATATGACATTTTTAGGGGGGTAAACATGACAGAAATCACAGCGACATTAAATTACGTTCTAAGCTTTAAACCTTACGTTATACTGCCTATAATAATTTTTATATTATCCTTAATTTTCAGGATAAAATTAAAAAATGGGATTAAGGCTGCTATGACAATGAGCATTGGTTTTATCGGCATTTTTACCATGCTAAATTTTTTTGTTTCAGTTATTGGACCAGCTCTGGAGACTTTAGTTAAAAGAACAGGACTTAAGTATAATGTTCTTGATGTAGGTTGGCCACCTTTAGCCACAATGGCTTGGGGCTTTAAACTTGCGGCGGTGATTCTAATCATTCTTATAATATTTAATGGATTTCTTGTCATATTGAATTTTACAGACACTATAAATATTGATATATGGAATTATTGGCATTTTATTTTTATGGGTTGCATCGTTTATGATGGTACAAAAAACTATATATTATCAATACTTGCAGCTATGGTAGCTGACTTTATTGCCCTTAAGATAGCAGACTATAGTGCAAAAGGTGTACAGGATATGATAGGGATGACTGGAATATCTACTCCAACTTTATCCGTTGCAGTATATTACCCCTATGCTAAAATATTAAATAAGGTTATAGATAAAATACCAATATTAAATAAAATAGAAGCAGATCCTGAAAGCATACAAAAAAAGCTTGGCCTATTTGGAGAACCTATGGTTATTGGCTTTCTATTAGGTGGATTTTTAGGGGCATTTTCTGGATATGATGTTAAAAATATATTACAATTAGCTTTTTCTGTGGCAGCAGTTGTTTACATACTCCCAGAGATGTGCAGCATATTAACTAAAGGTATAATGCCAATATCGGAAGGTATGAAGGATTTTCTGCATAAAAAAGCTCCAAACCTAAAGGATAAATATATTGGTTTAGATATAGCTATAATATTAGGAAATCCAGCGGTGGTTGTATCAGGCCTTCTTATAATGCCAATAGCATTTTTACTCGCATTTATTGTTCCAGGTGTAAATTTTATACCCTTAGGAGATTTACCAAATTCCATAGGACTTGTAGCTTTAATTGTAGTTGCCTCAAAGGGTAATGTGGTGAGATCGGTTATTATTAGCATACCAATAATCATAGCAGATTTAATAATTGCTTCAAATTTTGCCCAGATATATACTTCAATAGCCAAGGATATGAGTATTACCTTCACTGGCTATAGCGGAACAATAACAAGCTTTTACGATGGTGGTAATGTATTCAGATTTTGGCTCTTAAGGGTTTTTGAAGGCAAATTATGGGCTTTGATTTTTATACCTATAATGATTCTTTTGTTGTATTACAGCAGATCAAAGCCTAAAGTATTATAAAATTTAGTTTTTAATAACTAGAACTCCATCCATAGACTTGCTTTTTATTAGATCCCTTTGATCTTTAGCCATTTCTTTAATCTTTGAGGATACATTAAGGTCTGTAATAACTTGGCTTAGCCATAATAGTGAATTCTCAAAATCACCTATTCTTCTAAAAAGTTCTCCTATTAGATAAATCACTGTAAACTTATCCATGCCATAAATAGGAAAGGCTTCTTTAAAGTATGAATTTTTAAAGCATTCTAATGCTTGACTAATATAGGTCCTTTCATTTTGAGCATTACCTTTAATCCTATACATCCATCCAATTTTCAAGCAAAGCATACCCTTTCTACTATCAGCAGTTTCCATAACTAAAGAATTTACTAGTGCTAATTTAAATCTCTCAATAGCAATATCTACGTCATAAAACTCTGAATAGCTTCTCTCATGCCATTTTAGTGAAATTTTATTTCTTATTACTTCAATTTGAGAACTCTTAATTTTTTCGAAATCAGACTTCATAGAAGCATAACCGCACGCATTACATAGCCATACATCATAAAAATAAGGATTTATGGAAGTGTATTCGTTGTAAAGATCACTATGCTTTTTGCCAACTCTATAGGAGGAGGTTTTCACAACTTTTACCTTGGAAATGCAATCGCAAACAGGGCACACAATTTCTTTATCATAAATTAATGACTTAGCTAAGGTAGTCTTCAATAATTCAACCTCTTCAATATCATTAGATCCTAGCTCTTCAAATTTTTCGGAAATATTATTAGACATAAAACACCTCATTTAATAGAATAAAACAATTATAACAAATAACATAGTTATGTGCATATAATATTATGTTTATTTATAACAATATATAAGGATTATATATTATAATAAGTATATCTAATAATGATAAAAGGGTGAAGTAAATGGCTGTTATCAGGGAGTGGAAAGCATTTTTAATACCATATGAGCAAGCGGTTGAAGAAATGAAAATTAAATTTAGGAGTATAAGAAAGGAATATAGGAGTAAAAATGAATATTCACCTATTGAATTTATAACGGGAAGGGTTAAAGAAATTTCAAGTATTATTGAAAAGTCTAATAAATTTAATATACCTTTAGAAAGAGTTAATATTGAGATGGAGGATATCGCAGGAATAAGGATTATGTGCCAATTTGTTGATGATATAGAAAAAGTGGTAGCATTAATTCGTGAAAGAAAAGATATGTCAATAATTTATGAAAAGGATTATGTAGCTAATGTGAAAGTTAGTGGCTATAGGAGCTATCATATGATCATAAAATATCCTGTTAATCTTGCGGAAGGACAAAAGGACATATTAGCTGAATTACAGATTCGAACACTTGCAATGAATTTTTGGGCTACAGTAGAGCATTCCTTGAATTATAAATACAAGCAGGATATACCAAATGAGATTAAGCTAAAACTTAAGGCCGCAGCGGATCTTGCATTTCAACTTGATGAGCAGATGTTAGATATTAAGGATGAAATCAAGGATGCCCAAAGGCTTTTTGAAATAAAATCAAGTTTGTCGGTAAATATAATAAATAATATAAATACACTGACCTCTCTAGGTAGATTTTCAGAATCAATGAAATTTCAAATACAACTTGATAAGCTTATTGATGAAGGAGAAATCTCAGAATTATATAATCTTTTAGAAATGTCGAATAAAGTGATGGAAAAGTGCAGATAATTAATATCACTTAAATATGCAAGATTTCCTTTTACATTTCATATTTTTGATGGAAAAAAATTAAAAATGAAGATATTTATGATTATTAATTCATAAAAATTAAAATAATACATGAAAAGCGCACAAAAACTTAAAAATATGAATAAATTGAAATTAAGACTTGCATATTTTAGAATTCATGCTATAATTTAATTATTAGCTAGTTGGAATAGTTAAGAATATTAATGTTGGGGGTGTGTTTATGAAAAAACTTGAAATGATTGTAAGACCTGAAAAACTTGAAGAGTTGAAACAAATCTTAAACGATTTGGGGATAAAAGGATTGACAGTCTCTATGGTTATGGGTGCAGGCAATCAAAAGGGTAAATTAGAGATATACAGAGGAACTGAGCTTAATATTAATTTACTCCACAAAGTAAAGGTTGAAGTTGTAGTAAGTGATGAAGCAGTGGAACCAATAGTAAGTAAGGTAAGGGAAACCTTAGTTACTGGAAATGTAGGAGACGGTAAAATATTTATATTTGCTGTTGAAAATGCAATCAGGATCAGGACTGGTGAAGAGGGAGATAAAGCTTTATAATCACCATTTGAAAGAAGGTTGGTAATATGAATAAAAAATCCGCAATTATATTACTTTTTGGTTTAGATTTACTTATATTAATTGCTGGAGGATATCTAACGATCTCATGTTATATTAATAATATTTCTTATAAAATACTGAACACATCATTTCCAGGTTTTATATTAGGACTTGTTGTTATATTTTTAGGGGCACGTTATTTTAAAGCAGCATTAAAAATGAGTAAAAATATTTTTAAAAATGATCTAAGTTTTTCCTGGGGAAACTTTAAGAGAGAAAAGAAATCTTCTAAGGTTGGAAAAGCATAAGAGCATAAGAAATATAAAATAATTGGAGGGGCTTCTATATGAAAAAAACAATGAAAATATCTGTAATTTCAATGCTTATTATGTTATTTATGAGCATGTTTGCAATCACTGCATTTGCTGATACAGATACTGTGAGTGATCCTTCGGGAACAAAAATTGGTACTGCAACTGATATAACAGCTGCAATACCTGGACAGCCAACTCAGGATGAACTAATAGCTCAAGTAGCTAAAAATAAATTGGCTGCAAATTATGTATGGGTTCTAATGACTGGTATGCTAATATTCTTCTTTCAAGCAGGCTTTGCAATGGTTGAGACAGGCTTTGTTAGAGCAAAGAATGCAATGCATACAATGTCAATGAATTTCATGGTCTTTATTGTCGGGGCCATCGGCTACTGGATATGCGGTTTCGCACTGCAATTTGGTGGTGTTGGTGGCGTAGCTTCCCTAGGAGCTGGAACAGCTTCCTTAAGTCATGAAGTTGCAATAAATGGTTTTGGTGGTTTATTTGGAACTACAGGGTTCTTCTTATCCTCAGGACATACTTATGATGTTGGAGTTTATGCACTCTTCTTCTTTCAGATGGTATTTATGGATACAACTTGTACGATCCCAACAGGTGCTATGGCAGAGAGGGTTAAGTTTTCAGCTGTAGTTATTGGATCTTTCTTCGTATCAATGATATACTATCCTCTCTTTGGTAACTGGATGTGGGGCGGTGGCTGGCTTGCAACCCTTGGTAAAAACTTTGGTTTAGGACATGGCGCAGTTGATTTTGCTGGTTCTTCAGTTGTTCATGCAATGGGTGGTACCATGGCACTAGCAGGTGCTATAGTTTTAGGACCAAGAATTGGTAAATATAGGAAAGATGGTACTCCGGTTGCTATACCTGGTCATGATATACCAATGGCTGTAATTGGTACAATAATATTGTTCTTTGGTTGGTTTGCATTTAATGCAGGTAGCACAATGAATGGTGGAGACTTTAGGTTGGCAGTTGTTGCAACAAATACAATGCTTGCTGGCGCAGCTGGTGGACTTGTAGGCATGATGTACGTATGGCTAAGATTCGGTAAACCAGATCCTTCAATGACTATAAATGGCGCATTAGCAGGCTTAGTTGCTATAACTGCACCTTGTGCCTTTGTTAATAGTATATCCGCTGTAATAATTGGATCAATTGCAGGTGTTCTTGTATGCGAATCGGTTAGATTTATTGAATATAAATTAAAAATAGATGATCCAGTTGGTGCAATATCAGTTCACATGGTTAATGGAATGTGGGGAATAATAGCAACAGGGTTATTTGCAGATGGAACTTACGGAGAAGGCTTTAATGGAGTTGCTGGTGGAGTTAAAGGATTGTTCTTCGGAGACGGAGGACAATTAATAGCTCAGTTTATAAATATAGGAGTCCTAATAGTTTGGGGAATTGGATTATCCTATGTATTCTTTAAAGTACTTGATAAAGTTTGGGGAATAAGAGTTAAGCCTGAAGACGAAATAGCTGGACTTGATATTCCTGAAATGGGAATGCTCGCTTATCCAGATTTCCAATTAAATAGTAATCAAGAAATAAAATAGAACTCAAGAAAATGATGCAGGTGCTATGCCTGTATCATTTTCTTTAAACTAACAATAAAAACGAGGTGAAATTATGAAAAAATTAGAGATGATTGTAAGACCAGAAAAGCTAGAGGAATTAAAACAGATTATAAGCGATTTAGGTATCAAAGGGTTAACGGTTTCTATGGTAATGGGTGCAGGCAATCAAAAGGGAAAGTTAGAAATATATAGAGGTACTGAACTTACAATTAATTTGCTACATAAAGTTAAGGTTGAAGTTATAGTTTCCGATGAGATGGTGGATCCTATTGTTAAAAAAGTTAGAGAAACGCTTGTCTCTGGCAAGGTAGGAGATGGCAAAATTTTCATATACGCAGTGGAAAATGCAATTAGGATAAGAACTGGCGAAGAAGGAAATTCTGCTTTATAACGAATTATTATTCTAATAATTAATTATAAAAATAATAATCATAATAGAAGTAAACTAGCATTCGTATGAGTGCTTTTTTTATTTCTATTTTATTCCTATTGTTTCTAATTTTATATAGTATAATATAATCAAAGTTTTATATGAAAGTAGGAGAAATATATGGAGTCTAAGACTATAAAAGAATTTGAAGTAGGAAGCAAAATAGAGGGATTTTTTATCATAAAGACATTAGACATTAAACTCTCTTCTAATGGGAATAGATATATGGATTTTTCCTTAGGGGATAGGACGGGGGATATAACTGGAAAGCTTTGGGAATGCACAGAAGAAGATATGGAACGCTTTAAAGGGGGTATGCTTATAAAAGTAAGGGCTGTGGTAAGTGAATGGCAGGGTAACCTTCAACTTAAGATTGATAGGATACGAGCTACGATGCCAGATGATAATGTAAATCCTAGTGAATTTGTTCCTGTAGCACCCTATGACCCTGAATTAATGTTTAATATTATACTACATTTTATTGAAGTAATTAGAAATAAGGATATAAAAAATATTACAAGCATGATTATAAACGATAATAAAAAGTCCCTTAGCTTTTATCCTGCAGCAAAAAGCAATCATCATTCCATAAGATCAGGACTACTTTACCATATAACCACAATGCTTAAGCTAGCTGAAAAAATAGTTGAGGTATACCCTTATTTAAATTCAGATTTACTTTATGCGGGGGTTATTCTCCATGATATTGCCAAGCTTTATGAAATGGATGCCACTGAGCTTGGAATAGTAACAGATTATACTGTTGAAGGTCAGTTATTAGGTCATATTATTCAAGGTATCAATATGGTGGAAAAGGCTTCAGAAAAGGTTGGAGCAGATAAAGAAGTTACAATGCTCCTGGAACACATGATTTTATCTCACCACTATGAAGCTGAGTTTGGAAGCCCTAAAAAGCCTATGCTTCCTGAAGGAGAAATTCTTCATCATTTAGATATGATGGATGCTAGGATGTTTGATATGCGAAAGGCTATGGAAAATACTGAGGAAGGTTTATTTACAGATAGAATAAGATCCATGGATGGAAGAAAGGTTTATAAAACCTCCATAAAAAGTGAAAAATAAATATACCGGGAAAGCAGTCACGATTAAACAAGGCTATCGTTCTAAAATGAACAGTGACACACCTAAAGGTGTGTCACTGAAATGAACTATCATCTTCTTCTCGAAACCAACATTTACTCCTAATTCCTCATGCTATGTATAGGAGCAGGAATTCTTCCACCACGATTTATGAAATCTACAGAAGAAAATTTACTCACTGCCATTACAGGGGCTCTTCCGAGTAAACCACCAAATTCAACACAATCTCCAACTACCCTACCAGGAGCAGGTATAATTCTAACTGCTGTAGTTTTATTATTAATAACACCAATAGCTGCTTCATCCGCGATTATTGCTGATATAGTTTCTGCGGAGGTATCTCCAGGAACGGCTATCATATCAAGTCCAACTGAACATACGCAAGTCATAGCTTCAAGTTTTTCTATAGTTAAAGAGTTTCTTTCAACTGCAGCTATCATACCTGCATCTTCACTTATTGGTATGAAGGCTCCACTTAGACCTCCCACGTGGCAGGAAGCCATAGTGCCTCCTTTTTTAACTGCATCGTTTAACAAGGCTAAGGCAGCAGTGGTTCCAGGACATCCACAGCTCTCAAGGCCCATTTCCTCTAAGATGTAGGCTACACTGTCTCCAACCGCTGGTGTAGGAGCTAGGGATAAGTCTACAATCCCAAAGGGAACATTCAATCTTGAAGATGCTACTTCCCCAACAAGCTGACCCATTCTTGTTATTTTAAAAGCAGTCTTTTTAATTGTTTCAGCTACCACATCAAAGCTTTGACCTCTTACTGCTTCCAAGGCGTACTTTACAACTCCAGGTCCACTTACTCCAATATTTATTGTACATTCAGGCTCTCCTATGCCATGAAATGCTCCTGCCATGAAAGGATTATCCTCAGGTACATTTGCAAAAACCACAAGCTTAGCACAGCCGATTCCATTACGATCCCCTGTAAGTGCTGCAGCTTTTTTAATGATAATTCCCATTTCTCTAACTGCATCCATGTTGATGCCAGCCTTTGTTGTAGCTATATTAACAGAGGAACATACTCTGCTGGTAACGCTTAGAGCCTCAGGAATAGAAGCTATAAGCTTCCGATCCCCAACTGTATAACCTTTGTGAACTAAAGCTGAAAAGCCACCTATGAAGTTTATACCTAAGGTATCAGCGCACTTATCAAGAATCTCAGCAAATTTAACGTAGTTTTCTTCATCACAAGATCCTGCTATTAAGGAAATAGGGGTTACAGAAACTCTTTTATTAATTATTGGAATGCCATATTCTATTGATATTTGCTCACCTACTCTAACTAGGTTTTCAGCTTTTTTTGTTATTTTATCATATATTTTATTTCTTGCTATCTTGCCATCACTATGACAACAGTCAAGGAGGGATATGCCCATGGTAATAGTTCGTATATCTAAATTCTCTTTCTCTATCATATTTATTGTTTCTAATATCTCATATGAATTTATCATTTAATCCTCCTCTAAAGATTATGCATGGATTTAAAAATATCCTCATGCTGTATATTTATAGATACACCAAGCTCTTCACCTTTTTTTATGAGCTTATCCTTCAAATCAACAAAGGATAAATCGGTTTTTTCTAAATCTACTAGCATTATCATTGTAAAGTAAGAGGATAGTATTGTTTGACTAATATCTAAAATATTAACGTTGCACTGAGTAAGAACTGTGCTGGTGCCAGCTATTATACCAAATTGATCTTTACCTATTACTGTTATTATCGCTTTCATAATTAAACCTCCTAAGCTAATGGAAGAGATACATCCCATTAATAATAGTTAATTATAACATATTATATGGTTTCAGTATATTTTATGAAGATAGCCACAGGACTAATTCATCATAAGCGTCTGTGGCTTCTTTGTAGCCTTCATCATATAGACTTAATAGCTTACTTTTATCTTTTTCCGTTCTACCAACTGATATTACATCTTTAGGAGCAATTACAAATACCATACCTTCCTTTTCTAATTTGTCTATAAGGTCTAAGGTTTTGTTGTAGATTTCCCCTCGCTTGATTATGGCTGTTGCAAGTTTGCCATATTTACGATAGATTGCCTTAGTTAGAAAGGAATAGCTAAAGGGTTTCTTTCTATAACCTCTATTTCTAGTTAAAATTACTATATTTTTGTTGTAACCATCTTTTATTGCTTTATTTATAGGGATGGAATCTGCAATGCCCCCATCTAAAAGCTTTTTACCTTCTATTTCAACTATAGGAGAAAAAAATGGTAGACTACTAGAAGCTCGGATAATCATATTTATGTCGCTACATTCACTTTTGTTAAAGTATACTGAGGTTCCATCAATGCAATCTGTGGTTGCAATACAAAATTCTGCCTCATTATTATTAAAGGCTTCATAGTCGAAGGGAATTAAATTGTTCGGAATCTCATCAAATAAAAAATTCATACCAAAGAGACTTTTTTCTTTAAATAAGTTCCTGTAGCTTAAATATCTTGGATCATTAATATAGTCTATATTTACTCTTTTACTTCTTCCTCTTTGCTTTGATATATAAGAAGCTCCGTTGCAAGCTCCAGCAGATGCTCCTATAGTGTATTTTATATATAAATTCTTATCCATGAAAAAGTCTAAAACTCCAGCAGTATAAACGCCTCTCATACCGCCGCCCTCAAGAACAAGACCAGTAGCTTCCAAATAGATCACCCCTTAAATGTCACAATCATTTTATTAATATTATAACTATCCCAAACTATTATTTCAATTCAATTTCACTATTTATGAGAATATAGGAATATAATCTTTATAGTGGTAAGATAATAATAAAGAAAATTTTGTACAGGGGTGAAATATATGACAAAGGTTTTAGAAAATTTTTTAAAATATGTAACCTATGAAACAACATCAATAGAAGAGGTAAAGGAGTGCCCAAGTTCTAAGGGACAGCTTGTCTTTGGGGAAATGTTAGTAGAAGAGCTTAAAACTATAGGTATTAAGGATGTAAGAATTGATAAAGGATATATATATGCCTTTATAGAAAGTAATATAGAACGAAAAGTTCCAAAGATTGGCTTTATTGCTCATATGGATACTAGCCCAGATATGTCAGGCTTAGATGTTAATCCTAAGCTTATTAAAAATTATCAAGGAGGAGATATAATATTAAATCAGGAAGATAACATAGTTTTATCAGAAAAAGAATTTCCTGAACTTAAGAATTATATTGGTAAAGATTTAGTAACTACGGATGGCAGAACACTACTGGGTGCGGATGATAAAGCAGGAGTGGCAGAGATAATTGCTGCTATGGAATATTTAATTAAAAGTAATATGCCTCATGGCCCAATTGGTATAGGGTTTACTCCAGATGAGGAGATAGGAAGAGGGGCGGATCTATTTGATGTTGAAAGTTTTGGTGCAAAATACGCTTATACAATCGATGGTGGAACCTTAGGCGAATTAGAATGCGAAAATTTCAATGCAGCCGGTCTTAAAATAACAGTTAAAGGTAGAAATGTTCATCCTGGCTATGCTAAAAACAAGATGATCAATTCTATTTCTGTAGCACAAGAATTCATAAATCAGTTACCACAAGGAGAGGTACCAGAGAAAACTAGCGGATATGAAGGCTTCTTCCATTTAAATTCTATGAAGGGAAATGTTGAAGAAACCACCTTAAGCTACATAATTAGAGATTTTAATAAGGAAAAATTTGAGGGAAGAAAAAGACTTGTAACTAATATCATAGAAAAAATAAATAATAAGTACGGATATGAAATTATAATTGGGGATATAAAAGATCAATATTATAATATGAGAGAAAAAATAGAAGAAGATATGTTGGTTGTAGAAATTGCTCAAAAGGCAATAGAAGAAGCTAAAGTTAAACCTATTTTAAAGCCTATAAGAGGAGGAACCGATGGCTCAAGATTATCCTATATGGGACTTCCCACTCCTAATATATTTACTGGAGGAGAAAATTTTCATGGTAGGTATGAATATATTGCAGTTAATTCCATGGAAAAAGCAGTGGATGTAATACTTAAGATAGTAGAAGGTTATACAAAACAATAGTAATTTCAATAATATATGTATACTAAGGATCTTTATAAAATACGGGGGGAAAACATGATTAGAAATGCTAATTTAGAGGATAAAAATATAATAGCAGCTTATAATTATAATTTAGCTAAGGAGACGGAGGATAAGATACTTGATTTTGGTATTCTTGAAAAAGGTGTAGAGGCGGTACTTAAGGATAATAGTAAAGGGATATATTATATATATGAAGAGAAGGGAAAGGTTATAGGCCAAATGATGGTTACTAAAGAGTGGAGCGATTGGAGAAATGGTGAGTTTTGGTGGATTCAAAGTGTATATGTAAATAATGACTATAGAGGAAGAGGAATATTTAAAGAGCTATATAGTCATGTGGAAAGGTTAGTTTTAGATAATCCAGACCTATGTGGCTTAAGGCTATACGTTGAAAGAAATAATAAAAATGCCCAAAGAGCCTATAAAAGATTAGGCATGGAGGAAACTAATTATAAATTATATGAATTAGACAAGACATTAGATAAGGGGTAGGATTATGGCAGCAAATATTAAAAATATTGGTATAGTAGCTCATGTTGATGCTGGTAAGACCACTGTAACAGAACAACTTTTATATAAAGCAGGAGCTATTAGGACCTTAGGTAGTGTGGATAAGGGCACAGCCCATACAGATAACTTGGCGGTGGAAAGGGAAAGGGGTATATCTGTAAAAGCTGCTGCAGTTTCCTTTACCTTTAGGGATTCCAGTATCAATTTAATTGATACTCCTGGGCATATTGACTTTTCTGGAGAGGTGGAAAGAGCTATTAGGGTTTTAGACAGCTCAATTATGGTTATTTCTTCAGTTGAGGGGGTTCAACCACAAACTGAAATATATTGGAAGGCCATTAAAAATAAAAAAATGCCTACAATATTTTTCATAAATAAAATTGATAGAGTAGGTTCTGATACTAAAAAGGTATTAGAAGAAATAAAGGAGCTTTTAACTAAGGACATTATTCCAATAGAGTTAGTCTTAAAGGAGGAAGGTGAACCTTTGATATTAGCCCTAGAGGATATAAAAGATTCTGAATTTAATAGCTTTAAGCTTTTAATTACTGAAAAACTAGCAGAATATAATGAAGAGGTTTTAGAAAAATATATAAATGGAGAAAGCTTATCCCTAGAGGAAATAAAAGCTATAATGGAACCACTTTTTAAAAAAGGTGAACTTTTTCCTTTATTATATGGGTGTGCAATTAAAGGGATAGGTATTAAAGAGCTTTTAGATGCTATATATTCTTATCTTCCTGTTTCCTTAGGAGATTCAGATAAAGAATTATCCGCATTAATATTTAAAATCGAAAGAGATAAAAACAAAGAAAAGCTGGCTTATGTAAGAATCTTTAATGGTGAGGTTAAAAACAGAGATTTAATAACTAATTTAACTCAAAACACTAAAGAGAAGGTTAATGCGATTAGGAAGATATACTTACAGAAATATGAGGATTTAGGCTACCTTTCTTCAGGAGATATTGGATGTTTCAGTGGTCTGACCTCTAGCAAAATAGGGGATATACTAGGAACAGACCTAGGTATACCAAAACTTGATGCCTTTTCAGTACCCTTACTTACTGTTGAAGTTTTTCCCAAGGTGAAAGAGTATTATATAAAATTATATGAAGCTTTATCAGAGTTATCCGAGGAAGATCCATTATTAGATCTTCAATGGATCAAGGAAAAAAAAGAGATTCATATAAAAATAATGGGATGGATTCAATTGGAGATTATAAAAAGTCTATTATTAAATAGATTTAATATAGAGGTGGACTTCGGGATACCCTCAGTAATTTATAAGGAAACTCCTACAATATCTGGGGAAGGTTTTGTAGCTTATACTATGCCAAAGCCATGTTGGGCGGTTATTAAGTTTTTAATCGAACCTAAGGAAAAAGGCTATGGATTTTCTTATAATTCAGTAGTAAGAACTGAAAAAATACCCGCTAGATATCAACTCCAAATTGAAAAGGCACTACCTTTAGCTTTAAGTCAAGGCTTATATGGATGGGAGGTGGTGGATTTAGCCATTACTTTAATTGATGGTGAATACCATGTGATGCATACCCATGCGCCAGACTTTACTGTAGCCACCCCTATGGCTCTGATGAATGGGCTTGATAGATGCGGAACCACTATATTAGAGCCTATATTGTCTTTTAGAATTACTGTTCCAGAAGAGGCAAAGAGCACCTTACTTAGGGACATAATAGCTATGAGGGGAAGTTTCGAAAGTCCTATTATATCTAAAGGCAAATTTACAATTCATGGAGAATTTCCTTTAGATACTTCAATAGAATATCCCATAAAGTTAGGTATCATAACGGGAGGTAAGGGTACTATAAAAACCAACTTTAAAGAATATAAAAAATGCACCTTAGAACTTGCAAATACTTGCGAAAGAAGAGGGGTAGATCCTTTAGATAGAGCTAAATATATATTAAGTGTGCGAAATGCTATTTAGCTTTAGTGCCTTTTGAAGTAGTTTTTCTTTATTATTGTCTTCTGGCCTCATCATAACAATTTCAAGCAAGGTTTTAAGGGTAGCGCCAATTATTGGTCCCCTGTTAAAGCCCATATTAATTAAATCCTCTCCATCAATTCTTAAATCTCTTATGGTTAAGGGATCTCCCGATTTTAATATAGTAGATACCTTTTCTTGAAGCTTATCCATTTTACTAAAATCAGCCTCTTTTTTATGACCTCTAGAGTCAGCCTCTAGTAAGGAAAATAGGTCTGGGAGGTTATTTTGTCCTACCCTGTTTATTAGCTTTTTTACAGTTATATCCTTAAATCCTTCATAAATGCACATATGTTCTTTGATTAATAAGCAAACCTTTTTAATGGTAGTGTTATCATATTTTAATCTTGAAAGTATCTTATAGGCTATTATTTCACTTTCCTTGTTATGATTATAAAAATGACCAATTCCTTTTTTATCTATAGAAAAACATTCAGGCTTACCTATATCATGAAAAAGAGCACACAGTCTCCCTACAAGATTATTTTCTGAAAAATCAAGGACAGAGAGTATATGATTATAAACATCCTTATCATGATGCGGATTTCTTTGATTAAAACCAATACAAGGAATTAATTCTGGTATAATGTATCTTAAAAGATTAGTCTGTTCTAAAAGATATATTCCCTTAGAGGGTTTACTTGAAAGTAGAATCTTATTTAATTCCTCTCTTATTCTTTCATGGCTAATGTTTTCAATCAGGGCGAAAGATTTTTGTATACTTGGGATTATTGCATTATCAAAATCAAAGGAAAGCTTACAAGAAAAGCGAATTGCTCTTATCATCCTTAAGGCATCCTCAGAAAATCTTAAATTAGCATCCCCAACAGTCCTAATTATCTTAAGTTTAAGATCACCTGTACCATTAAATGGGTCAAGAAGTCCCTTCTCATTGTATGCCATGGCATTAATAGTAAAGTCTCTTCTGCTTAAGTCTTCGACTATTGAAGAAGTAAATTTAACCTCATCAGGATGTCTATGATCCGAGTAGATGCCTTCAAGTCTGTAGGTGGTTATCTCAAAAGCCTTATCCTTTATAAGCAGGGTTACAGTCCCATGTTTTATGCCAGTTGGGATTGTCCTATCAAATATTTTCATCAATTCTTCAGGCTTTGCATCCGTTGCAAGATCAAAGTCAGAGACAGGAATCCCCAAGATAAGATCTCTAAGGCAACCGCCGACTACATAGCTTTCATAGCCATTATCCTTTAATTTATTAAAAATATAATGAATTTCCTCAGGCAATACTATTGACATAATAATCCTATACCTCCTTTTTGTGGCATTTATCCATAACAATCATTTAGATTGTTATGCCTCTTATATTTTGTACTAGTTACTAAAAATTATAACATAGTTCACATTTGAAAGCATTTATGCGAAGGATTTCTAATAAAAGTGGGTAATATATATTCATACATGTTATTATATAGCTATAAATTATAAAAATATAGGAGCTGAGACTATGGTCAATATATCCTTATTAGGTACAGGAGGAACGTTACCTTTACCTGACAGATATCTTGCTTCTCTTTCTATAAATTACGAAGGCTATGGCATATTAGTTGATTGTGGAGAAGGAACCCAGGTTGCTATAAAAAAATTTCATAGAGGTTATAAAAATATAGAAGTTATATGTATAACTCATTTTCATGCAGACCATGTCAGTGGGATACCAGGGATACTATTAACTATTGGAAATTCAGGAAGGGAAGAGCCTATAACTATTATAGGACCAATGGGATTAACAAGAATACTAGAGGGCCTTCTCATTATAGTTCCTATCTTACCCTTTAAAATAAAGGTAATTGAAGTTGAGGTTCCAAGCGAGAATATTTATAAAATGAAGGATTTAACTATTGGAGTTATATTTTTAGACCATAGTATAACTTGTCTTGGATTTAGCTTTAAGATAACAAGAAAAAGAGAATTTTTAGTCCATAAAGCAGAAAAACTAAATATTCCTATTGAAAATTGGAAGCAACTTCAAAATGGATTGGAGATTCTAGAAAAGGGTATAAAATATATACCAGATATGGTGCTTGGCGACAAAAGAAAGGGTATTAAGATAACCTATTGTACTGATACAAGAGCTATTCCCGATATTGTTGATTTTGCTAAGTTATCGGATCTGTTTATTTGTGAAGCAACCTATGGAGATAATGAGGATTTAAATAAAGCCATTGAAAACAAGCATATGCTCTTTAGAGAAGCAGCGGAGCTTAGTGACAAAGCCAATGTTAAAGAATTATGGCTTACTCATTTTAGTACTGCATTAAAAAAACCGGATATATATATAAATAACGCCAAGGATATATTTGCCAATACAAAGGTAGGTATTGATGGTATGAGCAAGGAACTTAATTTTTAAAGGAGGGCTTATTATGAGTTTTTACGATGAATTAAGTAAGGTTTATGATGTACTATTTCCTGAGGATGAAGTAACCTCGGACTTTTTAGAAAGCAGATCAAAAGTTGATTATAAGGTTCTTGATATTGCCTGTGGTACTGGTAGTTATGCTAAAAAAGTAGCATTAACCTCAATGCATGTAGATGGTATAGATCTTGATAATAATATGATAAAACTAGCAAAGGAAGGCTTATCATTAAAAAATGTTGAATTTTATCAAGGGGACATGACAAAAATAAAAGAATTATTTGAAAAAGAAAGCTATGGTCTCGTATATTGCATAGGCAATTCTATTGTTCATTTGGAAAATATTTCTCTTATTGAAAGACTATTTGAGGATGTTTATAACCTTCTAATAAAAGATGGAACTTTTATAGTACAAATTATTAACTTTGATTCTATTATTGAAAAGGGTTATAAAAAACTCCCCCAGCTGGAGAACGAAGAAAAAAAGGTGAAATTTCAAAGAGAATACAAATATAAAAAAGAAGACAACATAATGGAATTTGAAACGGACCTAGCGATAAAGGAAAAAGAGGTCATAAGACATTATTATAATAAAATACCTTTAGTGCCGTTAAAAAGGCAGGAGCTTCTGGAATTATATTTAAAGGTAGGCTTTAAAGATATAAAGTTATATGGAGATTTTAATTTAGAAAGCTTTATTGAACCTTCAACTTATTTGGTTATTGAAGGAACAAAATAAGTAAAATATAACATTTTCTTCTAAGGTGGTATTAAAATGGTTGAACAACTTTATTATAAAGAAATCAAGGGTAAACATACTCTTATAAATAAAAGTAATGGTTTTCCTTTAGAGACTTTTGAAAAAAGTCTCAAGGATAGTAATTTACCAAAGGATATTAGTGGTCAAGTGAAATCCCAGGTTTCATATTTTATAAACTGTAAGAATTTATACTTTTTAGGCTCGGTATCAGAAAATGAAAAAGACTCCTTTTATATGCATACCTATAGCTTTGATTTAAGTAATATGAATAAGCTCATAGATCATCCAGAAAGACTTATATGCCCAATTTTTAGTCCTGAGGAAGAAGACTCCTTTAATTTAGGTCTTCCTAGTTTGATAGATGTGATTTTCAATGAAAAAGAAGATATTTATGATAATCATTACGAACTTTTTAAAGAACTTAACTTGACTGAGGAGGACTTTGATAAGTTATTAAATGCAGTGTTTGATACAATAAAGCTAGGTAAAAGAATAATTATTGAATTGAATTCGGATAAGGAAGAGGCATTAAAGCAAGGAAAGAGTCTTCTTAAATTCATTTATCTTTCCCTACCTTATGCTTTAAGAAGAAAGTTATCCTTTGTATTTTTCTTAAAAGAAATAAAGTACCTTCCCAAAACCTCTATAGTTTTCATGGAAAAGGGCAGCTTTAAAAAGAAATCAATGGAAAAGGACAATTTCTATTTTATTTTAGATGAGAAAGGGTTAACAACTAATTATACGTTTCAAGAGGATAATATCTTTATTCGCTATGTATATGGTAATCTTGAAAGCTATGAAAATCTGGATAAGTGCTTTAAGCTTGGAGATATTATAATAAAAAATTCGTATAGTCTAGAAGATTACAATAAGCTTCTCCGAAAGATAAATGATTATAGCTTTATAGCCACCGTATCTAATAGAATAACTGAAAATAGCTATATTTCTGAGATGGTAGAAGAAATAAATCAAATGGTAAGAAAGGATACAGATAAATATTACACTGTAGATTTGATTTATAATTTACTTAATTATTATAGCAGCGAATATTCGATTTCTGAATTGAGGGGTAAATACAGTTATTTTTGCGATCTTGTAAATTTTAATTTATTTAAATATATATATGGAACCATAGATTTATTTAAGCTTACAAGAAAGGATATATTAAGGATACATTTAAGAGATGAAAATGAAGGCGAAGAAAACTATATAATAATCGATACTATTCAAAAGTTAATAGAGATTAAAAACTTTACTGAACTATATGATTTAAGTAAGAGCATAGCCCTTGAAGGTAAGGAAACTTTAAAAAAGATTAATTTGCTTACTGGAGAATGTTTTAAGGAATATATTACAGAAAGCAATTATCATAAAATTACAGCAGGCTTTATTAAGGGTAGCTATGATAATGGATTAATTTGTTATGATTTCAAAGAAATATTAAGCTACATAGCCAAGAATAAAGGAGATTATTTTGTAGTAAAATATGTGATTTGGATGTGGAATGACTTTAAGATAGTTAAGGGAGAAAATATCTATAAAGATCTATGTCAGACAGTAAAAAGTTTCCTTGTGGAGAAAAAGAACATTTATAAGGATAAAAGTATAAGAAAAGAATTAAAGAATATAAAAAATACTGCCTTGGTTGAATTGCTTTGTGAAGTAAAAGTACAAGCTTATGGAAGCTTAAAGAGATTTTTTATTAAGACCTTTAAGAAGCATAAGGACATTGGCATTAATTATTAAGGTAGAACACAAAATTACACCTTCTGCATATAATATCAATGGGAATATATGGAGGTGTTTTTTTGTTTTACGCACTTATTATGGCTGGAGGTAAAGGAGAAAGATTATTCCCTTTATCTAGAGAAGAACGACCAAAACAATTTTTGAAGCTTATAGAAAATAAAAGCTTTTTAAGGATGACAGTAGAAAGAATTAAACCGTTAATTGGTGAAAATATATATGTTATAACTAATAAAAAATATATAGAGCAAATATATGGAGAGCTTCCAGATTTAAGTAAAGAAAATATATTTACAGAACCTTTAAATAAGGAAACAGCAACCTGCTTAGGACTTTCTGCGGTAAAGCTTTTAAAGAAAGATTTAGATGCTTTGATGATTTCTCTTCCATCAGATTTATATATTAAGGATGTAGAAAGCCTTAGAAAGCAAATCGAAATTGGGGCAAACTATGCAGAAGAAAATAAAGTAATAGTCACTTTTGGAATAGAACCAGCTTCTCCTGAGACAGGCTATGGGTACATAAAATTGGGGGAAGAAGTTGTTAAAGAGAACAGCTTATTTAAGGTTGAAAGATTTACTGAAAAGCCAAAGGAAGATACAGCAAAGGAATTTATAAGAAGCAAAAGGTACTTATGGAACAGCGGAATTTTCATATTGCGAGCAGATGTTTTACTGGCGGAAATAAATAAGCATATCCCGAAGCTTTATGATAGTTTAATGAAAATATACGACAGTCTCAATACTGAAGATGAGCAAAGAGTAATAGATGAGGAATATAATAAAATTGAAGGTATATCTATAGATTATGGAGTTATGCAAAAGACTAAGTTAGCATATGTAATAAAAGCAAGATTTGATTGGAATGATATAGGGAGCTTTAATTCACTTAGTAAATATTTTAATTTGGTTGATAATAACGAGATTAAAGGGAAGGCTTTTCTTGAGGAATGTAATAGCTGCACGGTTATGTCCTCAGATAAAATTATAGTTGGCTTTGGTTTGAAAAAGCTTATAATAATTGATGCAGGAGACGTTTTACTTATTATGGATAAGGAAAAAGAAAAAGATATGAAAAAGCTAGTTGAAAAAATAAAGAATGGTTCTTCGTTCCTATAATTCTGATATGAACAGTGACACACCTAAAGGTGTGTCACTGAATTAATAATTATTTTATTTTACAAAGTCTTATTACATTCCAGGAAAGACTGGATAGCTTTATCTTTAAGGTATCATCAAAAACTGTTGAATTTTTGATTGTTTTTGGTGTTACTTTATTAGGCTGCCTAAAGGAATTTACAGCATATCTGTCTGCGTCCTTTAACTCTATATGCTCTAACAATCTGAAATCATTAAAATTCTCCAATCTGCAATCAATGACAAGCTCTTCTTCTTCGGATTTGTTAATTGCAAATATGGTTAATTCCTCTTCATTTTCACTAAGAACACAGGTGGAATCTAAGTAAGGTACATCTGTATAATCCTTACTATCATAAACTGGCCCATCTACTAAGGAATTAAGAACAGTTCCTCTTCCATAAAGGGAAGTATGAAGTAGGGGATAAAATATTGTTTGCTTAAAGATTCCCTCCTCCTTTGAGGTCATTATTGGTGCAATAACATTGACAAGCTGTGCAAGGCAAGCTATTTTAACTCTATCGGCATGTTTTAATAAGGTTATAAGCATACCACCAACTATATTAATGTAATTATATAATTCAAATAAATGAAAGTCAACAATAGTTTAAAATTGGTTTATGTATAAACAAAATAGCTTTATACTTCCTTAGGCTTTACTTATTTCTTAATCCAATCTATAATTATAATGATAAATTAAGCTTTTTATGGGTTTTGATATATAAGGATGGTGTAGAATGAAAATTGACACTTCAGAAAAGTGGCTTCCTGTTTTTGAAGCTTTAGATAGCATCGTAAGGCTTAAGATAGTTGGGTTTTTATCTGTAAAACCAATGAATATTAAGGAACTTGCTCATGCTTGTGATTTAAGTAGTGCAATAATGACCATGCATATAAAGAAGCTAGAGAAGGCGGGAATTATCAAAACCACAATGAAAAGATCCACAGGGGGAATACAAAAGCTTTGCACTTTGATTTTAGATAGATTAGAAGTAGAGTTTCCTCATAGGGCTATAGAAAATAAGTTTGTAGAAATATCAATCCCAATAGGGCATTATACAGATTTTGAAATAAATCCTACCTGTGGTATTGCAACCGCTGTAAAACTCATAGGACATTTTGATGATCCCAGATACTTTGCAGATACTGAAAGGGTTAATGCTGCAATTCTATGGTTTGCTAAAGGCTTTGTTGAATATAGGATTCCCAACTACATATTAAGTTGTCAAAGGATAACAAAGGTTGAAATTACAATGGAAATAGCATCTGAGGCTCCAGGAGCAAATGAAAACT
This sequence comes from Clostridiaceae bacterium, assembly GCA_036507955.1. Taxonomy (GTDB): domain Bacteria; phylum Bacillota; class Clostridia; order Clostridiales; family Clostridiaceae; genus DATCIH01. The sequence goes on along the minus strand of DATCIH010000087.1, from coordinate 19,338 downwards.
ATCCATCGGATATATCCTTTTGGTTTTCTGAAAAATATATAGGCAAATGGACTAGTCCTGGCGATTACGCAGATAAGAGGGGAAGATTCACTCCTGATTGGTGGTTTAAAGATATTAACCAGTATGGTTTATTAAAGATCTTGAGTATCGAAGCTACAGGTACTTATATGGATAGTCAGCTCATCTCAGATATTAATATATCTCAGATTAAATCGGATTCTAAATATTGGACCTTCAAAATTGGAGTTCTAGATAGCTCTGAGCATATAGGGGGGGGGTAACTTTATACGGTAAGGGCTTTGGAAATTATAATAATGACTTAGTATTTAGAATTTACTATGAGGAATAATTGGAGAGTAATTATGAAGGATGAACTAAAAGCAGATTTATCTCTACTGTTTATAACTATTTTTTGGGGAACAAGCTTTCCCTTAATGAGTTTGGTTTTAAAAGGTATAGGAACCTTTTCATTTATAGCTGCTAGAAATATTTTAGCTGGGGTTATACTCCTTATAATATTTCACAGAAAAATAAGAAAGATTAATAAGGTTACAATTGAAGGGGCTTTGCTTATAGGTATTTCTCTTTTTATAGGGAGCGCCTTTCAAGTTATGGGCTTGATTTATACAACACCTAGCAAGTCTGGCTTTATTACAGGCTTAAATTTAGTATTTGTGCCAATAATTATTGCTGTAACAATAAAAAGATTTCCTAATTTAAGAACAGTACTTGGCATAATATTAGCAATTATAGGTCTTGCCATTATGTCTTTAAGGGGAAACTTAAGCATTAATTTTGGAGATTTACTAACCTTGCTTTCAGCGCTTTGCTTTTCCTTTCAGATATTATTTGTAGATAAGTATTGTAAAAAAGTTGATATAATAACACTTACAGTCCTTGAAATATTTGTTGTTGGGTTTATTAGCCTGATACCTGGAATAATTTTAGAACATCTAGAGGTTAGCTTAACTCCCTTCACAGCTTTTGTTATAATATATACAGCTGTTTTTTGCACATGTATAGCTATGCTCGTACAAAATAAGATGCAACCTAGAACTGACCCCACCCATGCAGCGGTTATATATTTAGCAGAACCTGTATTTGCAGCTATGTTTTCTATATTTGTAGGGGATATTATGTCTGTGAGAACCTTAATAGGTTGCATGTGTATTTTTATGGGAATGATAGTTATAAGTTTTAATATATCTATGCAGAGTATTAAATATCAATTTAGAAATTATTTTAATAAGCCCTATTTTAATAGGCGATATAGGAGACGTAAAATATGAAAATATTATATTATGATTGTTTTTCAGGAATAAGTGGAGATATGAACCTTGGAGCTTTAATAGATTTAGGGGTTCCTAAGGAATACCTAATTGATGAATTAGCGAAACTTCAGGTTAGTGGATATGAAATTAAGGTTTCAAAGTCCGTTAAGATGGGTATAGAAGGTACCTATGTTAAGGTTTTATTAGAGGAAGAGGCAGAACACCAAGAACATACCCAACAACATGAACATGAACATAGTCATGAACATGAACATCACCATAATAGAGGCTTAATTGACATAACAGAGCTAATTGAAGCTAGCGCGTTAAATCAAAAAGTTAAAAATAGAAGTATTAAGATGTTTGATATGGTAGCAGAGGCAGAAGGGAAAATTCATGGAAAGGATAAGCATGAGGTTCATTTTCATGAGGTTGGAGCAGTTGACTCAATAGTTGATATTGTAGGAGCCGCAATATGCCTTGACTATCTGAACGTTGATAAAATATTATCCTCCTCAGTGGAGGTAGGAAGAGGAATGGTAAAATGTGCCCATGGTATATTTCCAGTACCTGCTCCTGCAACTACAGAAATATTAAAGGGAGTTCCAATAAAATCAATCTCAGTTCCCTTTGAGGCAACAACTCCTACTGGAGCAGTTATTTTAAAGGCATATGTAGATAAATTCACAGACAACAAAGAATTCATAATTGAAAAGGCTGCTTACGGAATTGGTTTTAAGGATGGAGAGATTCCAAATGTATTAAGAGTATTTCTTGGAGAAGAAAAAAATAGTAATGAGGGAGACTTTTTATCTGAAGAGGGAATAATTATTGAATGTAATATCGATGATATGAGCCCAGAGCTTTACGAACCTATTTTAGAAAGGCTATTTAAATTAGGTGTTATGGATGCATATCTTTCGCCGATAATTATGAAGAAAACTAGACCAGCTATTAAACTGTCTGTTCTAACTTCTAAGGAATTAGCGTCAAAGGTTGAAGAACTTTTGTTATTTGAATCAACCACCCTAGGAGTAAGAAAATATAATGTAGAAAAAACTATGCTAAAAAGAGAAGTTAAAATAATTGATACAGTTTATGGTCCTATAGCTGTAAAACTTGCCATGAATAAAGGGAAAATAGTTAAATTTAAGGCAGAATATGAAGATTGTAAAAAGGCTTCAGATAATCATAATGTTCCATTAAAATGGGTATATAATGAAATTGATAGGGCCCTAAATATATAAAAATTGATAAATTATCTTATGAGGTGTTTATATGAATTCAGATGATGTAAAAAAGCTACTTAATGATATAAAGGATAATAAACTATCTATAGAGGAAGGAACTGAAATGTTAAAGGATCTTCCCTTTACGGACTTAGGTTTTGCTATGATAGATAATCATAGGGAGCTAAGGGTAGGATATCCGGAGGTTATATATTGCGCTGGTAAAACAATAGAGCAGATAAAAGGTATAGTGGCAATTATGCTTACAAAAAATTGTAACATTTTAGGCACAAGAGCTACAAAAAGAATGTATAAGGCAGTTTTGGAAATATGCCCTAAAGCTGAATATAACGAGCTTGGAAGAACAATAACAATAAAGAACAGAGAAGTTATTAAAACAGATTCCTATATTGGAATTGTTACTGCAGGAACCTCAGATATGTTTGTATCTGAGGAAGCAGCAGTAACTGCGGAGCTCTTTGGAAATAGAGTTGAAAGGGTTATGGACGTGGGAGTAGCGGGAATCCATAGACTTTTTGATAAACTTGAGATTATCAGGGGAGCTAAGGTGGTTATAGTTATTGCCGGAATGGAGGGAGCTTTAGCCAGTGTAGTTGGAGGCCTTGTTGATAAACCAGTTATTGCAGTGCCCACTAGTGTAGGCTATGGTGCAAGTTTTGGGGGACTTTCAGCTCTTTTATGTATGCTTAATAGCTGTGCTTCTGGGGTTAGTGTTGTAAATATTGACAATGGTTTTGGAGCTGCATATTTAGCTGGAATGATAAATAAGCTATAAGGCTTGTTTTTAAAGGCAGATTCCTGTATTATTAGTCTATAGAAAAGGTTTTCGGAAGGTGAAATATGAGAGCTAACATAAAGGATGTGGCTAAGGAAGCAGGAGTATCAATAACCACTGTTTCAAGGGTTATAAACAATAATTATCCTGTAAAAAAAGAAACCAGAGAGAAAATAGAAGAAGTTATAAAAAGGTTAAGCTATAAACCAAATGAAGTAGCAAGAAGCCTCATATTGAAAAAGTCCTCAGTCATTGAAGTTATTGTGCCTGGAATTACTAATTTGTTTTTCCCGACTATTGTAGAAGCTATTGAAGGTGTACTTAAAAAAAATGGCTATAGTATTTTTTTGTCTAACACAGCCGGAGATAGTACCTTTGAAAAAAAATTAATAAATGAGGCCTTGTCTAAACAGGTAGATGGAATAATTATAATGGATCCAAGCTTGGAAAATATGGAAAATGGATATTTTGCTAGTGTTTCAGCTAATATACCTTTTGTAATTGTGAATGGAGCGCCCTATGATAATAACTGTAATTATGTAAGCTATAACGAGGAGACGGGCACCAAGGAAGCTTTGACCTACCTTTATGAGCTAGGCCATAGAAATATCGTACTTCTAAGAGGAACAAATAGCTATTCCTATGATATTAAGGAAGCACTTTATCTTTCTTTTATGAAGGAAAAGAATATAACCGTGAAAATATTAAAGGTTGGTGGGGGAAATAGTATAGAGGTAGTTGAAAAAGCAACCAAAGCAGCTCAAAAACTTTTAAATTCTGATAAGGAGATCACAGCTTTTTTTGCTTGTAATGATCTTATGGCTCATGGGGTATTAAATGCTGCTAGCAGGCTCAATAAAAAAATACCTGATGATCTATCACTTATAAGTTGCGATAATACAATTTTAGCTTCCATATCAAAGCCTAAGTTTACGTCTATTGATATGGATATGGCAAATGTTGGGGATGTAGCTTCAAGGGAACTTTTAAACATTATAAGAGATGAAATAGTAGACAAAAAAAACGTACTTTTAGAAACAAAATTATTAATAAGAGAAAGCTGTAAGGATATTAATGGAGGTAAAAATGGAGAAATTTGATATTGGGAAGGACATAGAGAGGCTTTTAAATTATGCCTCTAAAGAAAATTTATTAGAGGAGCTTGACATAATTTATGCTAGAAATTCCCTTCTTGAGCTATTAGAAGTTGATGAACCTGCAAGAATAAGTGAAGAGGATACCCATAGCCTTGTAGAAATTTTGAATAGGATATTAAACTATGCCTACCAGAAGGGAATCATTAAGGAAAATAGTGTAACCTACAGAGACCTTTTTGACACTAAAATAATGAATATAGTGATAAAAAGACCTCAGGATATAGTTAATAGATTTTATAAAGATACTAAAGAAGCAGGAATAAAAGTTGCTACTGATAAATTTTATAAAATGTCTATTGCTTCAAATTATATAAGGATGGATAGGATAAACAAAAACTTGTATTGGGAAACTGATACGGAGTTTGGGGCCTTAGAGATAACTATAAATTTATCAAAGCCAGAAAAGGATCCTAAAGATATAGCAGCTTCAAAGCTCCTGGCGGCTACTAAGTATCCGAAGTGTCTTTTATGTCTTGAAAATTTAGGATTTTCTGGTACGTTAAATCATCCAAGTAGACACAATTTGAGAGTTATACCTATTAAAATACAAGGAGAAGCCTGGTATTTTCAATATTCTCCTTATGTTTATTATAATGAGCACTGTATTGTATTCTATAATGAGCATACTCCAATGAAACTATCTTATAAGACCTTTGAAAAACTATTTGATTTCATTGATCAATTTCCTCATTATTTTATAGGATCTAATGCTGATTTACCTATTGTTGGAGGTTCTATATTGGCACATGAACATTTTCAAGGGGGAAGACATGTATTCCCTATAGAGGGAGCAATAATTGAAAAGAGCTTTCAACATCCTTTATATGAAAATGTTAATTGCGGAATAGTTAATTGGCCAATGTCAGTTATTAGGTTATCTAGCAGGGATCGAAAACTTCTTACAAGTTCTTGTAATTTGCTATATGAAAGCTGGAAAAACTATTCAGATGCATCAAGAGATATCCTTCCAACGACTTTGGAGAATGCTAAGCTAATATCTCATAATACGGTTACTCCTATAGCCAGATTAAATAAGGATGGGTTATATGAAATGGATATTGTACTTAGAAACAACAGAGCAAATCAGGAATTTCCAGATGGTATATTCCATCCACATAAGGAACTTCATCATATTAAAAAGGAGAATATTGGTCTTATAGAAGTAATGGGCTTGGCTATTCTACCAGAAAGGCTAAAAAATGAGCTTAGGGAAGTTAAAGATATATTACAAGGAAGGAATAGTATAAATAACGTTACTGCAGATACGAACATTTACAAGCACTTAGACTGGATAAATTACTTAATCAATAAGTTTGGAGTTAATATAAAGGACCAAGAGGTAGAGGACATAATAAACAGAGAAGTTGGTTTAAAGTTTTTACAGGTACTAGAAAATGCAGGAGTTTATAAAAGAGATGAAAATGGCAAAAATGGTATAAAAGAATTTATTCTAAGCTGCGGCTTTAAAGAGGTGTAATATGAAAAAGGAAGAAATTGTTAAGGAATTTAAAAACATTTATGGTGAGGGTGCTGTGAGAATGTTTCATTCTCCTGGTAGGATAAATCTTATAGGGGAACACATAGATTACAATGGAGGGTATGTATTCCCTTGTGCTTTAGAGTTTGGTACCTATGGCATGGCACGATTACGAGAAGATAATTATATCAATTTAGCTTCCACTAATTTTCCGTTAAAAATTAAAGTTAAGCTAGAGGATATAACTTTTTCTAAAGAAGATGATTGGGCGAATTATCCTAAAGGCGTAATTAAGGTGATGAAGGATAGGGGTTATAAAGTAGGCGGCATGGATATTCTTATAAGTGGGAACATCCCAAATGGAGCGGGGCTATCATCTTCTGCATCTTTAGAGGTTTTGATAGGGGTAATAGTAAACAATTTATTTAATAATGGGGAAATAGCTATGCTTGATATAGTTAAGCTATCACAGTTTGCTGAAAACAATTTCGTTGGAGTAAATTGTGGTATAATGGACCAATTTGCAGTTGGTATGGGAAGAAAAAATCAAGCAATGCTATTGAATTGCAACACTTTAGAATATAAATATTCTAAAATGGAGCTAGGTAAATATTCAATAGTTATAATGAATACTAATAAAAGAAGAAATTTAAATGACTCAAAGTACAATGTAAGGCGAGGGGAATGTGAAGAAGCTCTAGAAATCATAAATAAAGTCCTTAAGAAAGATTCTAGAGAAATAAAGGCACTTTGCGAACTCACAACTAAAGAATATGAAGATTTAAAGGGATATATCGAAAACCCAATAGTAGAAATGAGAGCAAGACATGCAGTCTATGAGAATGAAAGAGTATTAAGGGCTTTCACTTGCCTTAAAGAGGGTATGCTTTTAGATTTTGGTAAGTTACTTACCGAATCTCATAAATCCCTAAAAGAGCTTTATGAGGTAACAGGAAAGGAGCTTGATCAATTAGTTGATGAGGCATTAAAGGTTAAGGGATGCATTGGGGCCAGAATGACTGGAGCAGGATTTGGAGGTTGTGCCATTGCACTTATAGAAGAGGAAATAGAAGAGAAATTTATAAATGCAGTAAAGGATAATTATCAGAATGTTATAGGCTATGAACCTTCCTTTTATACAAGCAAGGTTGGAGAAGGGGCTTTAGAAATATTTTGAAAATTTATTATTTTGTTGTATAATACTATTAAAAGATAGTAAATTAAAAGGGATGGGGATAAGTTGAAAAGAGTATTTGTATTACTTTTATTTATATTTGTATTTTCAACCTCTAGTTGTACATTTACAAAAGTGAAAAAAACTGTCACTAACCCTAAGAAGCTTGAAGGCAAGCTCACAGTGTGTGCTTCAACTCAAGATGAAGCTTCCATGAAAATAGTTATAGCTGATTTTAAGAGTGAATACCCAAAGGTTGAAATTGATCTATCCTTATTAGATGAGGAGGCAGTATATAATAAGCTAAGTACTGATTTGATAGGTAATAACTCAGAAGTAGATTTAGTTGCAATAGAAAATTCCTACCTGCCAGGGCTTTTATATAAATATCCTTTAGGTTTTGTAAATTTGTCGGATTACATAAGTAAAAAGAATTACTCAAGCTCTAATATTGAACTTATAACAAGTAAAAATGGCATTATGGCTATGCCTTGGTATGAGGATGTTTCTGTTTTATATTATAGAAGGGATATATTTAAGTCTCTAGGAATTGATCCTATGACTATTAAGACCTGGGAAGATTATCTTAGTATTGGAAGCAAAATCAAAGAAGCTACCATGGATAAGATAAGACTGGTAGGCTTAAACTTTAATAATTCTAATGCGTTTAAGATGCTTCTAAATCAACTTAACGCAAGTTATTTTGATGATAATGACAAATGTATATTAGGAAAGGAAAAGGCTATAACTGTCTTAACCTTACTAAAGCAATTACAGGATTCAAAATATGTTAATGGATATACTGATAATAAAAGCTTAGTAAATCTTTTGAAAAATGACTCTATTGCGACTATTCCCTATGGAGGAAGCTTATCAGGGGTCATTGAGAAAGAATGTCCTGAGGAAAGTGGAAAATGGGGCATAATTAAGCTTCCAGCCTTTGAAGTAGGCGGTAATCGTGCAGGCTTTTACTCTAGTACCTCTCTAATGGTACCTATCGTATCAAAAAATATTGAATTAGCCTCAGAATTTGTTTCTTTTGCAGGCTCAGATAAAAATGCACTACTTAAAATAAATGAAGATAATAAATTAATGCCTGAGTACGCCCCAGCCTATGATAGTCTAGATTTTAAGAAAAAATCAGAATATTTTGCGTTTCAAAATATAAACTCAATTTTAATAGATCTAGACAATCAGGCAATGGAAGTAAATTATAATAACAATTATGATGAAGTAAATAAAATGCTCCTTCAGGCACAGAAAAGTGTTCTATTTGATAATTCTGTCCTTAGAGAAACCCTTACTCAGTTAATGAACAAGATAAACAATTCTCTTCTAGGTTGAGGACAATACTTTTTTATAAACTTTTAGGGTAGATTCTGCAGTTTTAGTCCAAGAAAAATGGCTAGCTCTTTTCAACCCTTTTTTGCTGAGTTCTTCCTTTTTAGGTTCATTCTCGAGTAAATTGCCAATAGCATTTATCAGATTAGAATTATCAAAGGGATCAATTAGTATTCCACTATCTCCAACTACCTCAGGTATAGAGGTGACATTAGAAGTTATGACCGGAGCTCCGCAACTCATAGCCTCAAGGGGTGGAAGTCCAAAACCTTCACAAAGGGATGGATATACAAATATTTCACAGGCATTATAAAAGACAGGAAGCAGCTCCTCAGGAACAAATCCAGTAAATATAATATTCGTAGATAGATTTAAGGATGATGAAAGCTCTACTAAGTAGTTTCCGTCATCTTTTTTTGCACCTACAATTACAAGATTAAATTTTCTGTTTAATTCCTTATATAGCTTAGAATAAGCTATGATTAAAGATTTAACATTTTTTCTACCACTAAAGCCTCCTAAGTAAAGTATAAATGGAAGTTTAATGTTGTATTTTTCTTTTATTAAGGCTCTGCACTTTTCTTTGTCCATAGGTTTATATTTAGAATCTGCTGCTAGACTTGTAACAAATATTTTTTTCTCGTCAATTGGAAATAAACGAAGGATATCATTCTTAGACCATTCCGAAACTGTTAATATTCCATCTGCAAGCTCAATTATCCTTGGTATCTCCTTAATGAATCTTAACAAATAACCTTTACCAACGGTCTCAGGCATTACATAAGGAATTAAGTCATGGATAGTAACAACCTTTTTGTAAGAAGGATTGTCTATTAATCCCATTCCATTTTGTGGAACATGAAATATATCAATCTTTTCGTTTATCATATTGCTAGGAAAATAATAGTTTTGAAAAAAATTATGATGCCTCTTAGAAGACATTATTATATCTGTATTACTATTTTTATATTCAGCATAATTTTCTCCAGACCAATAAATATGAAAATAGTCAGGTTTATCAAGTTTCAACATAGCTTTTAAAACATTTTCTGTATAAGTACCAATTCCAGTTCCTTTATACCAATTAATAGCTCTAGCATCAAATCCGATTCTCATAAAACTATACCTCCAATTGTTACCGACGGTGACAGCACTATAATTTATAATATTATTTAGGTAACTAAAAGGTTCCCTTCTTATCACATACTATGCTAATAAATCATATAATAAAACTATAGTAGTGATTCCGGGGGAAATCTATGGCAAATTATAACGATCTGAAAAGGAATATCGAGGAAAACTATAATATAGAGGTTCTTGATATCATAAAAGTTAAAAGCTCGTACAGAGTAGAAACTAAAAATAAAAACTATTGTCTTAAAGTGATTAAATATAATTTTAGCCATTTTCTTTTTATTATTGGAGCAATTAAGCACTTAGTTAATAAACAATGTGAAGGCATCATAAATATAATACCTACTGTGACAGGTAGGGACTATATTCGTGTAGATGTCTATTATGCTTATTTGACGGATTGGTTAAATACTAGAGAATGTAATTATGATAATCCTTTAGATACTTATCTTGCAGTAAATGCATTATCAAAGCTCCATGCAAAAAGCTATGGCTTTGAGCTAAACAGTAATATGAAGCCACGGATTGGTTGGTTTAAGTGGATAGAAAACTATAGGACCAGATCCGATGAAATAGTGAATTTTGGACAGAGAATAATCGAAAAAGATACAAAAACTGCTTTTGATTCAATGTATTTAGAAGCTATGGAAGAAGAACTTCTTCGAGCAGAAGCCTCTATAGAGAATTTAATATGTAGCGAGTACATATTAAAAATGGAGGAAGAAATTCAACTGAAGGGCTTTTGTCATCATGATTATGCCCATCATAATGTGCTTATTGGAGAAAACCAAAAGGTTTTTGTAATAGACTTCGATTATTGTATTTTAGATTCTCATCTTCACGATTTATCAAGTCTTTTAATCAGAGTTATGAAAAATGGAAAATGGGAGTTAAGAACCACTAAGGATTTATTAAACATTTATAATAATACCTCAAATCTTCAGGAGAAAGACACAGCAATAATGGCAGCCTTTATGGAATTCCCTCAGGCATATTGGCAACTTGGAATTCAGTATTACTGGGAACGACAGCCTTGGGAGGAAGAGATTTATATAAAAAGATTGGAAAAAATTCTTGAAGATAGACAAGAAAAACAAGAATTCATAGAAGATTTCAGGTTGTTTAAGGTATAAAGGGAGGTGGATGTATTGGAGAATATTTATGCAAGTACTTTGACTAAGTACTTAAATAATAATGGAATATTCCTTGTTGATGACTTAGCAAAGAATACAGATTATTCTTTAGAAACTATTAAAAAGCATATAGAAGTATTAGCAGAGTTTCACAAAAGAATGATTGGATATACAGCATATAATTATGGAGTACTTGCTAATAGTACAGGAAAGCTCATGGAAAGATATAAAATAAATAACAAAAAACTAAAAAGACAGATTAGGTTATGTGAAAGTAATAAAGATAAAAGTAGTTTTGAAACCTTACTTATTGATAAAGGACCTGAAATATTGATAAGAGCAGAACATGCTATTAATGAAGCCTACAGATTTGGATATTTAGAGGCGATAAACAGAAGTATGAAAAGAGGAGAGGTTTGTTTAGGAAATTCTAGCCAATCAAACATTAGAATGGAAAACAATATATTAATAAGAGATATAAGTGATTGTGGTAGCAACATATTAGAATTAGATGCAGTATATTTACTAAGAAAGGTTAAGAAAAATTTTGCTTTGGACTTTAACCTTTTAGCTAATTATTTCTGTGAGATGGAAAACATCGCTGAGAGCTCAAAAGATTTAATATTAGCCTTTGTTTCTTATCCGCATTATTTCATGAAATGCTTTAACAGATATAGGGAAGGCAGAAAAACTTGGGATGAGGAGAAATTTACCAATAGATTAATGGAAGCCTTGAAAAATGATGGGAATATTCTTATTTAGGGGGTGAAGGTATGGTTGATAGCTATAAGGATAAAAAATACTTAGTAAAATATGATTTAAATATGGAATTGTTAGATAGATTCGGGTTAAAGGTAACTGATCTGTTACCTATGAGAAATGTGTATATGTTAACTACAGATAAAGGGGATAAAATACTAAAAAAAATAGATTATAGTATAGAAGAAATAAATTTTATATCAGCAGCAATAAAATATATAAAGCGTAAATTTCCTTTTATCATGGATTTTATTACCACTAGAGATGGTGGTATTTATACTCTATGGAAGGGTGAAATATATTGTGCTTTAGACTCGGTTGATGGAAGAGAATGTCAATTTACAAGTGCCCAAGATTTAGGTCTAGCATCTGAAGCCCTTGGGAAATTCCATAGTGCCTCAGAGGGCTTTCGTTATAATTTACCCTCTAAAAACAAAACTGGGGGATTAATAAAAACTTTTAGTCGAAGGCTTGAAGAGATGAACTTTTTTAGTAAAATTGCAAAAATGCATGAGCATAGAAATGAGTTTGATTCAATATTTCTAGATAACGTAGATTATAATATTAAGAACATAGAAGATAGTATATCTATACTTGAAAAATCACCGTATTATAAATTATGCAGCGAAGAGGATAAAATTGTATTTTGTCACCATGAATTGGCAAATTTTAATATTTTGATAAAGGATGAAGATACTTACTTTATTGATTTTGATGAAGGGGTTATGGATCTTAAGATTCATGATATCTGCAATTTGATAAATAAAGTTGAAAAGGAATTTAACTTTGAAGTTGAAAAATCTCAATCTATATTAAGGCATTACACAAAAATGAACACTTTAGATTCTAGGGAGCTGGAGGTACTATATGGGATGTTAGTCTTCCCTGAGGATTTTTACTCAATAGCTAAGGACTATTACACAAGACGGAAAGAGTGGGATGAAGAAGTATTCGTAGAAAAGCTAAAGAGAAAAACCTCATATACTACAAATAGAGATGAGTTTTTAGAGCATTTTAAGAAATCTATATAATTCAGGGACTCACCTTTAGGTGCGTCCCTGTTCTAATTCATCACCTTAAGGTGTGTCCCCTTATTCCTATTATGCACCTTTGTTACACAAAGGTGCGTCCCTGTTCCTACTCTGTTTCAAGCATGTTTTTATGATATCTTTTCGGCATACTTCGAAGCTTATATCTTTCATTGATTCTTTCTTTAATTGAGGTAGAATCATAATATTTTTTCCATAGGCTCTCATATATATCTAGGTTTTGCAAATTAGATATAGGCTCATTTTCTACAGTTACAAATCTACTTTCCTTCCCATTATAAATTAATGCGATACTTCGTTTCTTATCATGTATTATCCATTTTTCACTTCCTAAGCGAGAGGAAAAATGATCTAAGACAAGCTCCAATATATTATGATCAGGTTCAATTTGAGCATATAAGATCTCACCTAGCTTTTTAAATCTTATAAAGCCCGTCATACGATGGGCCTCCCCTAGTACTTTATTTCTTGTTCTTTCAAAAGTGAGCACCTCAGGTAACTCAAGATGTAAAGCTACCTCCCTGCCATATTTGAAGCAGAGTCTAACATAGGAATAAATTAAACTAGAGGAATAATTGAAATCAGATAAGAAAACAAAATATATATTGTCCATTATTATCTTTCCTACTTTTTGTTCTAGAGCTCTAAATACTTTATTAGCTTTAAACTCATCGGTCTCTATCATTACCGTAGGAGATATTAAACCAGGTATTTCATCCTTTACCTTAAATATTTCAACCTCTTGTTTTAAATAATATGCTGTATATATTGCTGTAAATAACCCTAAAAAGCTACCGTCATAGGTTAATATTTTCACTTTTGTCATCTCACTTCCAAAGCTATGAGTCAAAAAAGGACAATTGACGTGTGGTAGATGTGAGAGCCTTTGCCTTTTGATCTACCAGTATATTTCTTATATAAAAGTCATTAAACATATCCCCACAATACCTACCATCACAGGTTATAAAATGCCTAGCTCTCTTCATAACTATTCCAAGTTTTTTTAAGTTGTCTGAATTTATTTTATGTACTCTTCTTAAAGCTAAAATTTTATTTACAGATCTATGTCCAATACCAGGTATTCGGAGTAGTGTCCTTGGAGGAGCAGTATTTATCTCTACAGGGAAAAAACCTAAATGATTTAAAGCCCAATCTGTTTTTGGATCATAATTTGTATCAAAGAAAGGTTTTCTTTCTGTTAAAAGCTCATCTGCTTTAAAGCCATAGAACCTTAAAAGCCAATCAGCCTGATATAATCGGTGTTCCCTAAGTAGTGGGGGCTTATCAATAACGGGCAGCAACGGATTGGTTGAAACAGGTATGTAGGCAGAATAATATACTCTTTTTAATTTGAAGCTTTTATAAAGGTTTTCCGTAAGCCTTATTATTTTCAAGTCATCCTCGTTGGTGGCGCCTATTATTAGCTGGGTGCTTTGACCAGCAGGTACAAAGTCTGGAGTGCTTTTAAATATCCTTTTTTCTTCGATATTAGTTATTATATTGGAGTGGATAAAGGACATAGGACTCATTATATTATGTAAGGTTTTCTGTGGGGCTAGTAAGCTTAGGCTCTTTTCACTTGGAAGCTCCATGTTCACACTCATTCTATCCACAAGCCTTCCAGCTCTAGCAATCAATTCAGTTTTAGTGCCTGGGATCACCTTTATGTGTATATATCCATTGAAATTATAAGCGTTTCTAAGTAGAGTTACTGCCTCTATTATAAGCTCCATGGTATAGTCAGGATTTTTATAAACTGCCGAGCTCAAAAATAATCCTTCAATATAATTTCTTTTATAGAAGTTTATTGTAAGTTCTGCTATTTCGCTTGGGCTTAAAAATGCCCGCCTAACATCGCTGGAGATCCTATTAATGCAGTAGACACAATCATAAGAACAAATATTTGTCATAAGAATTTTTAATAGGGATATGCATCTACCATCAGTGGTAAAGCTATGACAAATACCGCTGCTCTCAGCATTACCTATACCATTATTTTTATTGGTTCTTGTGCTTCCGCTAGAGGAACAAGACACATCATATTTTGCGGCATCGGAAAGAATAGCCAATTTTTCTACAATGTCCATATATTTTTACTCCTTACTAGTAGTTTAACCCATTATACCAAACAAACGTTCGCTTGTAAATGGAAGAAAGGAAGCATTTAGCTTCCTTAATTTTGTTAGCTCATTATTTTTTTATAAATTTCAACGGTTTGCTTTGCGGTCTCCTTCCAACTAAGTTTTGAAGTCTTTAGTAAACCTCTTTGTATTAAAGTTTTTCTTAAATCCGAGTCACTAAGACACATTATAATTGACTCAGATAAAGCATTTATATCATGGGGGTCTATTAATATAGCTGCGTTTTCTACAACCTCAGGAATTGAGGTTATACTTGAAGTTATAACCGGAGTCCCACAGGCCATGGCCTCGATTGGAGGAAGGCCAAAACCTTCATAAAAGGAAGGATAAACAAATATTTCACAAGCATTATAAAAATATGGAAGGTCAGTTATAGGGATGAAACCTGTGAATATAACACTATCAGCTACACCTAGTTTTTCAGCTCTTTCTTTATATATGTCGTAGGATTTACCTAGCTTACCGACAATAACAAGCTTTAACTCTTTGTCAAAGGTTTGGTTAACCTTGCTAAAGGCTTCAATTAGACCAAGAATATTTTTTCTAGGACTGAAACCTCCAATATAGAGTAAGAAGTTTGGCGCTATGGAGTAATTCTCTTTAATAAAGCTTTTACACTTTTCTTTATTTAAGGGATGATAAATATCCTCGCTAGCAAGGTAGGTCACATGTATTTTTTCCTTAGGATAATTAAAGGTTTCTGCAATATCGTTTTTAGAAAAGTTTGAAACGGTTATTATACCGTCACATAGGGGAATTATTTTTGGAACCTCCTCTAAAAAGATCTTCAAGTATTTTTCTCCTACAGTTTCAGGCATCTTAAAGGGTATTACATCATGAAGCGTAATTACAAAGGAGCAATTTTTCTCCTTTGGAAGTCCAATTCCATTTTGTGGTACGTGGTAAAGGTCAATTTCCTTATTCTTTAAGATGTTTGGCATATTAACTTCATCCCAAAAATTATTATCTATATTCTTTGTGATTTCGTTAATACTTATATTTTCTGAAAGACTAATATCTTCTCTTCTATCTTTTGACATAAACAAAAGATAATCGTTTTCTTTATCAGTAGTTCTAATAGAATTTATTAATTGGTATGAGTAAGTCCCAATACCTGTTCCTCTATACCATTGAGATGCTCTTCCGTCTATTCCTATCTTCATAAGACATTCCTTCAAATTTATTATATTCTATTATATTAATACATCCTCAAAAAGGTTCAAATCAAGATTCATTTTTCTTCTATTTTTCTTAATTAGTACATATAGATAATAAAGAGATGAGAGATAAAACAACATTATTAAGGGGGCTATTATTATGATGAGAGAATTTGAGATCGAAAGACAATTTGATATTCAGATTGAAAGTATCAAACCAAGTAAGGGAGTATACCTCCTTAAGACCAATAAAGGCATGAAATGCCTTAAAAGGATAAATTATGGAACACAAAAATTGCTTTTTGTATATGGAGCAAAGGAACATTTAATTAATAATGGGTTTGATAGAGTTGACAAATATGATTTAAACATTGAAGGAAATCCATATGCAGTTGTAAATGAGGATATTTATACGCTATCTGAATGGCTTACAGGACGCGAATGCGATTTTTATAGTGAAGCAGATATAATTTTAGCTGCTGAAAATTTAGCATACATGCATATTTCCTCTAAGGGCTATGAGCCTATGGAAAACAGTAAGCTAAAAACAGATCTAGGAAGATGGCCATATCTTATGGAGAAGAGAATTAAATCCTTTGATAGAATGCGGGATATGTGCAGGAAAAAGAATAATAAAACTCCCTTTGATCTTTATTATATAAAGACAGTGGATTTCTATAAAGAGTTAGGGAAAAGAGCAGTTGATGTTATTAACCACTCTGATTATATGAATATATGCAGGATAGCAGAGGAAGAAAAGGGTTTTTGCCACCATGATTATACCTATCATAATATAATCATTGATGAAGTAAATAAAGTTAATATAATAGATTTTGATTATTGCAAAAAAGAAATAAGAGTTTATGATATATCTGCTTTTATGATTAAGGTTTTAAAAAGGCAGGAATGGAATATAGATTATGCCAAAATAATACTTGAAGCTTACAATAGAGTAAATCCTTTAGAGCCGGAGGAATATGAAGTTTTATTTGCCTTCCTACTTTTCCCACAAAGATATTGGAGATTATCTAATAGGTTTTATTATAATGAAGTAACCTGGAGTCAGAGCACCTTTAATAAAAAGATTGAGGAGCTCTATGCTGAAGAAGAAAATTACACTAATTTTATTGAAAACTTTAAAAAGTTATATGAGATAAAAGAATAGTACCATTAGTGAATGATCTGCATACTATGTACAGTACAAATAAAATAGGTGTGATCATATGAATATTGGGGATGTTGTAGTAAGAAAATCCTACAATAGGGATATAACTTTTAAGATAATAAATATAAATGAAGATGATTCAGGTAATGTTTATGTATTAAAGGGTATTAATTTAAGAATAATTGCGGATGCCCCTATTGAGGATCTTGAGGTTTTGAAAGATAGGAAAAATGAAAGAGAAATGCAATTGAATAAACGTGTTAATTCCTCCATTAGAAAGATAATGCTATCAAGAGATGATATTAAAAAGATAGAGGTACGAAAAGATTTCAGAGCGGTAAAGAATGAGGAAGCTGAAATGTATTTCGGTAGACCTGGTAAAATACTGCACGTTGATGGAGACCCAGATTATCTCGAAACCTGCCTTAAGGTCTACAAACAGTTGTCCTTAGAGGCTGTGGGAAGAGTAATTGAAGAAAAAGAGCAACCTAAGCAGATATTAGATTTAGTTATTGAAAATAGACCAGATATAGTGGTTATAACGGGACATGATGCCATTGTAAAAGGTGCCACGGATTTTATGAATATAAACAATTATAAAAACTCTAAATATTACGTAGATTCCGTTTCAGTACTTAGAAGTTATAAATCAAATTATGATGACCTCATTATATATGCAGGGGCCTGCCAATCCTGTTATGAGGCATTACTAGATGCAGGGGCTAATTTTGCTAGCTCACCTGCTAGAATACTTATACATTGCTTAGATCCAGTTTTTCTTTGCGAAAGGCTAGCTTATTCGAATATCGATAAGGTTGTATCCATAATGGAAGCAACAGAAAACACGATAACTGGAATCAAAGGTATCGGTGGATTACAAACTAGAGGAAAATATAGGCAAGGCTATCCAAAATCGAATTTCATATAAAGCATCGTAAATTAAATCTACGGTGCTTTTTAAGTTTGGTATATAAAAATATTTAAATAATATTAAATTATAAAATGGTACTTATTTACATTTATATGGTATAATTTGTAATGGAAAGAATTGGTACATTTAATTAAGCTAGGAGGAGATAAAATGAAAACTTTAATCATTTATGCATCTATACACCATGGAAATACTGAGAAGGTAGGAAAAGCTATGGCAGAATGCTTAAGTGCAGACTTAAAAAAAGCGAATGAAGTAAATACAAATATTTTAAACGATTATGATTTAATAGGATTTGGTTCCGGTATATATGGAGGCAAATTTCATAATAATATTCTTGAAATGTTTAACAAACTACCAAATCTACCCAATAAAAAAGCATTTATCTTTTCTACAAGCGGACAGGGTAAAACTGAATATAACAATCCTATTGAACAAAAACTTAAAGAAAAAGGTCTTAAAATTGTAGGCAGTTTTGGATGTAAAGGGTTTGATACTTTTGGACCATTGAAACTGTTTGGAGGAATTGGAAAGGGTAGACCTAATGAAGAGGATCTTCAGAAGGCTAAAGCTTTTGCAGAGAATCTTATAGAAAAATGATTTATATATTGATTGTATCAAAATTAGGGGGATGAAATTGGTTAATGAACCTAATAAATCAAATATTATATACCTTGAATGTGAAGATTTGTTTACTTACGATCAGATGTTTCAAACAGATGAAATAAGAGAAACAAATGTAAGAGATTTAAATGCAATCGGGGGTTGGCTAATTTTATTCGGAATTGGGAGAATATTATCTCCGATAATAATATTACAGACAATATTTCTTACCTACCTGCCCATATTTACAAATGGATCGTTAGAAAAATTGTCACAGATCGGGAATGCAGCATATAGCTTGCTTTGGAAACCAACGATGATTTTTGAATTAGGCGTTAATATTATTTTATTGGTATTTTCAGCCGTATTGTTGTTTTCATTTTTTGGTAGGAAAAAATGGTTCCCTAAGATATTTATTAGCTTATCTATGATTACAATTATATTTGCATTAATTGATGCAGTTTTAATTACACAAATACAGAGATCTTTATCATTAAATTTAAATATTAATCCTGTAACTCAAATAATAAGTCCAGTGGTGATTGGCGCTATGTGGATACCATATCTACTTATTTCAAATAGAGTAAAAAACACTTTTGTTAAATAATGTAATAGATAATAAATAAGAGGCACAATATCCTTGTGACTCTTATTTTATTTTTGTATTTTTTTAGTTGATACTGCCAAGTCCATACTATATACTGCTAAAGTGATGTTTAATACTGTTATTATTGAATATCATTATAATACGTGATATACTATTAATTAAACAGGAAGGAGCATATATCGAATTATGGATAATGATATTTTAAATCTTGAGC
>DATCIH010000086.1:0-3578 GCA_036507955.1 Clostridiaceae bacterium | reverse complement strand
TATTAAGGTTGTACAACTTTTCAAAATTTAAAATTAGTAGTTTTATTTTTACTCTGTTCATCTTTTAAAACGTCCTTTCATTGTTTTTATATATAGTTACATATATGTGTTAATAATACTTATTATATAACATTTAACATTAATTCAAAAAACAAAGAATGTAAATTATCCCTAAATATAGGATAAAAAACACTCTTAATTGAAAATCTTTTATTAATCTTTTAACGCGCAATCGAACTATTTGATATTTTTGGAACATTAATTATAATATTACTTAAATCTATTATATTAACAATATTAGGTTGATGGCCATGGACCCCCGTTACAGAAATTGGTAACGGAGTGGACAAGTTCTGGAGAGTAATTGTATTTAATAACCGTATAATGCCCTTTTAAAGTCCATTTGATCTCCTAGTTTTTAGCATATTCCCTATACTAATTCTATACTTTTTTGCATAAAAATAGTTAATATCTATCTCACAATTTATTTATTATCAAGTTCCCAGATTCATATTTCTTAAGGCCTTTATAGAACACAGTATACGCTATTACCATCCATAATAATGTCACGCCTAAAACCTCTAAAAGCATAACAATAGAAAATTGATTTATAAGTTTTGCAGGTATATACACAATAAAAGCTACCGGTATAACAGTATAAAGCACATATTTTATTCCATTATTAAATATACCTTCTGGATAAATACTAAAGCTTATGAAAAACTCTGTTACAGTTTGTGCTAACCCCTCTGCACTACCCGCATAAAAGCTTAAGGCATGAAAGGTAACGAGTACTGAAGAAAATATTAAAGCATCTGTAATAGAAAATAATAAAAATAGTAATAACGCTTTAATATCAAAACCTCTAATTATAAAAAATAGGATCACTCCATACAAGGTATCACCCCATGCGGACACTATGGTTTTAGAGCATAATATATTAATTAAAGGATCTTTAGGCTGCAGTAGATAAGAATCTAGCTCACCATTTAATATCATTCTCGTGATTTGATTTACATTTCCAAATACCACAAAACAAAGACCAAAACTAGTGGACATTAAGGCCCAAAGCATCATTTCCTCCTTAAAGCCATATCCACCAATGGTATTTACATTCTTAAATAATATCCACCAAAAGAATATAAAGGCTGAATTGTTTAGTATCATACCAAAACATTGTATAAGAAAACTCATCCTGTATTCCATAACTGAAGATATATTGAATTTAAAATAATAACCCATAAGTTTAAGGCTTTTTTTAACCTCCATTAACATTTATATTCTTTGCCCCCCTTTTGTACAGTATCATAGCTAAACTAAAGAATATTCCTAGATATAATAATTGGATTGAAAATTGTTTATAGAAATTTGAAAAAGAAAAATCTACTGCAAGTCTTGCTGGTACATAAGTTACATAGGAAAACGGTAGGAATCTTGACACCTTCTGAAGCCAACTTGGGAAAAGTTCTATTGGCATGAGCATGCCACCTAATGTGAATATTAACTTTGAATAAATCCAAAAGAAGGCCGTATTTTCCTCAAACCAGAAGGAAGTTAATGCTAATGTTATATAAATAAAAAAGTGTATACAGCAACCTGCAATTATTGATAAAAGTATAAAAGGCAGGTGAAGTAAATTAAATCCTTTCAAGGTTCCAGCATAAATAAAACCTATACAAAGTCCAATTATCCCATTACTTAAAAGTTTTATGCCAACCTCACCAACAAAATAGGAGAAACAATACAAAACATAATTGTAAGGTTTGGTCAATAAGTAAGCTATGTTACCGCTTTTCACATCATCGTTTATTTGCAAATGTATATCTGTCCTTGAAAGTGTAACAAGCTCAGTAACTATTAAGTACCAAATCATTGCACCTAAGCTTAGGCCCCCAATGGTGTTTCCCTTTTGCGCATATATATTTTTCCAAAGCATCAAATATATAAACATAATGAATATAAAAAATAAGTTTTTGCTAAGAAAATTCCAGAAATACACCAAGCTATTTGACATGGTTATTTTAGATATTTGTACGTACTTACGAAGTGATTTCATGCTTATCACCTTCTTGATTTAGCTTATATACATGGGATATTATCTCTTCTAAAGGGGGTTCTGTTATAGTTATATCATTCACCTTCCCACATTTTATAAGGTTGGTTAGAATCTCTTCTATACCCTCTTTAGATGTATCTACTTGAACCTTTATGGCATTCCCTTTGCTTTTTATTATATTTGCGTTGCAATTATCTAAATTCACTATTTCATTATATTTAATCTCTATTATTTTCTTGTTTAGATAGCCATGCTTTAGATTCTTAATTGTCTCATTTAATACTACTTCTCCATGGTTTATAATGATTGCTCTTTTACATAATTGCTCAATGTCACCTGAATCATGAGAGGTTAAGAATATAGTAGTTTTTTCCTCCATATTAAGCTGTAATATAAGGTCTCGAATCTTCTGCTTTACTACCACATCTAAGCCTATAGTAGGTTCATCTAAAAATATTATCTCAGGCTCATGCAAAATAGATGCAGCAATCTCGCAGCGTATTCTTTGACCTAAAGAAAGTTTTCTAACTGGTACATCCATTAAGTCTCCTATTTCAAAGGTATCTTTTAAGAAATCTATTCTTTTTTTTAGTCTATGTTTATCCATTTCATAAATATTGCCTAATAGTTGAAAACTATCTAAGGGAGGCAGGTGAAACCATAGCTGTGACTTTTGCCCAAAAACTGTACCTATTTTGTAAGACAATTCTTTTCTTTTACGGGTTGGATCCATATCTAAAACTTCAATATCTCCTGAAGTTGAATATAAAATACCCGTCATCATTTTAATGGTAGTTGACTTTCCTGCTCCATTTGGACCTATGAAGGCTAGTATCTCACCCTTATCTACTTCAAAAGAAATATTATTAACAGCTTTAACCTCCCTAAAGTTAGGTGAGAAAATCGATTTGAAACTTCCACTTAGGCCTTCTTCCTTTGTCTTAACCTTGAAGGTCTTACAAAGATTATTAACTTTAATTATGCTCATCATAATCATCCCCCTTTTTATAAAAAAAATAAAGCCTGAAGAACAAATCTCTTAATTGAGACTCGTCCTTCAGGCTTTTCTCCTAAAAGTGTAGACATCATCTTGTATCGCTCGGACCAGACATTTTTTCAATCGGAACCCTAGATACACTCTCGTTAGACTATTTTAACATAACTTCTATAATTTACAAATTTTACACGATAACTTTAATCAACAAAATTATCTCTATTATTCTACAGGGCTTATTACATTTAGTATATTAATAGAGAATCATCTTTTGAAAAAGCAAGAGAATAGAAGTGCTCAAGTAAGCATTTATGTAGAATTCTCGGTAGTAGAAAACCAAGGGTTAATTTTTAATTCAAAGTTTATTTTTTACTTTAAATTGTGTATCTTAAGTTTCGCAGCATGAAAAAACAATAAAAAAGTTAAAATATTTACGTACAAAAAGGTATAAAAGCCGCATGAACACTAGGTTTTATGGTATAATTAGGTGTAGTCCAAATTAGCCAAAAAGGAAGCGTTATCATGCGA
>DATCIH010000085.1:0-9244 GCA_036507955.1 Clostridiaceae bacterium | reverse complement strand
GTGCATTGATGGTATTTGATAAGCATGCAAACTTAAAGTATAAGTTTGGGAATAGGCATTTCTGGGCAGAAGGCTATTATGTGAGTACGGTAGGACTTAATGAAGCATCAATTAAGAGTCCCTTCAGGGACATCAAAAGTGGCAAAGGCTAATGGCTTATAATGTTTTAAGGTGCAAGAGATTTTTATAAATGTTATAATGATTAAAATAAAAGTCATGAAAATAAGCTTATTTAACTTTAAACACTTGAATGAATAAAGGGGTTGAATTAACAAATGTACAGAAATATGTTAAATAAAAATTTTTTTAATGAAAATAAATTTGAAGATATGAGTGCAGAAAAACTTGTCTATTCGATAATTGAAATGCCACAAGTAAGTGAGATGGCTAGAGGGTTTGTTGCAAATATTACTGATAGAGCAGAACAAGAGGCCAATATACTAAAAAATGAAACAAACTTTGAAATGATTCTTAAGGCTTTAAGAGGAAAGTGCGATAATTTTAATTATGGTATTTTGTATCAGAAGGTTTTAGAGAATGAAGATGAATTGCTTCCTAGAATAATTGCTATGCTTGTTAATAGTGGGAATTCTGTATTTATAGAACACGCAGCTAAGATAATTCCTCAATGTAGTAAAAATTATACAAAAGAACTACTCGAAATTTTAGATAATGTAAGAAATCCTTATGCAGTAGCTCTAATTTGTGTATCTCTTGGATTTATAGCAAATGAGGATGCAATTCCAATTATATATGCTAAATACTTTAAGTTGAAAAAAACATATATGAATGAAAGTTACGCACAAGGCCCTTTACTTGCTCTTTATAAATTGAAGGAAAGATTTTATATGGAGAAAAAATAATACAATGAGTCAACTGTGGAGGTAAAAATGAACTTAAAATTATTAAATACTGCATTAGAATTACCGAAGGAAGTAGCTATGAACTTTGCATCAGAATTATTTGATGGAGGGAGCAGCTGTGAAAAAGATGAAGAAACAGCTAGTACAATAATATCTGAGCTGGCGGCCAGAGGTTATTCGGAAGCTCAGTACTTTTTATATTGTGATTCTGATGATAATGGAGATAGTGAAACTGCTATCCCTTGGTTGGTAAAGGCAGCTGAACAGGATAATCCTAAGGCCCAGGCAATGTTATTTGTTGAATATTATGCTGGAAATATAGATTGGCTTAATGATGAAACTGCTTTGGAGTGTCTTATGAAGGCTGTGGATAATGAAATGCCGTCAGCCATGGTTATGCTAGGAGATCAATACTTTCATGGTAGTTCTGTAGTAGAAGTAGATCAAGATCGGGCAATTGTGTACTATAGAAAAGCTGCAAATTTGAATGAACCTATAGGACAACTATATATGTATTTTCGATATATAGAGGAAGATGAAGAACTAGCCTTAAGCTGGCTTAGAAAATCAGCTGCTAATGGATGCGCAGAAGCAAAATATGAATTGTGGAAAGCATTATCAAAGGAAGCTTTTAAATGGTTACAAGAGGCAAAAGAGGATAATTATGAAGATGCAGTATTTGATTATGCAAGACTTGAGGAAACAGATGTTTTCATGGAGAGAGATACTAAAGATTCCTTTAGAATATATAAAAATCTAATAAGGCACAACCAAACTACTAAGAAATCAATTATATAAGGGAATTGAAATTGGTAAAAACATGAAATACCTTAATAAAGCTGCTAACTTAGGAAGTAATGAGGCTATGTATGAACTCGGAATGATTTCATTGAATGAATTCGGAATTGAAGGCTTTGTAAAAAATCAAAATGTAATAAAAGCCTACGATTACATATTTAGAGCAGCCAGACAAAATTATTCTCCAGCTATGGAGTTTATAGCTAGTGAATATATAAAAGGAAATAACATAGGTAGTTTAGATGATAAAGATGTTATTGATTTTTTGCTAAAAGCAATCGAGCAGGATAATGGTATGGCCCTAAATCTTATGGGAGTATTATGTTTTGAGGGTAAATATATGGAAAAGGATCTTGAAAAAGCTGAGTATTATTTTGATGAGGCAATTGATCAAGACAATTCTACTGCTTATTACAATCGAGGCAAGCTATATGAGCAGGAAGGGGATCGGGAATCAGCACTGGATTGTTATACTTTAGGAGCAGACATGGATGAGTACTATTGCCTTGTAGAATTATTAAAGGATTTAGAATATTTAACAAGTATGTATTCCCAGAATACAATTGATTGGCTAAAGCAAAGCGTAAAGGAAATTGAGGCTTTGTCTGAAAAAACCTTTGCTGTAAAGTGTGATGCTTCGAGGATTATTAAGGTATGATAGCTGGTAACAGTATTTAGATTAAGCAATTAATTTTTGAATATAAATAGAATCAATTATTAAGTAGTGAGGTAGGAATTGATATTGAATATATGGGACTCTCAATAACTGTTTTACAGAAGCTTATAAAGGAGAAATCCAGCCTGTGTTAGTACCTAGCTATTCCACACCATGTTATAGGTCTCTGCCTATGGTAAAGTGGTGGGTTAATCGCAGAAGGAAGTTGCCTACACTTGGTTTAATCGTCTGATTGATTATACCCAATATGAAAAAGATCCTATTAGGCCACTTTATAATATGCACGTTACTCCTTACTAATAAAGAATAACGTGCATATTATAAAGCAACTCTACATAGTTTTCCATACCGCCATAGGATGGTTTTTTATCCTCGCCAATATCTCTGCATCTTCAAAGAGAAGCTCCGGTACATACTCTTTATTCTCAAAGCGCTTAAAAAACTCAGCTTCTGATTTAGTTAGAACCATGAGGTCCTCAATATATTCCTTTACAACTTTTTTTGTAATTTCTAAATCAAATTCATCTCTTCTTCTAATTACAGGTAATAAATCCGTTCTAATTTTATGTTTGTTTATAGTATCTATAGCACTTGTATCAAAGCTCTTATTAATCTTCTTTGCTGAAATTGCTGCATAAAAGACCACACATTTTCTGAATATATCCTGTTCGCTTTCATCAAACAAACCAAATTTAATCATATTTCCAACATCATATAGGTCTCTTGCAGCCGCTCTACTTAACAGAGCATTAAGCTTACTTCCAAATATCTCAATAGTAGCTAAAGACTTCACCTTATATTCACTTGAAAAATGTTCTGTTATGATTGGGCGTTCCGCTGCAGGAAGTACATGAGCTCTTAGTGAATAGTTAATCTCTACTTTTATATTATCCCTATTACCCGCCCCATTCACATAATCATATACACATGAGTCAAGACTATGTGGGTTCTTTGTTTTCGGACTTTTTGTATATTGTTGAGAAATCATATACCTCTCAATAACTGTATTTATAGTCTCTCTATTTTTTAACATTTCCTCTAAGCTGTCTGCTTTCAAATAATCTAAGTCAATATCTACAGACAAGCGAGGCAAATTAAAAATAGTTAAATTAATGGCTGTTCCCCCCTTAAGAGCAAGGCTCTCCCTGAGCAACGGGTTTGTATTTAAATACTCTAAGATGTCTGCCAAGCGGGTAACTTTCTCTAGTGTATCTCTAATAAATCCTAATTCTTCTGCTTTTTTACCCATGTATATAATATCATAATTAGACAAGTTCTTCACACCCCTGTTCCGTTATATTAAATAACCCTGCAGGTACAACTAATTTCCATTCTCTGTTATATGCACTTTCATTCATAACTTCTTTGAATAAGTACCTTGTACTTTTACCTATTTTATTTTTGCAATAGTCTATAAAGGCTTTAGACAGCTGCTTCTCATGCATATAATATTCTAAAAGAAAACCAGTTTTTTGATATAATGCTTGTATATTATAACTATCTAAATATACTATAAGCTTCTCTTCATTTAAATAATGTACTGCAGAGAGACAATTTATAAGCTCCTCAAAACCAGCTATTTTCTCAAAGTTCTTTACGCTGTCAATAACCGTGCGTTCCAAATCTGTTACTCTTATTCCATCAGAATTTTTAGGCACTATAACTCCATCATCCATTTTTGAAGCAACATACTTATAGCTCACATTTTCAAATTCAAAATCTCTGAATCTAGTCACCGAAGATACATATACCTCGTAATAAACTTGATTTGCCAGGCCATAATATTCAAATGCTGTATGATGGGATATATATGCTGAACTGCTACTGGCACAAGCTATTTGATATCTTGATGCAATAACTTGGCCTGTTGCAGGATTTATACAGGAATATATATTGTTTCTAATCTTTTTTACTAATCCCCTGACAGTTAGCCTATCAAGAAGAGAATATGCAGTTTTTTTATTTCCTGTGAGCTTTTCAACATCCGGGAGTGAAAAAACACTCAGTTTTGCCAACTCAATATAGCCTTTCAAAGTACTCGCCTCTCTTTGTTTTTAGTACAAATATCTTTATATTTAAATAAATTTGTACGTATTATAAAGTAATTATTAGCCAAAAGTTCTTTTATTATACAATAATTATAGCATTTTTCTTTAATTTTATCACGTAATTCTTTATATGTAAAGAATTTTATGATGTTATTAAAGTAAAAACAGAGGAGGCTAATAAATGGAAGCTGAATACGATTTATCAGAAACAAAACTATTAATAGAAGCAAAAGATCTAAATATAGCTAGTTTCAAAGCTATGATGGCTAGAGGTGGAGATTTTAATATTTTTAGTCTTCTCAAAATGGTACGTACAACGGGAATGGCCTTTTGAGGATGGCAGAATAGATTTCGTAATTTATAATGAACATTCGTTCTTTGCAATTGAGATGAAATTAGATGCTTATGATCAGCACCAACAGTTGAAGAGATATGAGGATTATGCAAAAACTAGTGGGAAGAACTACAAGATTTTCTATAATCTTAATTACTATATGCTATGACAGCGACAACTTTGAGCAGCGCATTATGGATCGTTTAAACCATGCTACAAAAATCTGTCCTGGTATTTGCACAGATATATTCTTTCTTACAACAATATGGAATTCCACCTTGGCGAATAAACTTTTAGCAAACATAGAGGGTGTAAGAAAAAATGGTATTAGAATCAATTCCATTTATTTAACGGAGCGGGGCATGGCTTCTATGCCAATGTAAAATTATTACCAAGGTGCTGAATTAATGTGAAAAGGATAGAGTGATTGGTGACTAGAGCTTTTGCTAACGCAGAATACTATGGCTACGATTTTTCATTTAGAAATACATACAATTACTTATCAATTTTACGGTATTTTGCTTTTATTTTATTAAAATTTATGAAGGATGAGAAATTTAATTTAGACTGACTGTATAATGACTATATAACGGTACGTATACAGCTATCACTGGGAAACCAGAAAATGATGGGGAAAGCTTCAAAGATAATATATAAAAAGAATTAATATGAAGATCAGATAAAAAATGATTGTAGGTTACTATATAACATCTGTTTTAAAGAAGGTAAACACGTGAAAGAAGCAGTTATCAAGGAATACTTGACAACTGCTTTGGACGGCAAATCATATAGAACTAAACAGTATATAACCTTGACGTGGCAATATCTGTGGGATATAGGGTAAAAACTCACTATTGTTAACACCTCTGAGTTTCTATCGGAATTGGATTCATTAGCAGACTGGTTCTGTTTGATATTGCTATGTATTAAGGAAAATTGGAGTGAAAGTATAGAGCAATACACTCTCGATTCAGAAACTAAGGATAAATTATAATAATTAAGAAATCTCAAATACAAAAGCTTCGGTATTAAAACGGAAAATGATTTATCAGAAATTTCTTTTAGTCAGATATTAGGCAGTATATGAAGTTCCTAGAAGTATTTGCAAAATAAAGAAGGATTATATGGGATTTTGTTGAATGTTATGAAATAACTATATTTAAAAAACTAGATAAACTGTGGAGGTATAAATGAACTTAAAATTATTAAATACTGCATTAGACTTACCAAAGGAAGTAGCTATGAACTTTGCATCAGAATTATTTGATGGTGGGAGCGGCTGTGAAAAAGATGAAGAAACAGCTAGTACAATAATATATGAGCTGGCGGCTAGAGGTTATTCGGAAGCTCAGTACTTTTTATATTGTGATTTTGATGATAATGGAGATATTGAAAATGCTATTCATTGGTTGGCAAAGGCTGTGCAGCAGGATAATCCTAAGGCCCAGGCAATGTTATTTGTTGAATATTGGAAATATAGATTGGCTTAATGATGAAACTGCTTTGGCGTATCTAAAGAAGGCTGTGGATAATGAAATGCCGTCAGCCATGGTTATGCTAGGAGATCAATACTTTCATGGTAGTTCTGTAATAGAAGTAGATCAAGATCAGGCAATTGTGTACTATAGAAAAGCTGCAAATTTGAATGAACCTATAGGACAACTATATATGTATTTTCGATATATGGAGGAAGATGAAGAACTAGCCTTAAGCTGGCTTAGAAAATCAGCTACTAATGGATGCGCAGAAGCAAAATATGAATTGTGGAAAGCATTATCAAAGGAAGCTTTTAAATGGTTACAAGAGGCAAAAGAGGATAATTATGAAGATGCAGTATTTGATTATGCACGACTTGAGGAAACAGATGTTTTCATGGAGAGAGATACTAAAGATTCCTTTAGAATATATAAAAACCTAATAAGGCACAACCATACAAGGTCAGCGGATAGAGTAGTATTTGAAGTCTTTGATAAGGAGTATGAGGAATTAATTAAGGAATTGCTTGAAAATGATCACTATGAAGCCTTAACCATACTACTAAGAAATCAATTATATAAAGGAATCGAAATCGGAAAAAATATGAAATATCTTAATAAAGCTGCTAACCTAGGAAATAATGAGGCTATGTATGAACTAGGAATGATTTTGTTAAATAGATATGGAATTCAAGGCTTTGTAAGAAATCAGAGCATACTTAAAGCCTACGATTACATGTTTTGAACTGTAATAAAAGATTCAATTCTTAAATAGTTAGATAACATCAGTTAATATGAATGATGATTGAAAGAATTTTAAATTTATTATAAAAAGAGGGAGGATTTAAATTATGCCTGATATAAATACTATTTGGAAAACATCTAAAAATATTATGAAGTTTACTAGCCCATTAACTTGGCTGGTAGTAGAAGCAACAGAAAAGGCAATTGGAAAATCTAATGCGGTTATAGAAATTGGTAATATCGATGAAATTAACAAAGAAGCATTTCGTCAAGAAATTATCTCAAGAATGGCAAAAGATCAAGCAAAAGTAGCTCAAGAGGTTGCAATAGCACGCAGAATTGATACTGCTGAAGAAGTTACAATTGAAGAATTTTATGATACTAGTGGAGAGGGTGGGATTGGTTTATCTTCAAAGGATAATAATCTTTCTCTAGGAGCTACCGGGTCAGGAAGGCACGTAACAAGGAGAATATATACATTTAAAGGGTGGCGAGATGGAGGTCTAGAGGTAATGGATAGCTTAAAGGAAACTGACCGATAGAGAATTAATGTTGTATACTCGATTATATTATGAAACATAGCCTAACATTATTATGAATTGAAATTAATTCTATAAAGTTATTATAAGTGATAAGGAGAATTTTATGTATAATCGTATAAAGGAAGAAGTTAAGCAAGACTATTATAAAACCCAATATCCCAATGATGGCCAGAGATTTATTGCTTGGTATCTTAGAAACATACATAACTTAGATGAAATTCAAGCAAAAGATTGCATAACTGATGGTGCTGACGACAAACAAATTGATGCCATATACATTGATGATACCACTTCCATTATTCATATAATTCAAGGAAAATTTATTGGAAGCAGCACTATCGACGCAGAACCACTTCGAGAAGTCCTATCCTCTTGGACACAACTTAAAAACCTTGTTATGCTACAAGC
Source organism: Clostridiaceae bacterium (assembly GCA_036507955.1). Taxonomy (GTDB): domain Bacteria; phylum Bacillota; class Clostridia; order Clostridiales; family Clostridiaceae; genus DATCIH01. Next base: position 1,356 of record DATCIH010000085.1, on the reverse strand, counting down.
ATCAGCTAATAATAAGCTGAAACAAAAACTGTCAGATGTAGCAGACTCGTTACAAGATGATTATGATATAAACTTTGAATTGATTACCACTTCTGCTCTGTCTGATTCTGCAAGAAATGATTTAAGAGCATTTCAAGAAGCATTATCTAATAGTGAGGAGTTGAGTGCAACACTTCATTTGGTAGATAATGAAGAATTAGCAAGAAGATATGATATGGCACTTGATAAAGATCCATTTATCAAGCATACAGTTAAATTACCACAGCAAAAATATTTAAAATTGAAACTGGACAATACCAACGTTGTAATCGCTGCACTACCTTTGAGTGAGTGTATAAAATTTCCAGGTATTAAAGATGGAACACTGTTTAAGAAGAATGTTAGACAATCGCTTGGGCTTAGTAATCAAGTTAATAAAGGAATAAAACAAACTATATACAATAATGGAAGTGATTTTTTCTTTTTTCACAATGGAATTACTGCAATATGTGAAGAAATGAGCATTCAAAATGATGAACTCATTTTAAAAGGATTAAGTGTAGTTAATGGCTGCCAATCTTTAAATACCATCCTCTCCTGTAGCGAAAAAGTTAAAGAATCTAATAATTCGTATATTATGTTTAGATTTTATGAAATACCTGAACGAAAAAGAGCTGATAAAATCAGTACATCAACAAACTCTCAGAGTGCCGTAAAACCTCGTGATTTAAGAAGTAATGATAAGAAAGTTTTGAATATGAAAAGGACTTTTGAACAAAAGTACCCAAATGGGTATATGGTAACCAAACGGGGTGAAAAAGCACCAGCGAACAAGGATGATAAATTTGTGATAGATTTATCTGATTTAGGTAAATATTTGATGGCTTGGCAATCCCAAAGGCCTAATATCGCATATAGTGAGACTAAGATTTTTGACAAGTATTTCGAACAATTATTTAGAAAGGACTATGCACCAGAAAACGTACAAGCATTGAATGAACTTAGTAGATTAGTTTTTCAGAGATGGATAAAAGAAAATCCATTAGGTCTAAATGAATCTCTATTAGCAATGAGGTCATATGCACCATACCACCATATGTATGCAGTGTCACTATGCTTTTGTGTAAGCAATAATATGCCAGAAGGGGTGCCTAATCCATATAGAGCAATAGAAAAGGCAAAACGAGAAGGTGTAATAGATCAAATAATTGATATGGCTGGAATATGTTTGAATAGTGCATTAGAAGCAGCGGCAAATGAACCACAACCAAATAATAAGGTGTTTAGCCCTCAAAATTGGATTAGAACAAAAACTTGTCTTGCGGGGATACGCGCTGCAATAAGGCAATATCTTAATATGTTACCATCAATGCCAGG
>DATCIH010000084.1:0-5070 GCA_036507955.1 Clostridiaceae bacterium | reverse complement strand
AATTAAAAATATTTAAATAAACGTATTGACAATTTTAAAAATTGGGATTACTATATATATATAAGATTAATAATATTAATGATGAACTTAAGAAAGTTAATACTTTTATTAATAATTTGAATTTTTACTAACATATTTGGTTTCTAAAGTAATTTATCTAATATTTAAAGAGGTGATATTATGGCAAGAGAAGCTATCGGTAAGTGTCCAGCTTGTGGTAATGAGACAGAGATTACAAGGATAACATGTAATAGCTGTGATACAGTTATTGAAGGACATTTCACTCTGTGCAAATTTTGTAAGCTCACAAATGATCAGAAGGCATTTTTAGATGTATTCATAAAATGCAGAGGCAATATAAAAGAGGTAGAAAAAGAACTTGGTATTTCATATCCGACAGTTAAAAATAAGCTAGAGGATTTAGCGTCAGCTTTAGGGCATAAAGGTGAACCAGAGATAATTATTCCAGGTAAAAACAAGGAAATACTTGACAAACTAAATGCTGGAGAAATTAGCGTTGAAGAAGCAATTAGTCAAATGAAAGATTAATGAAGAATTTTGTGATTGAATTTAGGAGGGATTTTAAGGATGTCTATAAGCGAAGAAAGATTATTAATATTAAAGATGCTTGAGGAAAAAAAGATATCAAGTGAAGAGGCCTTGAAATTATTAGCAGCATTAGAAGAAGAGCCAAAACAAGAAAATACCGATAATTTCAAAAGAAATCAAAAGTCAAATGGGTTTGCTGATGAGGCTGCAAAGGTAAGAGATAGGGTCAATGACTGGAAAAAGGAATTCAAGAACAATTATAACCAAGCTGATTTTGATAATATGATTGATGATTTTTCAAATAAGGCTCAAAAGCTTGGTAAGAATGTCGCAACAACAACATTTGGCATAGTTGATAAAGTAATAGACTATGTTGGAAGCTTTGTAGATACCAATTCCTTCAATATATTTGGAAACTTACAGACGGTACAGAAGAATTTTGAGATTTTTCCTGCCGAGAATGCCACACTTGAAATTTTCGGCGCTAATGGAACAATTACTATTAAGAAACACCTTGATCCTAAAGTATTGGTAATTTCAAGGATAAAAAGCTCTGCTCCAAATGGTGAAGGCATAGTTTCATTTAGCGATGATCCAAGTGCTATCGCGATAAAAATAAATAGTGCAGCGATAAATTATATAAGCGTTTCACATGAGGTTTTTATACCTGAGAGCAAATTTAAATCAATCAAGATAGAGAATTCTAATGGAAAGATTTATATAGAGGATTCACTGTCTGAGGAGATAATAGCAACTACAAAAAATGCTCATATAGAAATGATGGGTGTCAACAGTGATAGGATTTCTGTAAATACAAAAAACGGAAGAGTTCAAATGAACTATATCATTGGCAATAAAATTGAGATTAATACTAGTAATGCAGTTATTGATATAAAGCATATCAAGATGCAGGATGTTAATGCTGTAACTATAAATGGTAGAATTACTATTGAGAATGCTCAAAATCTTGATGAAAATACAGATATGAACATGTATCTAAAGACTTCAAATGGCGGCATTAAGGTAAATATGAATGACATGGACGGCAGAGTATACAAGGTAAAGGCTCATGCAAGTAATGGATCAATTAACTTACTTATCCCTGAGATAGTATATCATAATGTGAACCGTAAGGGAGTTACCGGAAGCTTTGTTGAGGCTGAAAGTAAGGACTTTGAAGTAGGACTTAATAAGGTCATCATAACAGGGGAAACAATGAATGGACAAATCGAAATAGTTAAGTAAAATAATGATTATATGATTCAGAAAATATTTTAAGATGAAATTCCAAAAGGAACTATCAAGAAGCTTTTGCTTTGAGGTAGTTCTTTTTGATAGTCGAAAAGTTACTTGATATGGTGTAGACTCAGCTTTCATATCCCTAGCCAGTAAATCCCATTATGATATATTCAGAAATTTCATTTCACCACATATAATGTTCCGTTCCAAGGGAAGCCACCTGACAAGCTGGAGTTAAAGGATATCATGTACGTGACATTCTCGAACATGCACTGATTAGTTACAAAAGTATATCCAGATTGGAAAATTATGTAAGGTTTCTTTATAGATGTACCATTGAAAATGAAATGTAACTTGATTTTTAGTTATATATGCTCTATTCTCTATGAATAAGAAACTATTATCTTAAAAGCTCCTTGAGCTGTCATATGTTTTTATCGATAACTCTACTTGCAGACTGGAAATTTTTGAGTGTATATGAATAAAGTCTTAGGTATATGGGGGAGAAATACACAATATGAATTTTATACGAAGCAATAAGAAAGCTGTTTTATTTATATGCCTTTTCATATTAATGCTAATCTGGCAGCCCATATATGCAGTATCTGAGGGCCAAATTATTGAGATAAATTATTTTTATATTTCTGCCTGCCCCTCCTGTCATGATACTGAAATTTATCTGGCTGAATTATCAGACCGATGCTCACCCATACTCAAATCAAAAAATATTAGTCTTTTAATAAACAAATATAATACTGCCGAAGGAGAAAATTTAAATCTTCTACAGACATATTTGAAGAAATATAATGTACCTGAAAAAGATAAGGATATGCCAATGGTTTTTTTGGAGAAAACATATCTTTCAGGGGAAGAAGTAATTAAATCACACCTGGAAAAGGAATTGCTGATAGCAGAGCCCGATTCCACTGACAACAAGGTGATAAATACCGATAATAACGCTACTTTTGAGCAGTTTAGTGGATTTAAAGCTGTAAGCACATTTCTGGTGGGATTTGCCAATGGACTTACTCCTTGTTCACTTTCTATGCTTTTATTTTTTATTTCACTGCTTATTGCACGCAATGCAAATATTTTGAAAATGGGTTTACTTTATTGTGCAGGAAAATTTATAACTTACTTTCTACTAGGTACTTTGCTCTTTAAAACGTTGGGCAGTATTAATACTGCGTGGTTGGATTATATTGTAAAATCGATCATGCTTATAGCTATTATTATTTTTATTTGCCTGAATGCTATGGATTTTTTTGCAGCTAAAGGGGAAAGATATGATAAAATTAAGCTACAACTTCCCACAAGACTAAGAGGCATTAACCACAGATGGATCAAAGTGGTATCCAAAATTGATAATACCGCATCTCTGATTTGGGTTAGCTTTCTACTTGGTGTTGTTACATCGGTGGGAGAATTTTTATGTACAGGGCAGATTTATCTGACAACGATATTGTATGTTCTACATAGCCAAACATACTTAAATGCAAAGGCTCTGCTCTATTTCCTCGAATATAATACTGCATTCATAACACCACTCTTAATAATAACTCTAATTATATATAAGGGCAGAGAAGTGTTTGATGTCTCAGAGTTTATCCGAAAAAATATGCATTTAATAAAGCTTATTAATGTTGTTATATTTATTGCGCTTGGTTTATTTTTAATACTTAAATTTTAAAATGGTGATAGATAAAATAGAAGGATAGAGAAGGGAGACATAATGTTTGTGAAGGAAATTGCTTTTTTAGATAAACGGAATGTAGTTGTCAGAAGTTGCAAAATAACATCATTACCAATCAATGAGCAAATTATTATATCTAAAAGTATTAAGTTTTATAATGATCCAGAACCATGTTTCATACATCGTAGTGCATTGATAAAAATAATAATTATAGAAATGGATGAATATTTTTATAGTATGTCTAAAGAAGGTATCGATGAGATAAAGTTCTCTGTCTTTCGTGAGAAATTTATGGATACCCTGGAAATCGGAAAAGAAGTAGAGAGCATTCGCTTTATAATATAAGCTGATAAATAATTTAATAGTACATAATATTGCGACGAGTTCAGATATATACATTATGAATATACATTATGTATATTCATAATAATAAATATAATATAATAAAAAGGTGGGAAACATCTTGCTAAAGAAAAAAGAATTAAAAAGGACGCGGATTTTCAGGGGCTTTTTATTGTCGTATATACTTATTCTGATTTTACCCTATGCCTTTGGAAGTTTTGTGTACTTTAAAGCTCTTGGAATAATAGAAAAGGATACAAAAGATGCTAGAATTTTTATGCTCAAACAGAGCAGTACGATAATTGATAATTATTTAAAGGATCTTGATAGGACAGTAGTGTCTATGTCCTTGAACCCAAATCTGAAGACGCTTATGTATATGAATCAGCCGGGATATGGGTCGACCGATGTTTATTATTTAAGATTAACCCAAAAAGAGCTGAAAACTTTTAATTCTTCAAGTACATTTAGAAGCGATTTTTATATATTTTTGAAACAAGGGGATTTGGTACTGACAAGTGCCGATGTCAATTTTGGAATAAAAGATTATTATGTCAATAATTTTAAGGATTATAATCTTTCATATGAAATATGGAATCAAAAAATATTAAATTCTATTCATAATAGAGAAATTAATTCTGAGAACACGCTAGTATATAAAGGGAACTCTGATCAGAAACCCCGGTACCTAACTTATGTTCAATCCCTTCCTTTAGAATCTCCGCAAAAAAATCAGGGTTCAATTGTATTCTTAATCAATGCAGGGGATATAGATAAACTCCTTATGGGTGTTGATGAGTCAAAAACCGGGTATACGTATATACTTGATAAGAATGGGAAAATGGTCACTGGAGTATCAAATAATAATAATAGTTTCCCTGATATATCAATAGAACGCAATAGTTCCACCGGATTTACTTTTAAAAAGATAGACGGGATTGATATGGCAGTAATCTATATTAAATCCTCTTATAATAACTGGACATATGTTACTGCTTTGCCCACAAAGGTTTTTATGGATAAGGCTATTTACATTAAAAAGATTATAGTGACTATAGTAATCATTACTTTATTGCTTGGAGTATGTATTTCCATATATCTAACAAGACGCAATATACGACCGATACAGGAGACTATGCTCACGCTTAGGAAGTTTTTTAAAGGGGAGCTTGGTAATGGGAAAAATGAGTATGATTTTCTAAAAAATGGAGTCGCAAAGCTTGTTAATACACATGACGAAATGAAAA
>DATCIH010000083.1:0-16056 GCA_036507955.1 Clostridiaceae bacterium | reverse complement strand
AATCTTTTCTGTTTGCATTACAAAAGCTGAATAAATTATTTCATATGTAAAATACTGATTTAACTCTGTAAGTTTCTTACTTAAATATGTTGAATATTCATAACCAAGGAGTGCTAATACATATGCTAGTGTTTTTTTCTTGTGTTCTTGCTCTTTTTTGTCTTTCTCATATATCTCTTGGGACTTATAATATTTATTCTTTCCTTTTTCACTCACACAATAAAATGTATCAGTAGTTCCATGCTCTTTAGTGATAGGACATACACAACTTCTTGCCATTTACATCGTCCTTTATAGATTAATTAGGGATAGGATATTTCACCTATCCCTCTATGATTATTTGTTGAGTGCTTCTACAATCTTTTTCAATCCTTCAACCGAAAGTGTCTCAGGAGATTTAAAGTTTGCAATGTTGTATTCAGTCATGATTACTTTCACTGCATCCTTAACATCATCTTTTGCTTTTGGATATTTTGATTGAATAATTGTAATATATTCTGCAACATCATCTTGTGCTAATTCTTGTTGAATTTCTGCTTGCTCTTTCTTCCAAGCAACGTCTGCTGCACTAGCAATTTCCTTAACTTCAGCTTTCTTTTGTTTCTCAATGTCTTTATCAGAAGCAGGAACTAGCATTGAGTTCTTAACGCCTGTTTCAAATGCCAACATGAAGTTTTCTGCTGATAGTTCAAGTTTCTCAGGCAATCCTACAAACCTTCCTCCTGCATCAACTACAGAAGTATGCCTGAAGTACATCATTCTCTTTTCACTAACCTGTTTCCCCTCAACAATCTCTCGCTCCATAGTAATATTGACTAGCATTTGTGATTTATCTGCAATACTACCAAAGAAGTCAGCACGTAAATTATTTGTAAGCTGTTCATAATCTTCACCAGTCATTACATCTTTAACAGTTTTTAGCTTTGTATGGCAAAGAATAAACACAGCATATCCAGCGTTTCTAAGTCGTGCAATCTGTCCATTTACTCCTTCAAGCAACCTATCTCTTCCTCTTTGAAAACCACCGAATGCGTCATTAAGAGATTTGCATACTGTTCCTTTTTCTCGCTTATGTTGTCTCAGTACATCAACTGTTCCTATCTCGATCATTTCATCTAGAGTATCTAGACATACTGCTTTAACACCATTACTTTTTTTATTTTCAACAAGATCATCTACAGCTTCAACGAACCCTCTAGCTCCATTTTCATCCTCATCTGAACTCCAATTAACAACACGTTCATATTGTAAATCATCTAAACTATGATATCCTTCTTCATTACCAAAAGAAATTAATACTCCTGCGTCAAGTGTCTTATAGTGAGCTAACAATAGTTTATAAAACAAACTTGTTTTACCAATCTTTCTTTGTCCCATAATGATATATGGAGGGTAAGAGCCTAGATCAACCTTAACTGTATTACGTTTAAATGCCATTTATTTCAACACTCCTCAAATATTTTATTATTATATTTCCATTAGAGAGGGGATAACCCTCTCTTTAAGTTCTAATTACGAGAATAAGTCTTCGTCCTCATCATCTTCTACGATTTTATCAATATCAAACTTTTGTTCAACTTTCTTTTCCTCTTTAGGTTCCTTAAATTTTTCAGTTTTTTCAACAGGTTTGAAAACATCTTCCTCAAACTCTTCAATTTTCATCTCTGTATCCATAACTCCTTCAGAAAATTCTCCAGTTAATAGTGGTTTGATTAGACGGTATTCAAAGATATTATCTCCTAGAGCATTTGATCTAGGTTTGAAATTATCTGCCGTTGAAAGGCCAAATGCTATTGCTTCTTTTTGTGCTTTAGTGAGCATTGACTCATCCCATTCGACTTCATCTGCTCCTCTAAAGATAGACATCTGCCAAGGGATATGTACATAAGTTTTGCCTTTCACTGTAATATATTTTTTCAAGAAATCAAATTTTGCAACATGCTTTTCATTCTCAAAGTCTAATTTCTTAGCACTAAGGATGAATTGTTGTGGCATGAACTTAGTTTTAACATCCTTATCAATATATTGTGAAACAAAACCACTAAGTCTAATAACTTTTTCGTCTTTAAAATCACTGGAGTCAAGTGAATCTTTAGAGTAGAAAATGTCCATACTCACTGAAAGTTTACTCTTCTCATCTTCCTTTGCAAGCCGGATAGTTTGGATAATATATTTATCATTATATTTTCCTTTGTAGTATTCTTTTTTGACACTTCCTGTAACTACTACCCTATCTGTAATTGTTGGCAATACTACATTTAAGTGCTCAATCATTTCATATCCTGAAAGAAACACTTTTGACTCTCCAAGATCAGCTTTGAATTTTTTGAAATCCGCAACCATTTTTAATGTTTCTTCACTTTCCCTAACTCCCCAAGGAACTTCAATATTATTAAAATCTAAATCCTTAGAAAAGATTTTCCCTTTGCCATCTACTTGATAACCCTCAAACAACTCTACAAATACGCCATTATGATCTGATTCCTTTACCATGAAATTAATTCTTGCCGATGCCCAAGTATCCTTTGGAGAATTTAAAAAAGTATTATGAAATTTTGATTTATCTTTTGCAATTCCTAAAGCTCCGATGAATACAAATTTACTATAAAACGCCTTTGCCATATGTACAAATTCCTTCTTTCAATTCTTATTTATATTATTTATTATTCGTGTAGGGATAAAACTATAGCAGGTGGACTCAACACTCTACAGATGGGAACGACACCCCACGCTTTTGTTTTAATAAAGCATCTTCCTTTCTTTAAATATTTACTGTTTAACCTCGTATGTATAGTATAACATAATCATGGGCATAATGCAAATAATATTATATATAATTTACAGTTCATTAATATTAGCAATAACTCTTTCAATCTCACTTCTTGGCTCAATGGAATATTCTTCATTCTCTGAATCAATACCAAAAACTAATGTTTCACCAATTTCAATGATCATCACTCTATGTGTTCCTCCACCATCTATGTAAGCGTCAACAATGTCACCAATAGTTAAGTCGCTGATATTCATTTTAATCATTCCTTTCTATATTACTTTAAAACTTCTTTTTTATAGGGTAGGTTTTATTAACTAATTATTTATATGACTTGAAGTGCCTCAAACGTAGTCATACCAAGGGTTACAGGGATTTATTGCTTAGATTTATGAAAAACTACTTATTTATGTATTTTGGGCATATTCCCATAAAATCAAAATTTCTTGTGGGTTGTTATTTATGTAATATTAGTAAATATTCAAGTCATCTTCCAGTTGAACTTTCTCAAGACGTTTATTCGCAAGTTCTATGTAATTAGAATCTGTTTCAAAACCAATCCATTTACGGTTATTTTGAATACATGCTACTGCCGTAGTTCCTGAACCAATACAGTTATCTAAAACCAGACATCCTTCATTTGTATATGTCTTTATTAACCATTCAAACAACGCGACTGGTTTTTGTGTAGGATGAATATTGCTCATTTTGTTTGCATTTGAAAATGGCAAAATAGATTTTGGATATTTTACATTTGTTTTATCTGAGCCATTATTTGTTAAACTAGCACTTCCTAATGTTTCTGTTTTATGTTCTTTTTTACCACCTCTATGCCATAACTTGCCTTCAGTCATTTGTGGATTATATATAGGTTGTTTTTTATAAAATATGCAAATATCCTCATGTTGTTTTAGTGGTTGTTTCTTTGCCAACATGGGATTACTAACCCCTACTTTATCCCAAACCAAATTGTATCTATATAATTTTAAATTACTATGTATTAGTTCACTCGTAAATGGTTGGCTGGCAGTAAGCACAATTGCACCATTATCTTTAATTACCCTCGTGTATTGCTCCCACAACTTATCAAAAGGTATAATAGAATCCCATTTACAAGCAGTAGTTCCATATGGCAAATCACAAAGTATCATATCCACACACTTATCAGGTATCAGTTTCATTCCTTCTAAACAATCCATTTGATATATTCTATTTAATTCAATTCCACCAAGTATCTCTTTCCCCATATATTATATTCCTCCTATGTATTTATTATATTTAACTTACAATCCAATTAAATTCTTAATTTCGAATTATTACCTTAGTGCATTAAATATCTCAAAAATATAGTCTTCAGATACAGGTAAAATAATCTTGTTTTTATTATTTAAATAAAACGATTCTGCCGTATCACCAAACTTATAACCCATTGCCATCCAATCACAAACCATTTCAACAGAGTACATACTTTTATCATAAGGTGTTGAAGGCTCATGGTTTAACCAATGTTCCCAATGATGAGGATTATTAGCTTTGTGATGCTCCCATGCTGCACTGAATAAAGAGTTGTCAAAGTTATCATCTTCACATGGATAAAATTTCTGTCTGTATGGGATAAACTCTTCATTAGATAATTTACTGTCATCATGCTTTTCAATTAATGAACATAAGATATGATACTTCCAGTCATCATAAATAAATGAGAATCCTTTACCTTCGCATTTTTTCTGAACTTCTTCCCATGCAAGTTTTACGTTTTGTTTATGCTCTTTTACATAATTTAAATAGTCTTGTGTTTTTTGAATAATCATATTATCTTCCTTTCTTATATTAGATTAAAATAATCGTTTTAACGGTATTTTGTGTTAGAGAAACAGAGCATATGGGAGTAAACGGGAGCATTTGGAAGGTGTATTATTTGAACTTATTCAAATTCCTCTAATCGTTCTAGATTTTCAAGCCTTTCCCAATCATCCATCTCAATTATGTCAACTAGATCAAGAATCTCATCAATGTCTTCATCGTCTGGATATGTATTTCTTAATTGGATATCTATACATTTTTCTAAACTATGAGATCCTCCACCTTCTTCATCCTCAATCATTGTACAAGTAAAATCTTGACCTCTAAAAGTTAAAACAGTTTTATCTACCATGTTCTCATATGTTCTAGTTAGTTTTGCCATTATTATTTTCCTCCTTCTTTTTATTGCTTTCACCTATATATGCAAAACCAAAACAAACTAACGCAACTAAAGCGGAAGTAATTCCTATCTCATTTCCCAATATAATATGTGCTCCTAAACAAAAAGCATCAATAACCAATAGACCAACAATTACATGTATTTTCATATTTAACCCCAAGACCTATGCATTTCTTCAACAGATTCCATACCATCATAATCACTAATCTCATATTCGATACCATCAGGTATTTCTACAATCTTTAAATTTGCACATTGTCCATTTACTTCTGCTTTTAACTCTTTAACAACTTTGATTAAGTCTTCATCGTTTCTTTTAAGGTTATTATTGTTGTAATAAAATTCATTTAATTCTTCACTTGTAATAAACTCTCCAAAATCTTTTGTTACTGCATGAGTAAATAAACTTCTTTCTTCTAAATCATTAACCTTTTGATATTCATCTATGCCTTCTTTGAAACTATATTTAGTTTGTTTATAAAAGTAAATTTCTTTTCCCTGCAATTCACCTAATCTTTTCTGCCCTTTGAGAGATAATCCAAATCCACCAAAGCATTTATTAATTACTACTTTCATATTATTCTCCTCCATTACTTAGAATTTCAAAATCTACACTTTCAGAATAGTATCCATTAGATGATCCATACCAACGAATAGTTACATATCCTTTAATCGTTGCAAATTTGTAGAATGTCCAGGTAGAACTATCATCAAAATAATTATCATCTGTTTCTTCTTCCTCTGGTTCTTGTGACGTATCAGATACATCTTCTGCCATGAGAAGAGGACTTCCAATTAAATCATCTAACTCTCCACAAATATCCTCGATAGTAACACACTCACAGCAATCTTGTTGATGGTACATTTTGTATGTAAGTCCATCGCTTGTATGGAATAACAACTCATCATTATCTATATTGTCAATCTTAGTTAAAGTCTTACCTAATAAATCCTCAACATTTGCACGTTCATTCCAACCCATTATGCATGCATCTCCTTTTATTTATTATTTTCCTTCGAAATGAAACTTTTATCTGATCCGTAATTTCTTTGGAAAATCACTTACTTTATTAGGGAATTGATAGTTTAAAACATCTTCGACACAACTATCTGTAAGATCATATGCTTTCATATTATATGTAATCAATCCTTTGTCTTGTAAAACTTCTAGCAACCATTCCCAAGAAATACTATGGTCTTCAATTAATTTCTCTCCGTCAAGATAAATAACTTTCCAGTCATCTGAATTAACACTAACTAGATTCATTGTCTTCCCCCTTTCCTCTAAAACTCTATATAATTATTATATATCATTAGTTGTATAAACGCAAGGAAAACTTTCAACCCTTCGAAAATTATGTTTTAAAGACTTATAATTTCTAATACTTCAACTTTCCCATCCAAATGATACGATTCGCATCCTGTCTGAATAATAGTATCTAGGATATTTCCAGCTTCCTCTGAATCAATTCCATCTAAATCTCCATCAATTTCAATAAGTGCTTTAATAATCAATCTGATCTTCTCCTTTCATATCACGTTAAAACTGTATTTTCATCTGCTTATTTACCCGAGGCAATAAACATGAGGGCCAACATAAACCATAACATTGATGCACCGAATCTATTGGGTATCCACATCCCCAAAGTTGATAAAATTGTGAATACTATACACCATCCAACCATAAATTTAATTAACATTTGTTTATTTATCTCCTTCCCGTTCAATCATGAGTTTGCTTGGGTTTAATCATAATCAAAAAACACTCTAACCTTATTGCTATATCTTCTATCTAGTTTATTATCCCTTGCATAACAATAGGCTTCATGTGAAGTTTTAAATCTTTTAGCTTCATTAATATTTGAACTTCCACCATCCTCAGATTGATACGTATCTCCAAGTAAATCAGTTAACACATAATATGTATCAATTTCCCTCATTCTTTATTACCTCCTTCAAATTCAAATGCCCTCAGAACAGTTGGCAATTGATTAAATGAAATAGATGTCTCTTCTCTAGTTTCAACGTTTCTAACCCCTATGTATGTGGCATATGTTCCACGATTACTTCCTGCATGTTTAATAGGAACAGAGAATTCTATCTTGTCTCCAACTTTTAAATTCTCAAACATCTTTGCTTTAGTTTTTCTATTGATTTTTGTTACAGTAATGATATCGCTTTTTAGAATTATTGTGTCCATAGTTACCTCTCCTTCGATTCTACTGGTGATACATCTATCCTTGTAATTGTGCCATCTACTAAATTATGTGATTCTATATAGGTAACATCTCTTGCACTATAATTTTTGTTTCTTGGTATGAGTTTTTCTACAGGATAAGGCCAATAATTTATTTTATATGGGGTTTCCTCTTTAGGCTTTCTCATTAAAAATTTTAACATACGATCAAACTCCTCTTTGCTAGTGTTTCTTAAATCTTAGTAATCGTTTTAGTTTAATAATTGCATAATCCTTTTCTGAATCATAAGACTTAAACTCTTCTTTCATTTTATTTACTATATGTCTGATTAGTGATTTCAAATTAAATTCCTCCTGTCGGATAAGTTGCATATTTTATCTGCCTATGTATTTATAGTGCAATATAAACTAAACAATATTATATTGCACTATATCCCTAAAACTAAATCAACTCAACTGTAACCTTAATTTGATGTGGAAACAACTGTTCATAACTGTTTTTGTTTTCTTCTATAAAATCTAATGCCTCTTTTAAACTGTCAAATTTTCTAGACTTCATAGGGTCTGTAATAAGAATTTTACTGCTACTATGATTTATAAACCCATTCCCAGCTTTATTCCCTAGAACATAGAAATTTTCAACATACCCATTTAGAAATCGTTTCATAATAATATCCTCCTTTATTATTTGTGGATTAGTATTATTATTTCACATTTGTAAATGGATTATACATTATATTTATATATTCTTAATGACTTGATATGTATTTAGCAACTTCTATATTCAATTGAATTAATGATGTAAGTATTCCTGCTAAGAGTGCAACAGTCAAAGTTCCTGTCATATTTTCACCTCCAATTAGATTAAAATGTTCATTTTGAATGCTTGTTTATAAGGCTGTCTAATTCTTGATCTAGTTTATTATTTTTATCATAATCATAATCATCGTAAAATATTGGCAACGTACTTCCCCTACCTCGAATTACATCTGTTTCTTTAATGTCTAAGTACTCTATGACACTCCCATTTTTAAATGTCATAGTGCTTTTATTAGCTACATCAACTGCCAATATGACCATATCTTTATTTAATTTCGATTTTAGCTTTGCATATAAATATTGCAATAGTTTCATTTAATTCTCTCCTCTTCATCCATATCAACTAAAGGACAATCATCTGTATGTTCAATTTCATAGAAATCATCTGTAAATTCCATATTTGCATATGCACCACATTTTTCACATCTAATTCCCATTCCATGATCTACTGTAGTCCACCAATGTCTATTCAACATTATCTACTCCTTTCTTCGAAAGACATGTTTTAAAGGGTATGTAACTCGCTTAAAATTTCTCTAAATCTTTCTGGGGTTTCATATTCACAATATAAATCATACCTTGGTAAATACATTACTCCCTGCTCTTCAAACATGTGATTAAGGTTAATATCATTACTCATATATCCTTCAATTCTATTTAATCTTTCATTAATAAATTCAATAGCTTTTTGTTTCTTAAATGTTTTTTGATATGTAGAACCATTATAATATATTATATTACCATATTCAATTGTACCACATTTTTTACAATATCTTGCACCCAAAGGGAACATTCCTACTTTAATTAATTCCCATTTATGAAATATACAAAACAATATATTTGCTCCTCCCTAGAATAGTAATTTTTCATTATTATTTCCTCCATAAACTTCTATAAAAAGTTTCAAAAGCACTGTATGTTTCTTCAGGGTTTTCTTTAAAATACTGAATGCTCATCTTGCCTTTTGGCGTAAGTCTTATGGAATCTAGATCAATAGCCTTAAATGGTATAATTGAGATAACTATTATTGCTCGTTTTAAGAATACTCGGTAATAGAATTGAATTATTTCTGATATAATTCTTTTTAATATTTGCATAATTGGTTTCTCCTTTCTTATAACATAAAATATATCTTTTACTTGGACGATATGTATTTGGCAATTTGTACATTTAGTTGAATTAATGATACAAGTATTGCCGATAATAATCCGCAAATGAAAGCATTAACCATTCCTACACTTCCCTTCGCCTATAATCTATAAACTGTTTGTCGATATCATTTATGTATGATTTCCCAATAATGTGCATATGACCACCAAGTATTGGAATATTATATATTGGCCTAATATCTCCTCTGATTTGGTAATTAAGAATTACAGAACGGTTATATTTTATTAATACCTTTATAGCTAAATTACATAGTAATTCTTTCAATGCCATTTCCTCCTACTAATTATAAAATAACCTTATTCCCACAGTCACATTCTATTTCTAGATCATCTGTTACTGTTTGAAGAATAGTGATGCCATTTTCCACAAAATGTCCTCGTTTTTTATCTTCTTGTATACAAACCTCTTTACCACATTCTATACATATCAATTTAAACAATTTTGATTCCTCCTTTTCTTCAATACGTTAAAACAAGACTTTGGTTGGGGCTATTTTAAATACCCCATTAGAATATAACCTATGTATATATTATATATTACCTAGTCATTAATGTCTACTATGTATTTATACATTGCGTCATATAATTTCGGTGGTATATATTCTTTATACTTATCTGCTACATTTTTAATGGTCTGCTCTTTAAAAACCTTATATACACTGAATGCTTTTTCTGGCGTATTGTAATACCCCAAATCTTTTCTTCCCCCATCATTAGTCCCACAACGTGCTGAATAATTATCCATATCTTTCCGATAACCTACGCCAATCGGATATTCACCTCTCGCTTTGTCACTTTTTAAAAATAAACTGTTTATATTTTGAGAAACAAAAACGCAGGTTTCGGGTGAATATATTTTATTCCCTCTTATTAGAATATCTTTATCTAAATGCATTACATCTTCATTAATTGTGTAATAATTCTCATCATGCCATTTTGCAAAGTTCTGAAAGTTATGCCACTCCTTACAAACTGTGACATCTTTATATGTAGTTTTATTTTGGAGATATTTATCATAATAACATCTATGCATCATTGCTCCCCATGCATAATATTGTTTTGTCATTTCGTCCCCAACTCTAACTTTGTATTCTCCCTCTCCAAAATATCCAACGTTACATGTCGTTTTGTCATATGGACTTCTAAGTTCACCGCTTTTAAACTGTCCATACGAGCATTTTATTGAGAATCCATTGTCAAATTTGACAACTATATCTTTACTGTTAATGTATTTTATTATTTCCATTCTGCTTCCTAATGTATTGTTATTTACTTCTCCAATTCTTTCTAATTCATAATTGCAATCAGTTACACCTCCTCTCTTAAAGTTTCCATACTGAGTATGAATGTGATTCCCACTAATAGTAAAACAGACTATGATACTGTCACAATTCTGGTAGTCAATAATTTTCATTTCTTTTCCTTCTTTGTTCAGTCCAACTTCTCCAACTCTATTATTAAAACTTGCCAAAAAATTCTCCTTTCTATACTTTACCAATCATTTTCATAAATTCTTCTTCACTAATTACGGGAATACCATCTTTTTTAGCTTTGTCAACTTTCGAGGAAGATTTTAAAGACCCCTCAATTAGATATGTTAGTGACTTAGCATAACCACCTGCAAACTCAGCTCCTAGACCTTCTAATACTGCTTTAATCTCTTCTTTTTTATAATTAGCAAAACTACCCGTGGCGTAGCACTTTGAACCTTTAAACGGATTATCACTCACATTAACTACCTCCTTCTTTACTTCTTTAATAATTTCAATCTCATCCATTAAGTGCATCCACATATTTAATTCATTACCACTTGCATACCAGTTATGAATTGATTGATCTGTAATACTTCCAAAATCTTCTAACAAACTAAAATCAAATCCTAAAACACATGCTTTTTCAAATGCACAGAAATCATTGTTAAAATGTTTAGCAATAATTTTACTAGAAGAACTTCCTACATTGGGAATACCAAGAGCATAGATAAAATTAGCACACTTAACTTTCCTAGATTTATCAATTGCTTCAATCAGTTTTGTATAGCTTTTACTACCCCATCCTTCAAGTTTTTTGATTTGATAATCATGAGCTTCTAAATTATAGATATCATCAAAACTCTGTAAGAATCCTTCGTTGATAAATAGTTCTAACGAAGCAGAGGATAACCCATCAATATTCATACAATCTCTTTTTACAAAGTGTACAAATTTATCAAGCAACTTAGCAGAACAATTAACATTTTCACAGAATAAGAAATCTGCTGTTCCTGTATTTTTAATTGCTGTTTTTTCTCCACATGCAGGACATTCACTAGGATACTCAAGCGACCCCAAATCTCTATCCAAATTGTCTTCAATATGAGGTATAATTAAATTCCGTTTTGAGACTAAAATCCTTGATCCAATGCTTAATTGTAATCCTTCAATGAATGATAAATTGTGTAATGATGCTCGATTAACATCTGTGTTGTCAATCGAAACTGTATCAAAGATTGCTGTGGGATTTACTTGGCCCATTCGTGTGGTTCTCCATTCTACTCCTCTCAGGATGCTCTGTGTTGACTCATCAAAAAATTTATAGGCAAGACTGTGCAATGGATGATGTGAGGTCTCTTGAAGAGAATTTGAATAACTTACTGAGTCGAATGAAATCACTAACCCATCAATTGGCACTCCCATTTGTACTGCTAATTGTTTCATTTCTTCTATCATTTCTTCTATCATCTCTGATAAATATCTACCTTCTACTAAATCACAATGAATAACATCAATTCCTTGATTCCATAACCACTCAAAGTTTTCATATTTTGAATCAGTTAAGGTTTGACTACATTCAAGGATATTAAAAGCATAGAATTCTACACTTCTTTCAGAACAAACTTTAGAACTAAGTTGTCTTACTGAACCTGCTACCAGATTTCTAGGAGTTGCATACTTATCTTCGTCTGAAAGTGTCGAATTGATTAAGTCAAATTCTTTTTTATGAATCATGGCCTCACCTGATATTCTTAATTTACCTTTGAATGGAATTGATAATGGAATGTTTTTAAACGTCCTTGCATTATGAGTTATTACTTCTCCTATTTCTCCATTCCCCCTAGTAGAAGCCTCTGTTAATAACCCATTGTCATAATCCAATTCAACAGTAAGTCCATCACCCTTAAACATTAGTAGAGTTTCTTTATCTTTTCTCCAAGTATTTAATTCTTCTTGTGATTTTGTTTTTGCTAATGATTTAAGAGGAGTAATATGAGTTACCTTTTGTAGTTTACTAATGACTTCATAACCTACTGTTTGAGTAGGACTGTTAGCATAGAATACTCCAGTTTCATTTTCAAGTGATTGAAGCTCATCGAACTTCTGATCATATGTAGCGTCCGAAACTGAAGGCTTATTTAGGTTGTAGTATTCATGTCTATATTGGTTTAATTCCCCTACCAAATCTTTGACTCTACCAACCTTATCTTCCATTCTCTCTCTCCTTCTTTCTTCTAAAATATACTCCATTGCTTATAACTAATAATAACACAATGGAGTACAACTGTCAAACAATATTATATATTATTTGTTACTTAATTTACTTCACTTGCTTTCATAATATCGCAAATCTTAGGATACTCATTCTTCAACACAGAACCACCCATTAAAGCTCCAATATGTCCTGCCGAGACTGTAAACTTATGTATTTGATCTTGTGGTGTAGATACTAATTCTGACATACCAAAACACTGTTCTGGAGGGGTAATATGATCTTTTGTCCCTCCAATTAATACTAATGGACATTTAATATTCCTCAAATCAATCTCTCTTCCATCAATACTAAATCCACCATTAGCCATACAATTATCCATAAATACATTTTTAACAATCTCTAAATAGTATCGTCTAGCTAAATTTTGTGGATTATCATACCATTGTGAAAAATGTTCAGTCCTATCCATTGCTTTTTTATCTTGTTCTAATACCATTATGTATTCTTTAATGTATTTCAGATGCTCATGTTCATTCGGTTGTAACATTTTAAAACTCTTTAGCATATCTGCCCCTGCAAGATAACCTTTTGTAGTAAGTTTTTCAAAGTCTTCCATCTTCATATTATCTACTAAAACATTCATAACTCCATAATCAGCATGAAAATTAATTGGGGCAGCAGCCACAACTAGAGATGAAATATTTTCAGGGTGAAGCGAAGTATACATTGACACTTGCCATCCACCTTGACATTGACCTAGTAAATGAATTTTATCAACATTATGTAATGATTTAATCTTTTCTACTGATTTATGAGTGAAATTAACATAACTATCAATACCTAAATCAGAATCTTCTTTAGTAGCACTAAGCCATTCATTAACATAAACATCAAATCCTTGACTATGTAATGTCCTTACTAAACTTTGCGTAGGACTAAAATCAGCTAACTTTGAATCATGTCCTGCGTTTGGAGGAGATACAAGAATAGGATATTTTGCAGTTACTTCATGCGTTGTATTAGGAAAATGTAACAGATTCATTGCTTGACTTTTAATAATTACTTCATTTTCAGTTGACCATTGTAGAGGTTTTCGCTCTTGATGTGTAAAATCAAAGTAATTATTGAAGATATCTAATGGATTTTGCATCCAATTATCAAGATTACCTAATGATTTACCAAGATTTTTATATGTATCAGTAGTATCCTTAATGTTTTTCTCGATTCCCTCTGCCATTAAATTACTTAAAGTATTCATATATTTATCCTTCTTTCATTTATTATATTTTATTATATTTACTCAGCAACTACTGATACTTTCTCTGTGTTAAAAGGACATTCGCCTTCACAATTAAAATCACAACCTACTCCACAATCTACAACTTTAGACATACATTTCACCTCCAATTCTTTATTCATTTTATCTTTATTTTCAAAATATAGGATTCTCTCTTTGATAGCATTGGGTGAATACTCAGGTTTTAGGATTAATTCTTCCCCTAAGATGTCTTTTATGCATATTCCCTCGATTCTCTCTTTACATATTTCTAGATATTCACAATCAGCATGGATATATTCGCAGCATTCATTCATAATTTAATCCTTCCTTAATCCATTTTAGCCATTTATCGTCTTCTGGATTAAAAATATCTCCATTATAGTTACTTTGATTAAGACAATAAACTAATTGACCAAATCTTAAATCAGGATATTTCTTCCAACAAATTCTTAGTTCTTCAATGATTTCATCAATGCGTTTTGGATCTCTCATTATTTACTCTCCTTTCTTATAACCCTAGCTCCAACAAAATCAATTCCTAATCCAATTAGAAAAGCCATAAAATAGTATGAAGAAATGGTTATCGTAATATTAAATAACTCTCTCATGCCACTGATACATATATCTCCAAATCCAAATAGATTTAGTAACCACGCATAGATTAAAAAATTAACACACATATATTATATATCACTCCTTATTTAGTTAATAAGTTACCATTTGACGCACTAGTTTTACTAGGTGTAACTGTCCCAATAACCAGTTGTAAATCCACATTTAGGACATAAATTATTATCATAAGCATATTTAGAAAGTGAATCAATATGAAAATTACATTGTGGACATTCTTTATAGTGAATTATGTTAAAGTTTTTCATTGTTTTTTACTCCTTTCTATCCGTTTTTTATTACACCATTTACAATAGGAAATTGTCTCGACTCCATTCATTTCTAACCATTGGAAGTAATGAATATTAAATAAACATAATATCTTTAACAGGTTTAACATATTTCCTCCCTTTGAAACTCGTCTTTGATGCTATACCACTCTTAAAATATCATATTCTAGTTTACATTGAGGACACTTAATTCTTAAACCCTTTCCCTCATCTCTATATTCAAGTCCCATAGTGTCAGTATCCCAAATTATTACTAGGCTATTGTCTTCATTTCTATACCCCATAGACTCAATATATGCTCTATTACCACAACCGCATTTAACTTCTAACAAATTATTTGACTCCTTTCCTATAGATTAAAAGAATGATTTCATTCTGTAATATACATAAATTCCCTATTGATAATATGTAAATATATGTTATGATAAGAGAGGTACTAATCATTGATTGGCCTCGGCTTATTAATGGGAGAAGAGATGTCGGGAAACCATCTCTTCTTTTTATTTGTCCTCCTTTAATAAACTAAATTTCAAACAATAATTTCCAAGTTATTATTTAAACCCTATAAGCAATTGGATGTTCACTTAATGTATTTTCAACTATCTTTTTAATTGCTTCAAGATTATTAATAATCCTTTTGTCAATATCTTGATTGTCAATATCTACAGTTATAAATCCTTCTAATTTTCTCTCTCCTATTCCTCCTCTAAATCTAGCCATTTCTCCACTACCATTTAATACAATTCCAGAAACGATTACTTTATCACAGTCAGTTTCCTCTTTTAGTCTATTTAATTGCTTCTCACTAATTAACTCTAATAACTCTCTAATCGTAGTAAATTTCATATATTCATAATCTGTTTCTCCATCACGCATGAAATCATGTTCCCAAATAGTCTGATATTCTACTTGACCAGTAACCAATTCAACCTTTTTATTAATGATCATATTTATCATCCTTTCTATATCCTATCTGTATTTGATTCTAATTCTTTTTATTGACTAATTTAAAAGTTTCCATGAGATATTTTTCATATCCAAAGGGCATACCACGTAACATATACAACCCTTCACTATCAATTCCCTCGAATGCGTAAGACACTCCTACTTCATAAGTTTGAATCATATCTCCACGCTTTAAATTATCTACCCAATTATCTTTCATTTATTATCACGTCCTTCCCCACAAAATTACTCTTTCATTTCCCTATCTATCCGAACAACTATTACACGTACAATTATTACAATCTTT
>DATCIH010000082.1:0-26182 GCA_036507955.1 Clostridiaceae bacterium | reverse complement strand
AATTTAACTTTAGAAAAAGTGAACACTAACCCCTTGGTGCAATAATGAATTTTTAAATGTTCATTGTCTAATTAAGTTAGGCTAATTATTTAGGTCACTACTTTTCTAAAAAATGTTCAAGTAGAACTAAGCAGCTTCCTTGGTTGCCGGTATAACCCTATCAAAAAAATGTGGAAACTGCAGTATTTGATAATGGTATTGTAATAATAAATCATTCTTCTTATCCAGTATTATTGGAGGATTTAAAGAGCATTAAACATTTTCAATACCCAATAAATGAAGATTTATTATTACCTAGATCGGCAGTTTTTATTGAAATTGGAGGAGAGATAACATGTTAACAGGAGCAAATAAAATGTGGCTTGATCAGACCATCGAGAAGGTTAATAAAAAACTTTCAAAAACCACAAGACAAATAGGTGATACAATTCCGTTCACTACAACAAATGGGATTTTTGATGACAAGTACGCCGCAGACTCAAGCTATAGCAATGGTATGTACTGGTGGACCAATGGTTTTTACCCTGGAATACTATGGCTAATGTACCTAAAAACTAAAGATGAATTTTATAAAACTACGGCAGAAGCTATTGAAAAGAAGTTAGATAATGCGCTTTTAGGCTTTGAAGGCTTACATCATGATGTTGGTTTCATGTGGGAAACATCAGCAATAGCTGACTACAAGATTACAGGCAATAATCAATCTAAAAACCGTGGAATGCTTGCTGCAAGTATTTTAGCTTCAAGATTTAACCTAAAGGGTGGTTATATAAGAGCTTGGAACGATGATTGTATAGGCTGGGGGATTATAGATTGCATGTTAAATATTCCTATACTTTACTGGGCTAGTGGACAGTCAAAGGATGACAGATTTGCTGCTATTGCAAGAGCCCATGCAGATAAAGCAGCTAAACACTTTGTTAGAGAAGATGGTTCCGTTAAACATATAGTAGTATTTGATGAAAATACAGGTGAAGAAAAAGAAAGTCTTGCAGGGCAAGGATATGCAGTGGGTTCCTCTTGGTCAAGAGGACAGTCCTGGGCTTTATACGGCTTTATACTAAGCTATATTCACACAAAAGATGAAAAATATTTAAACATTGCAAAAAAGGTAGCACATTATTTTATTTCTTGTATTCAAGAGGATTTTGTTCCCAATTGTGACTTTAGAGCACCTAAATCACCAGTAGTAAAGGATAGCTCAGCAGGTGCTATAGCGGCTTGTGGGCTTATTGAAATTTCAAAATATGTGGGAGAATTTGAAAAGGCTCTCTACTTAGATAATGCAGTAAATATATTAAAAGCTTTAACAGAAAAATGTGCAGATTTTAGTGAGGATTGCCAGGAATTATTGAAAATGGGTACTGGAGCCTACCATCAGGAAGACTCCAGAAATATGTCTCTTATTTATGGGGATTATTTCTACTTTGAAGCTTTACTAAAACTTAAAGGAAATGAAGTTCTTTTTTGGGGATAGAAAACAAGGCCTTTGATCTTTTGTTAATCTTTTAGTCGTTAACGTTAACGATATATCTACTTAGCCATTGTTTTATACTCTAAGTAGTGGTATAGTTTAAATAAGTCGTTAACGTTAACGTAAAATACTAATTATTCTTGAGGAGAAAAGTATGGTGGGAATAAAGGATATAGCAATAGAATGCAGGGTTTCTGCGACTACTGTATCTAGGGCATTAAACAACAGTAAGGAAATCTCTAAAAAAACAAGGGAAAGGATACTGAAAACCTGTGAGGATAGAGGGTATATCCCAAATTCCGCTGCTAGAAGCCTGATATTAAACAAGACAAATATGATTGGTCTTTTAATACCAGATATAACGAATCAATACTATGCGTATGTAAGTAAAGGAGTTAGTTCATATTTAGAAAAATTAGGTTATGGACTTGTGTTTTGTAATAGTGATAGAAATAAAGAAAATGAAAATAGATATATTGATTTTCTAGCACAGAGGAGAGTTGATGGGATAATTCTTATTCCGGTAAAGCCTAAAGCTGAAGATTATGAGAAAATCATTAAAAACGTTCCTCTGGTAATGGCTGATAATTATGTTAATGATTTAGAAATAAGTTATGTTGGTAATGATAATTATGCTGGGGCTAGAAAAATAGTCACTCACATGCTAAGGCAAGGATATAGAAGGATTGGAGTAATTCTTGGGGATGAAAGTTCATCTGCAAGCAATGAAAGATTAATGGCGTATAAGGATGTATTAATAGAAAACAATATAGAAAGTAATGATGAAATTTTAATACACAGTAAAGCAACTTTTGAAGATGGATTTAATCTGGCTGAAATACTTGTAAGACAAAAGGTAGATGCTATTTTTACAATAAACGACTCTGTAGCAATGGGAGTTATGAAGTATTGTCACATTAACAACATTCAAATACCAAAAGATATTGGTATTGCAGGTTATGATGATATTGAACAAGCTGCAATGTTACCTGTTCCCCTAACCACCGTTCATCAAAGAAAATTTGAATTAGGGAGAACCGTAGCAAAAATACTAATAGACGAAATCAATAATAATCAGAGTGCAAAGCAAAAAGTTATATTGCAACCTGAACTTATAATAAGAAAATCATGCAATGAATAAACTAAAAATAATAAACATAGAAAAGGAGTTAATACAATGGGTACAAAAGTAAATGAATTTTCAATGGACTTTTTTTCACTAAAGGGTAAAGTAGCTGTAGTAACCGGAGGTAATACGGGACTTGGACAAGGCTATGTGGTTGCTTTAGCTAAGGCTGGAGCAGATATTTTTGTTCCTACTTATGATACTAATTGGGATGAAACTAGAGAACTTGTAGAAGCTGAAGGAAGAAAGGTTGCCTTTTTTAAAGCAGATTTATCGAAAAGGGAAGAAATAACTGCAACAGTAGAAGCTTGCATTAAAGAATTTGGAAGAGTTGATATTCTAGTAAATAATGCAGGCACAATTAAGAGAGCGCCACTTCTTGAGTTCAAAGATGAAGATTGGAAAACAGTTTTAGATATAAACCTAAATGCAGTATATTACTTAAGCCAAGATGTTGCTAAGATAATGGTTAAGCAAGGTTCAGGGAAAATTATTAACATAGCCTCTATGCTTGCATTTCAAGGCGGAAAGTTTGTTCCGGCTTATACAGCAAGTAAACATGGTGTAGCAGGCATAACTAAAGCTTTCGCAAATGAGCTAGGAGATAAAAATATTCAAATAAATGCTATTGCACCCGGATATATAGCAACAGATAATACAGCACCAATAAGAGCAGATGAAGGAAGAAGTGCGGATATATTGGCTAGAATACCAGCAGGGAGATGGGGAAATCCCTTTGATGTAATGGGAACAGTTGTGTTTCTAGCTAGTCGTGCTTCAGATTATGTTAATGGTCACATTTTAGCTGTAGATGGTGGATGGTTAGTAAGATAAGCCAGGACAGAAAATTGATATAATTTTAGGAGGAATTGTAATGGAAACTAGATATTCAAATCATTATGAAGATGCAAAGAAATATGATACTACTGAATTAAGAAAACATTTTTTAATTGAAGATCTTTTTGTCCCCGGAGAAATAAAGATGGTTTATAGCCATATAGATAGAATAATTATAGCTGGCATCGTGCCAACAGAAAAGGTCCTTATTCTAGAAGGAAGTAAAGCATTAGGGTGTAAATACTTTCTTGAAAGGAGAGAACTTGGAGTCATAAATATAGGTGGTGCTGGCAGCGTAACTTTAGATGGTGAGAAATATGAATTAGGGGCAAGAGACGGACTTTATGTTGGTATGGGAGCTAAAGAAATTAGCTTTGAAAGTGTAGATTCAAGTAGTCCAGCTAAGTTTTATTTGAATAGTGCTACAGCTCACAAGAATTATCCTACAGTTAAAATCACCTTAGAGAAAGCTAATAAGGTCAAAGCTGGTAGTGATGAAGAATGTAATAAGCGAGTAATAAATCAATATGTACATCCAGCGGTTTGTAAAAGCTGTCAATTAGTTATGGGAATGACAATACTTGAACCTGGTAGTGTATGGAATACAATGCCTTGTCATACTCATGATAGAAGAATGGAAGTATATTTATATTTCGATATGAGCGAAGATAATGTAGTTTTTCATCTTATGGGAACTCCTAATGAAACAAGGCATATAGTTATGAAAAATGAACAAGCAGTTATTTCACCAAGTTGGTCTATACATTCTGGTGTAGGAACGAAAAACTATACTTTCATTTGGGGTATGGTTGGAGAAAATCAAGAATTCACAGATATGGATGCAGTAGCAACTAAGGATCTAAGATAGTATAAAGGATGTAGTGTGAATGAATATAAAAGAATTAGCAATAGAGCTAAGAGATAATTCTAATGCCATCATAAGAAAAATTTATGGACATGAAGAGGTTTCCCTTGTTTATGAACAAGTTTATCAAGCTGGAGATAAAATTAGTTTTACAAACTCATCTAAAAATAAATATTTAATTATTAATATAGATGATGAATTAGATGAATCTTTAATATATGTAAATTCCAATACCTTTGAATTTACAATACCCTTTGGTGATGAGGCTATACCATATTCCCAAGAGGCTTTTAAAGGAAAAGAACATAATATTAGTATGCGTTTAGCTAAAGAAAAGGATATTTACTCCTATAGAAACCTGGCCAAAAATGTAATGGATCAGCGAGGAGAAACAAGTTATTTCCCTCATGCAACAGCAAATGTGGAGACACGTAACGAGGCGGTTTTTGCAGCTCGAAATGTGATCGATGGACAAATAGACAATAAAGGACATGGTGTATGGCCTTATGAGTCATGGGGAACTTGGCAAAGGGAAGATGCTGAAATTATAATTAATTTTGGCAGAGAAGTGGAGGTGGATAAAATAGCCTTATACTTAAGAGCGGACTATCCACACGACACCTATTGGAATTCTATAAGAATAGAATTTTCTGATGGAACTTATAAAACTATAGAAACGATGAAGACAATTGAGCCTCAATATATTGGCTTTGATAAAAAAATAATTAAATGGATTAAATTTTTAGACTTTAAAAAGGCTGATGAAACATCTGACTTTGCAGCACTTACGGAAGTTCAAGTATATGGTAAGGATATTAAGTGAGCACTTCTGTAGAATTGTTGTTTGTGTTATGCTCCAAGGCTTGTAAAATTAAATGTTTACAAGTCTATTTTTTTGCACAATATGTTATTATAATATTATTATTGGTAGGTACTATTTTTGTATCTGCAAAGAAATTCAAGCTTATTAAGCAATTCAATTGTTGTGTTGAAGATTCTATTTTTTGTTTCAATAGCTTGCTTTTGATAGTTTGTCAATTTGTTATCATTCATATTGAAATCAATCCTTTATAAACCTTTATAATATAAATAATAAAGGCTTATTTGAACCATTTAAAATCAACAACCTTGAAATTAAGAATAAATTTTTTATGGCTCCAATGTTAACACCTATAACAAGCACTACAGAAGGTACATACACAAATGATACTATGTAAGAAGAGCTAAAGGTGGAGTTGGGTTAATTATTACCGGAGCAAATTATGTGGATAATAATGTAGAAAAACACGCACCGGGATCAGCTGCGTCGCCTCTTACAAATCCACACCAATTTCCAAAAGTTGCTGGAGAGATGAATGAAAGGATACATGCTTTTGGTTCAAAAATTTTTCTTCAGTTAACTGCAGGATTTGGAAGGTCAGCATTTCCAATGGCGATAGATGGAGATGATTTTGTAGCACCTTCACCAACAACAAATAGATGGGATCCGAGGATAGTACACAGAGAAATTACAACTGACGAGGTAGAGGAAATCGTAAAGAAGTTTGCGCAAGCTGCAGTAATAGCAAAACATTCTGGCTTCGATGGTGTTGAAATTCATGCTGTTCATGAAGGATATATGCTGGATTGCTTTACAATGACATTGTTCAATCAAAGAAAAGATAAATATGAAGGAGATTTACGAGGAAGACTTACATTTGCAATAGAAATTGTCCAAGCAATTAAAGCTGCATGTGGAAAAAATTTCCCTGTAATTTTGAGATTTAGTATTAAGAGTTATATTAAAGCTTTAAGACAAGGTGCACTTCCAGGAGAAGACTTCGAGGAATTGGGACGTGATATACCGGAAGCATTGGAGGCTGCTAAAATACTTGAAGAAGCTGGATATGATGCATTTGATGCAGATGCAGGATCTTATGATTCATGGTATTGGGCACATCCACCTATGTATTTTGGGAAGGGTATGTACTTACCATTAACTGAGCAACTTAAAAAGGTGGTAAATGTTCCGGTTATGGTTGCTGGCAGAATGGATGACCCGGAAATGGCAATTGGAGCGTTAGAAAATGGGAAACTGGATGCAGTTGGACTGGGAAGACCACTTTTGGCAGACCCAGATTATGTGAATAAATTAAAATCTGCAAAAGTCGATGATATAAGACCGTGCTTATCATGTCATGATGGGTGCTTTGCAAGAATTTTTGGAGGGGTAAGAGGCTCATGTGCAGTAAATCCTGAGTGTGCTAGAGAAATATTTACTGGAATAAGTCCTGCAGTTGACAAAAAACAGGTTGTTATCATTGCTGGTGGAGTTCCTGATTTCAAGGAGGATGACAGAGCTTTAATTAAATGGTATGCCAATCAACTGAAAAATTTAAATATTAATGTGAAAATAAATACAGTAGCAACAAAAGATATAGTAGTTGGAATGAATCCAGATGTTGTTTTTGTTGCCACTGGCTCGGAACCTATTATACCTAAGGTTCCATGTAGTGATAATAAAAAAGTTTCGGATGCTTGCCAAGTCCTTCTTGGTAAAAAGGTAGTAAACGATAATTGCGTTATTGTCGGTGGAGGTCTCGTAGGATGTGAACTTGCACTACACCTTAGGAAACAAGGGAAGAAGGTAACTATTGTTGAAGCAATAAGTGATATTTTAAAGGCAGGAGTTCCTATGGCTCCAATGAATGAGTTTATGCTAAGAGACTTATTAAAATTCCACAATGTTACTATAAAAACAAACTCAAGACTAGTAGAAATAAATGATATTGGTGCAGTTATAAAATCCGGGGAAACTGAAGAGACTATTTCTGCAGAAGATGTCATTTTAGCAATTGGATTTAAAAAGGAAAATGCTCTGTTTGAAGAATTGAGATATGATATAGATGAAATATATAATGTAGGTGACTCAAAAGAAGTCAAAAATATCAGAGGTGCAATTTGGGATGCCTACGAGGTTGCAAGATCTATCTAATGCTTTTTAATAGTACGTAAAGGCTATACAATATAATAAGGAAGAAGAAATTTTGGGGTAGGTGGGGGGTGCCTATCTTTTTTTAGAATATTGCTCACTTCATATTTTTGCTGTTAGCAATATCGTAAACTCTTCTAGATTTTGATTTAATTTCATTTAAAAGTGTAAAACCTAAAATCATCATTCCACCTATAATTTGTATAAGGAGTAATGATTCACCCAAAATAGTTACTGATATAATTATCGCAATAAGTGGGTCAATGTAGCTTAAAATAGATGCCTCCTGACCTTTCAAATCCTTAAGCGATGAAAAATACAGACAATAACATATTCCAGTATGAATAATGCCAAGTATCAGAAGATTTATTATTCCAATATTATCTAAACTTCCTATATTTATTCCTGTTGTTGCGAACACATATGGTGTAAGAACAATAATCGCCGCCAAAAATTGTATTAACGTTTTGTCAATACCAGTAACATTTTTAATAAACTTATTAAATAACACAACAGTTGCGTACAATACTGCCGCACCAAGACCAAAACCTATACCAATAAGGTTATTACTAGATTTTCCCATACCACTAACACCTATTACCATAATCAATCCTACTGTTGCCATAACAAAGCACACTACTTGTTTAATTGTCAGCTTTTCTTTGAACAAAATGGGGCATGCTACCATAACAATTACAGGTGCAAAATAATAGCTTAATGTTGCAATTGAAACTGTTGTATATTTATATGCCTGAAAAAGCAATATCCAGTTAAAGCCCATTGTCATACCTGAAATAAAGAGTGCAGGAAGGTCCTTTTTTATGTCTGAGAACGAAATTTTCTTTCCGATTATAATCTTATATATGATAATTACCACTGCTGCTATTATTGCCCTAAAAAGTGCAATTTCCCCAGAAGGAAGTGGAATGTTTTTAACAAAAATTGAAATAGTTCCAAAAAGTGCCATAGAAAAAATAATCTTAATTTTTGCTTCCATTTTTTTGTTCCCCTTTTATTAAAGTATCATCAAATGTTTTACATTTCCTTTGCAAATTCAAATCCCAGTGTTCTTCCAAAATAGCTTGGCCCCATTCATGATTTTCAAGGATATCTGTTTTTTATTATCGGAATTCTGAACAAAGGATGCACACCTTCATCAATATAATCTCTAAAAACAGCTGATGATAGATGACGTTCTGAATGATACAGATATAATTGTATCATTATTTACCGCATTTTGGAATTTAAATTTTACAAATATAGGCGACACCCCTTAAAGAATATATTTTTTCATTTGCTTTCAACTTGAAGTTTTTTTAAGCTAGCTATAGACTCATCAAACCAGTTTAGCTTAGTCAAATGAAAATCTATTCCGCATTTTAAAACTAAATCAGTATAAATACTATTTAAATTTAAATCTTTAATCTCATATAGAGATGGATAATATTTATGCTGATATTACTTTGGAAGGTATAGTACCAGCATGGAGAAATGGTACAGGATCTAATTACTTTGGTGAACAAGATGAAGAATTTTTTGCATGGTTACCTTCTGTTCCTCAAGGAAATGTAAAAGCTACTATTACAATTAATGAGATAACTAAGGAATATACAGGTATTGGCTATCACGATCAATTGGTACTGGGGACGTGCAAAGATTGGGGATTATACTGTCCTTTCTTCTTATATTACAGCGGAAAAGCTATATGGTTATAAAGAAACTCCTGTGTTCATGTTAGCTAAAGATGGAAAAATTCTTGCTGATAACGCGACAGAATGTTTAACATTTAGTGCTACTGATAAATATGTTGATACCAATACAGGCAAAGCGTGGATACGATGGAGCATATCTTCGATTTACAGGAGATGCTATTTTAGAAAAAATAGAGAATAATATAACTGTTGAAAAAGTTGAAGAAACAGCTATATGGGAACTAATGTATTTCGGTAAACCAATTGAATAGTAATAATTAGTAAATTAGAGAGAAAAGAAGCTCATAATGAATTCCATTTATATAGAGTAAGATAAAAAATGAATTATTTGGGTTGTTTAGTTTTAAAAATGGAGAAAATAGAGAGCGATTAATGCATGTGGTTTGGAGTGCTAGGCTATATAAGCAAAAAGCGTCATGCATAAACTATCAAATCCTTATAAGAACCTTTAAGTATAGTGGTATAATAGTAATTGGGTGTTTATTATATTATTAAAATGGGAAATAAATTTTAGCCCTATTCATTATAATAACCATACTTTTATTGAGTATCACATGAAAAATCAAGTTAATAAACAATTACAAGCACCCCTAAATAAGGCCTTTAGCTGATAATATAGCTAAAGGTGGTTACAACTTATTTATCAGGTGCTTTTTGCATAAGTAAATAAACTAAAGGGAGGGTTAATAAAATGGACGTGGAGAAGTTAACAATAAAGGTTCAACAATCTTTAAATGAAGCTCAATTAATAGCAGTAAAAAATAATCATCAGCAGATAGATACAATACATTTGTTTGCAGCACTGATAGCTCAGGAAGATGGGCTCATTCCTAATATATTTAGTAAGATGGGAGTTAATATAAGGCAACTAGACGAGGATATTAAAAAAGCATTAGATGAGGCGCCAAAAGTTACAGGAAGTGGTGCGGCTAGTGGCCCTGTATATGCGACTAGAAGGGTTGAGGAGGTTTTTGCAGAAGCAGAAGCGGAAGCTAAAAAATTCAAAGATTCTTTTATTAGTGTAGAACATGTAATGCTTGGCCTAATGGATGTAAATACTAAAGAAATTGGGAATATCTTAAAGAAATTTAGTATAACTAAAGAAAATTTTTTAAATGCCTTATCCAAAGTTCGGGGAAATCAAAGGGTAGATAATCCAGATCCAGAAGGAACCTATGAGGCTTTGGTGAAATATGGAACAAACCTAGTAGAACAAGCTAAAAAGCATAAATTAGATCCTGTGATAGGAAGAGATGATGAAATTAGAAGGGTCATAAGAACTCTTTCTAGAAGAACTAAAAATAATCCTGTGCTGATAGGAGAACCTGGAGTAGGAAAAACTGCTATTGTGGAAGGCTTAGCGGAAAGAATTGTAAGAGGAGACGTGCCGGAAGGGCTTAAACATAAAATAGTATTTTCTTTAGATATGGGAGCTCTTATTGCTGGGGCCAAATATAAAGGTGAGTTTGAAGAAAGACTAAAAGCAGTGCTTAAAGAAGTGGAAAACAGTGAAGGTAGAATAATTTTATTTATAGACGAGATTCATAATATAGTGGGAGCTGGTAAATCAGAGGGGTCTATGGATGCTGGAAATATGATAAAGCCACTTCTAGCCAGAGGAAGTCTTCATTGTATTGGTGCAACAACATTTGATGAATATAGAAAATATTTAGAAAAGGATAAAGCTCTGGAGCGAAGGTTTCAACCAATAACTGTAGAGGAACCTACTGTGGAAGATACGGTGTCCATACTTAGAGGGCTTAAAGAAAAGTTTGAGATATATCATGGAATAAGAATTCATGATTCAGCCATTGTTGCAGCAGCAAAACTTTCAGACAGATATATAACCACAAGGTTTCTTCCGGACAAAGCAATAGATCTTATAGATGAAGCTTGTGCTATGATAAGGACTGAAATAGATAGTATGCCTACTGAGATGGATATGGCTAAACGTAAAATATTTCAATTAGAAATTGAAAAGAAAGCTTTATCTAAAGAAAACGATCAGGCTTCAAAGAAAAGACTGGAAGTTATAGAAAAAGAGCTAAGTAATTTGAAAGATAAAGACAATGAAATGACAGCAAAATATGAAAAAGAAAAAACTAAGATAGTTGAAATAAGAAATTTGAAAGAAGAGTTAGATGCTTCTAGGGGCGATATAGAAAAATTTGAAAGAGAGTATGATTTAAATAAAGTTGCAGAACTTAAATATGGAGTAATTCCAAAGCTGGAAGCCCAGATAAAAGAAAAAGAAGAGGTCCTTAATGAAAATAATGAAACAGCAATGCTTAAAGAAGAGGTAACAGAAACGGAAATCTCAGAGATAGTATCAAAATGGACGGGAATACCCGTTGCAAATTTAGTAGAAGGGGAAAGGAGAAAGCTTTTACGGCTTGAAGAAGAGCTATCAAAAAGAGTAATTGGTCAGAAGGAAGCGGTAACCGCCGTTGCAAATGCAGTTATACGTGCAAGGGCTGGAATGAAGGATCCGAGAAGGCCTATCGGGTCCTTTATATTCCTTGGACCCACCGGTGTAGGAAAAACAGAGCTTGCTAAAACTCTAGCTAGAACTTTATTTGATAGCAAAGAAAACATTATAAGAATAGATATGTCAGAGTATATGGAAAAATATTCTGTATCCAGACTAATTGGAGCTCCTCCAGGCTATATAGGATATGAGGAGGGGGGTCAGCTTACGGAAGCTGTACGAAGAAAGCCCTACAGTGTTGTATTATTTGATGAAATAGAAAAAGCCCATGAAGATGTGTTTAACATATTTCTTCAGATCTTAGATGATGGAAGGCTTACAGATAATCAGGGAAAGATTGTTAATTTCAAAAATTGTATAATTATTATGACCTCCAATATTGGAAGTAATTATCTACTAGAAAACAAAGAAAGTGGAGGCATAGAGCAGCATATTAGAGATAGAGTTATGGGGGAACTCAAGGTTAAATTTAAGCCTGAATTTTTAAATAGATTGGATGATATTATATTATTTAAGCCCTTGGAAACTAAAGAAATAAAAGGTATAGTAGATATATTCCTTGAAGACATAAAAAATAGACTTAAGGATAAAAATATATCCATGAAAGTTACTGATACTGCTAAACAACTTATGGCAGAGGAGGGCTATGACCCAATCTATGGTGCAAGACCTTTAAAAAGATATATTGAGAATGTTTTGGAAACCTCTATTGCTAAGAAAATCATTAAGGGAGATATATATGACGGGGATCTCATCGGTGTAGATACAAAAGGAGACCAAATTACGATAGAAAAAATAGAATAATTAAATTTATTGGAGGTAAAAATATGACAAATTCAGAGCTATATGACACAATATTTTCAAGGAGGTCCATCAGAAAATATGATATGACTCCACTGCCTACAAAAACAATAGAAGATATAAAGGAATATGCAAGTAGGCTAAAAGTACTAGATGAAAGCATTGAATATGAGCTA
Source organism: Clostridiaceae bacterium (assembly GCA_036507955.1). Taxonomy (GTDB): domain Bacteria; phylum Bacillota; class Clostridia; order Clostridiales; family Clostridiaceae; genus DATCIH01. The sequence goes on along the minus strand of DATCIH010000082.1, from coordinate 13,732 downwards.
GTATATATGGGCACCGAGGACGTGAAGAACCTTCTTCCAATAAAAGCACCTCATTACATTTGCTTTTATTCTCAGAAAAAGGACAATTATTTGATGAATGCAGGCTTTGTGCTTCAACAAATGGATTTGTACCTTTCTAGAAGCAATCTTGCCAGCTGCTGGCTTGGGATGGCAAAACCCTCAAAAACTGTACCTGAGCAAAAAAGCGGTATGGAGTTTGTAATCATGCTCGCTTTTGGTAATACCGCAGAGCCAATACACAGAGCAAAAACCTCAGAGTTTAAACGAAATAGTTATTCTGAGATATCCAGTGTAGTGGGAGGGGAGAAACTACTTGAGCCTGTTCGACTTGCTCCCTCAGCCTCTAATACACAGTCATGGTTTTTTAGTGGAGAGGTGAACTCAATAATAGTGAGCCGAAAGAAACTTAATTTTCTTAAAGCAGCCATGTATGGCAAGATGAATCAAATTGATATTGGTATTGCACTATGTCACTTATGGTTATCAGTTGACCATGAAGTAAAAGTTGCAAGTTACGATTTCAACAAAGCTGATGCCCCTAGTGGGTATGAATTCATGGTAAAAATCAAAATTGGGAAAGACATTTAGTATTCTATAAGCCAATAGTTTGGATAGCTCGGAAATTTACGAAGGTGAAATAAATATAAGGAGCGACTGTTATGAGAATTATATTACTTGGACCTCCTGGCGCAGGAAAAGGTACACAGGCAAATCTTATTAGCAATCAATTTGGAATGATCCATTTATCCACCGGTGATATATTTAGAAGAAACATACGTGAGAAGACACCCCTAGGGAACGAAGCAGAAGGATATATTCATAGTGGCCAACTTGTACCAGATGAGCTTACCGTCAAATTAGTTAAAGACAGGATTTCAGAGAAGGATTGTAGTGAGGGCTATTTGCTGGATGGCTTTCCAAGAACTGAAAATCAAGCAGAGGAGCTAGATCGTATTCTAAAGGAGCAGAGCCAAAAGCTAGATTGCGTTTTACTCATTGAAGTACCACGGGACTATATAGTAGAAAGAAATACAGGAAGAATGGTATGCCCACACTGTGATCTAAGCTATCACATTAAATATAATAGTACAAAGGTAGAAGGAGTATGTGATAATTGCAAGGGAAAGCTTGTTCAGAGAAAAGATGACGTAGAACATACTGTAATGGAAAGGCTTCAAGTTTATGAAAGTCAAACCCAGCCTTTAATCCAGTATTATCAGGAAAAAGGCATTTTAATTGAAATAGATGGACACAAAGGGATAGATGAAGTATTTAAGGATATTAAGAAGGTACTAGAGAACTATAAACTGTAATAGAGATAAAAAAGAAAGTGTAAAAACATCGGAACAGACCCCGGTGTTTTTTATTTGTGAAAGCTTTAAAATATATATGTACATTTGGACTAACATGTAATACAATATAGTTAAGGTATCTTGCAATGTAATATAGAGGTGAAACATTTGAAGGATAAATCTCAATTTTTAAAAGGAACCTTAGAAGGGTGCATACTAAAAATAATTAATGATGAAGAAATTTATGGATATGAAATAGCTGAAAAACTAAAGAGCTATGGTTTAAGTGAGATAAGTGAAGGCACAATATACCCGCTTTTACTAAGACTTGAAAAAAGTGGATTTTTAGATTCTACAAAGAAAGAATCACCTTATGGTCCGAAAAGAAAATATTATACTTTGTCTCGTCAAGGAAAGGAAGAACTAAAAACCTTTCATAAAAATTGGATTGAACTTAGGGATAGTGTAGATAAAATGTTTATTGGTTATGAGGGGGATATTAATTAATGAGTGAAGCTGAAAAAATGGTAAAGGAAACTTGGAAAATTAGTAAAAAGCTAAATGAGACTAATGCTAAGATATTTATTGATATTGTTTGTTATTTAAGAGTTAGCTCAATTGAAGAAAAGGAAAAGGAAGATATTATCTCGGAAATTCTAGATATGTTTTTAAGATATCAAGAAGAAAATAAGCCAATAGAAGAGGCTATAGGAAAGGATTATAAAGGGTTTTGTGATTCAATCATAGAATCTGTAAAACCTAAGAAGCTTACTCTCAATAAAGCATGGGAATACTTTAAAATGATTATTATTTCGGTTTTAGTTCTTTTAACTATAAATTTCATTATGAACTATATCCCTAAAGCAATAAAAAGTAAGGCTATTATTAACTATGAACTAAACTTGGGATTTTTAGTAGGTATTATTATAATAATGGCATTATCAATAGGTATAGTAGATTATATTGGTAAAAATAGCTTTAAGTCTTCAAAAACAAAGCACTCAAAAAAAGTAACTTTTTTAGTGGGTGCAGGGTTTGGCTTGAGTTTTGCCTTATTAGTTTTATTGACCTATAAACTATCAAGCTTTGTGCTTTTTTCAATAAATGGATACGTTGTGTTTATTGTGATATGTTTTTACTGGCTATTTAAATTAATAAAGAAAGTTAAATTAAAGTTAAAGAAATAGGCTACTCATGCTTGAAATAAATATGCAAGTAACAAGGGAAGCAGTAAGGAAGATAAGAACAATCACTCTTATCAAAAGAATATTTTTCACCACAGATAAATATGTTTGTTCCTCTACCGCGGCATATCCTACAACTTTTTCTGTAAACTTGTTGTAGGTTTTCTTTTTATAAACGGGGAGAGGTTTACCATTTGTGTTTTCTGCGCAGCCGCATTGGATACCTGTTTTGTTACCAATTTCTCCCGACACCCTGTAATTACTATTGGGATAGATAGCTCTCATTTGTTTCTTAGTGTAGAAGGATAGCTCAGTGTGGTTATGGGGACTATTAATTTTACCAGCATAGTTTAATTTATTAAGAATTTTATATTCCATCATTACACCCCTAAAAATATTTTATGTGACTCTTTGGTTAATTGTATCAATACTTTCTCTTATAAGGTGATACTTTGCACAAAATGTCGATATTCTAGCACAAAAGGATGAAAATTTCTGCTATAATTGATTTATATAACAAAGGTGGTGACCTAACAGATGAAGATAGCCATATGTGATGATGATAAGCTTGAACTTGAAAAAGCTAAAAATGCAGTAGAAGAATTTATTGCATCAAGACAGTCCGACCTTCAAATATCCCTGGATACTTTTGAAAGTGGGGATGAATTGCTTAGCTGCATATCAAGGCAGGGTGGATTTGATTTGCTGATTCTAGATATTATAATGCCTGGTATGAACGGGTTAGAGCTTGCAGAGGAACTTCGTAGAAACAATAGCAACTGCAAGATTATTTTTTTAACTTCATCACCAGAATTTGCAGTGAATTCCTATAAGTATAATGCCTTTTACTACCTCCTTAAACCATTTTCCAGTCTTGAAATTAAATCTCTGATGGGCAAGGCCCTAGATGAAATGGGAGAAGAGAAATCTAAAATCATTGTAGTAAAGGAAAAAGGCAAATTAACAAAGGTACAAATTCACAGAATTAAATATATTGAAAGCGTTAAACATATTATTATCTTTCATTTAAGTAGTAACCAGGTTATTAACTGCTATGGTACTATGAATGAGTTTCATGATATTTTGTTGTCGGATAAACGATTCACAAAATGTCATAAGTCCTTTATTGTGAATATGAATTATGTTATAAGCATCTCGAGTAAGGACTTTATAATGGATGATAAAACACTGATACCAATTTCAAGGCAAACTTATCAGGGAGTAAAAAATCAATACATTGACTACTTCTTTGAAAAAGGAAGTGAGCTTATATGATGATTTTTTACCTTTTCTTTAGACTTGCATTTTTGACTATCTTTATGGCTAGTCTTACTCAGCTTAAATACAGCAATAAAAAATCTTGTATTATGATAGTAGTATTTATTTTTGCATTATGGCTTGCCAATCTTCCTATTATCCTTTATAAAGGTTCAAATTTTCTGGATTATGTATACCCATTAACGGTAGCTATTCCCGCCTTTATGTTCTTTCTTTTCCTATCAAAAGCAAAGGGTCCTAAAGTCTTATTTTCTTTTTTAACGGTTTGTAATTTTGGTATGATAATAAGTAATATTGGGATACTATTCTTAATCATTTTTAATGACTTTGCCATACGAGTATTTGTTGAGTTTATATGCTTTGCTTTAATTATGTTTTTAATCTTAAAAGCATTCCAAAAACCATACTTTAAATTGCTTGATTCCCTAGATAAAGGGTGGGGACTTCTTTGCGGGGTTCCTAGTTTGTTAGCGGTGATTTTTTATATATTGTTATATTACACTTCTCCCTTCTATAAACCACCTGTAGTTATTTTTATGACTTTCTTAATTTTTGCTTTAATGTTTGTATTTTATGCAATTGTCTATTTTAATTTTGAAAATATTTCTCAATTTTATCAATTAAAGCAGGATAGAGAAGTTATGCTTATACAAACTGATATGGAGAAAAAAGAATACAATGCTATAATGGACAAAATAAATGCTAATCAAATTTATAGACATGATATGAAGCATCATATAGATATATTGAGCACCCTTTTGCAGGATAAGAATATTATGGAAGCTCAAAAATACTTGAGTAAATTAAGCGATAACTTAAATGAAATTGTTGTTGAAAAATATTGCGAAAATTATAGAATAAATGTAATTTTATCCTCTTATATAAGCAAAGCAAGAAAAGAAAATATTAATGTGAAGAGCAAAGTTCATATCTCCGAAAATATAAAAATAGACAATATGGAGCTAGGACTTGTATTTGCAAATGCTCTGGAAAATGCCATCAATGCTTGCAAAAAAAATGAAAATGAAAAAAGCAGAACTATAACTATAATATGTAAAGAACATTACGATCATATATACCTTCAAATTTCTAATACCTTTGTAGAGGAAGTACAGTTTCAAGGGGAATATCCGGTTTCAAATAATAAGGATCACGGAATTGGAACACGAAGTATTGGGGCAATTGCAGAAAAATATAATGGAGTTTTCTCTTTTAAAGCTCAGGATGGTATATTTAAAGCTACAGTGATACTAAAAGAAATTAACGTTGTAAAGGAGTAGGTTTATGAGAGCACTTATAGTAGAAGATGACAGGCTACTAAGGGAAACTATTGGGGAGAGTATAAAAACTTTATTTCAATATGATTTTGCAACCGATGGAGAAGAGGGCCTTGCTTTAGCAATGCAAAATATATATGACGCAATTATTCTAGATATTATGCTACCTAATATGGATGGATATGAAGTGCTAAAAAAATTAAGAGAGCAGGGCATTAATACCCCTGTTTTATATTTAACAGCTAAGGACTCTATAGATGATAAAATAAAGGGCTTTAAAATAGGCGCAGATGACTATTTAGTTAAGCCCTTTCATAGCGAAGAATTGCTTCTAAGGTTAGAGGCGATTCTAAGAAGAAATGGAACCTTAGTATACAATAACCAACTTAAATTCGAGGAAATGGAACTAGATTTGAAGAAGAAACTTATGTTTATAAAGGGAAAGGAAGTTACTTTAAAAGGAAAACAATTTGAACTTATGGAATATCTAATTAACAATAAAGAAGGAATTATTACAAAGGAACAGATATTTGATAGGATATGGGGTTTTAATTCGGACACTGCCATAAATGTGGTAGAGGTTTATACCAGTAATTTAAGGAAAGCTTTAAAGGAATATGGCTATGACAAATACATTAAAACCATAAGGGGCCTTGGCTACATGCTTTCTGTAGGAGAATATAATGATTAAAAGTAGAAAAGCAAAATTGTTAATTGCTAATATCCTGGTATATATCCTTTTGTTTTCAATATTTAGTTTTATTATTTATAGCTATGTGTCAAAAAAACAATACCAGAATGTGGATGAAGAATTAACCATAACCAAAGAAACACTGTCAAGTACTCAAATAAGCAGGGAAGGCTCAAATCCTGAGATCGATCCACGAGTTGTAGTATTTACAAGAGATAAGGAAGGAAATATATTAAATCAGTCAGACACAAATTATCTTTTTCAAGACAATGAAGAGAAAATTGAAGGGAAAGAGTTAAATAAAATAGTTGATTTAGTTATTAGCGGATATACCTTTAGAGCTATATCCTTTAACGATACCACGTCTAAGCAGGGACAAATCATACAATTGTTAATAAATACTAGTACAGAGCATAGATTACTCGACAATCTATTAATGATATTAATTTTCGGTGGAGCTTTTATAATTGTGTTATCAATAGGAGCAAGCTGGTATTTAACAAATAAAAGTGTGGCAGCTATTATTAAGTCCTTGAAGAAACAAAGAGAATTTGTAGAAAATGCTTCTCATGAACTTAGGACACCTTTGACCATAATTCAGTCAAAGCTTGAATTGTTACTACGAGACCCGAATGCAAAGGTTGTAGATAAATTAGAATGTATAAGTCCTGCCTTATCAGAAACTAGAAGAATTTCAAGAATGGTAGGAAACCTACTAACCTTAGCAAGGGCGGATTCAAATTCTACAGAATTAGAATTCGAAACTGTGAACATAAAGAAATTAATCACCGAAATTATTGAAACTTATAAAGAAATTGGAGAGCTGGAAGATAAAAATCTATCCTATGATGGTATGGGAGAAGAAAATCTAATTTGTGATAAAGGAAGAATTCACCAGCTACTTATAATACTTTTAGATAATGCTTTAAAATATACAAATAATGGCGGTAACATTAAAATACAAACAAATAGTAAGGATAATAAATTTATTATCGCTGTGAATGATGATGGAATAGGCATCAAAGAGGAGAATAGAAATAATATATTTCAACGATTTTTTAGAGAAGACGTTTCAAGAACTCGAGAAACCGGTGGCTCAGGGTTAGGTTTGTCCATAGCTAATTGGATTGTAGAGCAGCATGGGGGTAATATAAGATGCTTACCCAATAAGCCTAGGGGAACAATTATGAGAGTTACCCTTCCAGCTAGAAAGATTAGTTCTAAAAATTAAAGGCTATGATGGTATAAGAAAAAGAATATTTAGCAATACTTTTACAAATATAAATTAATCACTAAAAGGGGCGTCTTATTTGTCAGTTGGAATAGATGAATATAAAAACATTATCAATAAAAATAAACAAAATATTCATTCTGCCCAGTAACAAGCCTTTGGAGAAGTTAATAGGAACCTATAATTTTACATGACTATCAAGTTAGTTCAGTACAGGTTTAGTTTTCCTCTTGTTTCCAAGTTTTGGCTTCAGTGCAAGCCAGTAAAAGTCTATCAAACAGTTCAGCTTAAAAAAATCTTCTGTTAAACCTATAACAGATCTCATTTAAATAAGATGCATTCTATCAAGAACGTGATATGTGTCTTGTGCATTATGGTATTTGAAATATGAGGTAGTGGGCGATCTTCTCAGTGAGATGATAAATTCTACAATAGCAGAATCAATAATTATAAGGTTAAATTAGTCACCTATAGTCCACTAAATGGTGGTGCACCAGTAAATATGAACAATCAGCCCTAAGAAGAATATTGCTCATTAAACATTATTTGTTTAATAATATAAAGCAGTAGTAAGTTATAAATTACTACTGCTAATGGCACTGTTCTATTTATCTGGAAGTCCTCTTCTAGCTCTATTAATTAATTCTATGTTACAGCTTAAATTTTTGAACCATACTATTTAGCTTCTCTGCCAGTATGGCTTGGTTTTGAGAAGCTTTTGTGATTTCTTGGATTGCGAAAACAGATTCATTAACACTTGCTAATATTTCCTCTGAACTAGCAACTGACTCTTCAGCCGTAGCTGATACATTTTCAATTGCATTTTTAATTTCTGAAATAGTTTCATTTACTATATTCATGGAAGTCCCAATATCCGAGGATAGCTTATTAAATTCTATGGCATCTTCACCATATTGCTTACCTGTTTCTACAAATAATTCATAATCAGGTTTAACATTGTTATCCATAAAAATTAATACATCTTGAGCATTGCTGGAAAGATTTTGGAAGGCTAGTTGAACTTTACTGGTTACCTCCTGAATCCTTTGAACTGTTGACGATGATGCTTCCGCTAATTTCCTAACCTCATCAGCAACCACGGCAAAGCCTCTACCTTGTTCTCCTGCTCTTGCTGCTTCAATAGCAGCATTAAGGGCAAGAAGATTAGTCTGACTTGCTATATTTCCTATTTCATCTGCCATTAGCTTAACTTCACTAACAACTTTACCTTCTTCAATTGCTTTTAATATACTTTCTTGCTTCTCTAAATATAGTTTATTTGTGGAGCTAGAACTATTTTCAGCACTTTCTTTAACCTGTTTTGCCCTTACTTCTATATCCTTTGAAATTTTATTTCCTACATTAGCTCTTTTGGTAACGTCTGCTACATTATTTGAAATACTTTCCGTGGTTGCATTTATTTCTTCGGTAGTTGCACTTAACTGCTCTGCTCCTAGAGATACTTGTTTAACTGATTCATTGACAATGTCCATTTTCCCTGATATTTCCTCTGTTGTCGCAGACAGCTCTTCACTGGTAGCACTAATATCAGTAGCGCCTTCTGATATTTCTCCAATTAAGGTTTTTAAATTCAAAATAGCTCTATTTAAAGCTTTTGCAAGTCCCCCAATCTCATCTTTAGAATCAATATCAATAGTTTTTGATAAATCATTTTCTCCAAGAGCTTGGGCAACGGTTAGAACCTTCTTTACCTGCCTTGAAGTTGTAATAGAAATCAATAAACCTAAAGCAATAGCAAAAGAAATAGAAAGTAGCAAAATTATACTTAATGAAAATATAGATTGTTTTGAAGAGGTATTATTTTTATTGTATGTAGTTGCCGCCTCAGAAACCTTAACTTTATCTAAATTATCGAGGGCATCTTGTGCAGCGACTAAAGCTTTTCCAGCATCGCCAGCATCGCTCAACATAAAAATAGCATCTTTTTTATTACCTTGTTTTATTGTATCAATAACTTTATCTTGCATGGCAAATCCATTATGTAACTTATTCATAAAATCATCAAAAGCCTTTTTCCCATTAATAGTTAACCAAGTTGTTTCAAGTCCTTTGCTTGCATCGTCCATTTCTTTTTCACGTAATTGTATCTTAGCAAGTTCATCATTTGTAGCAGCAACAGAATCAGTTATAATTGCATCTCTTATAATTGCTCTCATTCGGTGGAATGATTGATTTATCTGAACTAAATCGCTCATAGGAAGGGTAATATTTTTATATAAGTCACTATTACCCTTGTCTATACTTTTAATATTAGTAACTCCTACAATTCCAACTATGGTAGTAAGAAGCATTAAACACCCAAAGGCAAGTAGAAGCCTAACGCTAAGCTTTAAATTATAAAACCACTTTAACATAAAAAAATCCCCCTCTTAGATTATTAGTATACTCAAGAAAACATTTGGATACGACAAACATCCTAATATTATACTATAAATATACATATTACAACATATATATTTAGAAATATACATGTTACAGCATACATTTTTATATATATGTATTATTTTGGAGGGCATTTTTCAAAAAAAAATTAATTAAAATTGAAGATTCTTTTCAAGAAGTAGTATTTAGTCTATCCAAGGAAGCAGCGTTGCACATATCCCAGCTACAATATAAAACATGACTATCAAGCCAGTATAAGCCTATCAGACAGTTCAGCTTTAAAGAATCTCTGTTAAACCTATAACTGATATCATTTAAATAAGATTCATTCTATTGAGACCGTGATATGTTCCTAATATAAAAAATTTTGAATTGAAAATAATGATATGAATCCATTTAGTTAGTTTGATATGTGTCTTGTGCATTACGGTATTTGATATTGCAGATGCTTGATAATAACATTGTTTGCTTTCGTATGTTTTTTTGAAAATTGATGGTCTCGAAATGTCCTAGTTAATCAAATTGAATACTAACTATACGAAAGACAGGCTTTAGCGGAGAAAACAACAAATTTCACTGTTATGACTGAAAATACCAAGGTAAGAGATATTGAAAAGCAGTTAGTACAAAAAATCACAAGCTTTCTATTAGAACTTGGTAGTGGCTTCGCATTTATTGGGAATCAATATAAACTCAATGTTGGTGGGGAAGAGCTTTTTTGCAAGGAGAAAAATAAGCTTATTGCAGAGTACTCATTGATGGATATGACTAAGCCAATGGGTGTAGCTGAAAATGAGGTTTTACATGATATCCCCATGGAATTAAAGGGTAGCTTACCAACCATTGACGAAATCAAAAAGAACATTGAATTTGAAAATAACTAATATTCATCTATTTAGCTTGAGCTAAAGCAGCACCAACTGCACTAAGGATACCATTACTTGAGTAAGTTGCACCAGATACCGTATCTACTGAAGATGATTGAGCTGATATTACTTCATTAAACATTACACCTTCAGCTCCATTATAAAATCTTGAACTATCTTGAGAAGAAACAGTTTGAATGTTAGCTATTTTGCCACTTTTTATAGTGAGGGTGAGAGTAGTTGTACCACCTCTAAAACCTCTACCTGATCCAGTATAGGTTCCGTCTTTATATTGACCTTGTGCTACAGGTGCCACTGGCGTAGGAGCTACGGCTGGAGCAGTAGTTGTACTATTAGCAGTAGTTGTATCCGAAGTACCAGTATCTGAAGAAGGAGTGTCCGTTGCAACTGCACTATTGCTAGAATCAGCACTATTTGTTGTAGTAGCTATTTCAGCCTTTGTTAAGGCGTCTTTAACTCCACTTATTATACCTTGACTTGAGTAAGTTGCGCCTGAAACTGTATCAACATTTGCTGATTGAGCTGATATTATTTCATTAAACAGAGTACCTTCAGCTCCACTATAAAATCTTTGAGTATCCTGGGTAGACACTGTGTCAATACTTGAGATTTGACCATTCTGTATAGTAACGGACACTTCCGTTGCTCCATTCCTATATCCAGTACCAGAACCTGTATATGTTCCATCTTTATAGTTTCCAGAAGTAACTGATTTGCTGGTAGCCACTGATATATTAGACCTTGAAGCTAACCCAGTATCTGTTAAAATTGTGCTACTTGCATTGCTTAAAGCGTATACTCCTACAAAGGCGGCCACTGCAACGCTACTAGCTAAGGCTGGATTAATGTTTTCTCCAAGTATATTTGCTTTGGTATTTTTTCTTGGGCATGCTTCAATGCACTGAAAACAATTAATACATTCTCCACCACATACACTATTAACTTTATACAGAGGTAAACCCATGGAACAATTATTTGTACACAATCTACATTTGCCACATTTATCCTTTGGCTTACTAATCTTAAAGAAACCCACTTTTGATATTAGGGTAAATACAGCACCTAAAGGACATAAGTATTTGCAGAAAAACCTTTCAATATAGAAGGCACCAATTGTTATTACTAAAAGAAGCATAAATCCGATAGCTACATTAGATAGAACACTTGAGATATCAGTTATTTGCGCAAAAGCATCCCAAGGGCTAGAACTTCTTAGTATGGTACTCCCTGTGTTCCAAGAAATAGTTACAATGGAAAATAAAACTAAATATTTAGTATATCTAAGTACAGCATCTAGTTTAGGATTAACTTTGAAGTTCACACCAAATATTTTTTTGGATATTAAGTGAATTAAATCATTATAGGCTCCAAAGGTACAAAACCATCCACAGAAAAATCTACCTATGAATATTGTTGCTAGGATAACAGTAGTAAGTTCAATTAAATTGGGGAAAACATTTATGAAATTAAAGTTACCTTTTATACTCATGGTATATATGGTTTTTAATTCATTAAAAGCTAGTATATAAAGTCCTGGCAATAAGAAAATTGAAGCTATTTGTGTTAAGTGCCTTAATATTTGAATATATTTAATTTTTGATTTCAATTATTTCAGCTCCTTTGCTGGTTGGGTTATTGATATATTTATATTCAGTATTTGTTAATTGAAATATATTTTTAATTCCCGAAGTAGTATAGACTTCCTTAGCATTAGTTATAAATATTGCATCTACTCCTGGTATTGCTTCTATAAGTTTGGTGGCTTTAGTTACTCCCATTATATATAAACCAGTAGATAGTCCATCTCCATCAAGAGATTTGTCAGAAATAATGGTAGCGCTTATTAAATTGCTCTCTGAGGGATAGCCAGTTCTAGGGTCTATTATATGATGATAGGTTCTGCCAGATTTGATATAATATTTTTCATAATAACCGGAGGTAACTACCGATTTATCTTTTACGGTTACTACTCCAATGTAGCCACCTCTTGGAGCATAAGGATCTTGAATACCAACTCGCCATGGGGTTCCATCCTGTTTTCCACCTAGAGCATATATATTACCACCTAAGTCGATTAATCCGCTTTTTATATTATTTCTTATAAATATATTTTTCACTGCATCGGTAGCATATCCTTTTGCAATGCCACCTAAATCAAGGGATTGACCTTTAGTTTTTAGTAATACAGAGTTATTAGATTTATCTAAAATTATATCTTCATAGTTAATAAGCTTTAGAGTAGTATCAATTTCTTCCTTAGTCGGAACATCCTCAAAACCACTTCCAATACCCCAAAGGTTAACTAAGGGCCTTATAGTTGGATCGAAGGCTCCCTGAGATAACTCACTGTACTTAACTGCGGTATTTAGTAATAAAAAGGTTTCCTCACTCACCACTTGAGGCGATACTCCAGCAGCTTTATTTATCTTGGAAATTTCACTATCTTCTTTAAAGTAGGACATCTTATCATCTATTTGGTTTAGCCTAGTTACAGCTTCCTCAATAGCCTTTTCCGATTTCCTACCATATGCTCTAAGTTGTATTATAGTTCCTAAGGCATACGCTTTCCTTTGAGCATAAGTTGATTTAATATTAAAAAAACTTTGAAGCCAACTCATTTTATAACACCTACTTATTTCTGAACTTCGATTGAATTCTTTAGTACATAATTTAGTATATCTTGGGAAGCTTAAAAAAAGCTTAAAAAAAACTTAAAATTATCTAAGCTTTTGTTAAATTTGAGCAGTTTGGAATTAGGTACTAGTTGTAGTATAATATATATAATTTAGTAAAATTATATTATTAGAAATTACAAGTATTAAAGGAGAAAATAAAATGCATAGTAAGAATAAGATTGATATCATAAAGAAGATAACAGACGAAGTTGAAAAATCAGGAAAGATAGAAAAATTCTATATGGCTAAAACAATAAATTATATTGGTAGAACATATGATACAAGAGAAGATTATTCAGAAATTATTGCTGGAGAATTATTAAAGCTAGATTTCAAAAACAAAATATTAAGCATTAAGGAAATTGTTAGAGAAAAGGGATATAAAGTTGATGCTCACAGTGGGGTGGTTGCTACAGCAAGTAGTGAAGACCAAGCTAATAGAAAAATAGAATGGATTGCAATAAATTTATTTAACCAGAGTAAAAACGGGAAAGTTTTTAATAATTTAGGCACAATCGTTGATTACCAAATTCCTCTAAAAGATAAATTAACAGATAAAATAGGCAAGATAGATTTAATATCTGTAAATAAGAATGATATTTTCTTAATAGAATTAAAAATAAAAGAAAGTACTGAAACACTTTTGAGATGTATACTCGAAATTTCCACCTATTACCAGGTTTTGGGAAAGGCTAAATTTATCGAAAGCTATCCAAAGGAATTTAGCAATTTAGCAGAAAAGAATATAAAGAAAGTTGTGCTTATAGCGAAAGAGTCATCACAATATGATGAA
>DATCIH010000081.1:0-5125 GCA_036507955.1 Clostridiaceae bacterium | reverse complement strand
TTTTATATGGTACAAAGGATACACCCACCTTGTATATAATTAAAAATCCTGACAATTCCCTTACAGTAGGCTCTGTGGATATTAAAGATAATAAGGTGACAATTTATAATAGAGTTAATTCAGGTAAGCTATAGAGCAGTTATAAAGGAGAAAATAATGACACATAATTATAAGAAAATATCCAGGTTAAATGCAACTGTAGCAGCACTATTAATTACTTTTATAGTTGCAACCACATTGACTGGCTGCAAAACTGCAGCTACCATGAGCCCAACGGATAATACGAAAGTAGTAAATCAACAATCTGCCACTCCAATCCCCACAATTGATTATTCAAAGTACAGTGGCTTATGGCTAAAGGAACTGAGTTTAAAAGATGATTATAAATATGGTATGGTACTAAATATAGAAGTGAGTAAAGAAGGCACGCTTAAAGGCGTGGTTAGCGACTCCACTGAGAATGTTACCCACATTGCAAATGTAGATATTAATGGGAAAATCGAAAATAATAAATTCAACATGGAGTTTGATAATGATGGCTGGGACCACTCTGGTACGGTCTCTATAGATTTTAAAGATAATAATGTTACCTTGACTATTAAATATAATTCCAGCAGTAGTACCAATAATTTATGGGGGATTGGGGAAGGAAGCTTTCCACTTATTAATAGTGACACCAAGGTGGAACGCAGCTTAAATGACTTGAAGGATGGTGGGTTACAGGTTATAGAAAATCAATGCTTCCCAGTGATGTTAGAAAACTATGGTGAGGTTAAATTAATATCCGGATCTAAACCAGAAGATGTTAATACAATTGTAATTTTTTATTTAGTGGACAGTAACAATAAGGTTCTTTACAGATTACCTGATTTTTATGGCAATCAAAAGGGCATGTTTAATGAAATTCTAGCCTTATCTTTTGTAGATGTAAATAAAGACAATTTAAAAGATATTGTTGTAATCGGGAATTATCAAAGCTCAGGGGATACACCTACTAAGATAAGTAGCATCTATTTTCAAAAGGGTAAAGAATTTATATCTGATAATGCTTTCGATAAAAAAATGAATGATTCCTTTAATAACAAGGATATTGCTACAGTTGTAAAATATGCAAAAGAGAATTATAAGTAATTGCAAATATGAAAGCTCCCCTTAGTGATAAGAGGAGCTTTTACAGTATTGCAGCATTACAAGCAAGTTTCACCAGTGTTAGTTTGTAAACAGTGAAACTATATCTATCTTGAACCCTGTAGATTTTGGGGCTTTGATTCTTGCAGGTGATAATTTTATTGTGTGCTGATCACCAGCTAAATTTTGTGCAATAAGTATTTGCTTTTCCATAACTACTGGTGAATAGCAATCAAATTCCTTAATAAGTTTATTATCTATTAAAACCGATAATTTTCCACAGTCTGGTCCGAATTGCACAGTGGCACCAATGAGACTACCGGTAAATTTTGTGGTTAAGGCGCTGGCTTTAAGATCGGAAGTCCAGAGTTCATTATTTTTCGTAAAGCCTGTATTTTCTTCAAAAGTGGTAATTAATTTATAAGAGTCAAATTCTTTAGAACTTGCATATAAGGGATCCTTTAAGGTGCTAGATATAACCTTTTTAGAGGCTACATTAGCCTTTATTAGCTTCATTATTATATTTGCATAAATATCACAACCTGCGCTATTGGGAAGGATACCATCAATTGACAAAGTGTTATAAGGTACATTCGAGGCTTTATAGGCAGCGCCCATGTCCAAGAAGGATAAACCATAATTTTTGCTTATATTGATAATAGCAGCTGGAACAGTTTTATTAAGCTGGATGGAGCTTTCAATAATTGGGACAATATCTGCTAGAGGATTATTTGTATTTATTCGCCTTATAATATTTTCATATAAGCCTTGAAACTGATCTATGGTCAAATCTGTTATATCATTTTCTCCATAACACAAGAAAACCAAATCATACTTATTTAAAGCCTCTAAGTCCATATATTTGCTCCAAGAGGTTAAGGCATTTCCCTTAGGTAAGGTAAGCAATTTAATAGTAGGCTTAACCTCATAAAGGCTTTCTATATTATTTGACAATTTTACGTTCCATTTGTTTTTATCCTCAACTCCATCACTTTCAGCAATGAAATCTCCAATAATCAGTATTGATATACTTTCCTTACTATTTAATTTTTCATACACATTTTTAGGTACACTTGAGATGCTTGTACTATTCGAGTTCGGAACTTCAGTTTGAGTTGTAACTTGTGCTAAGCTGAGCATTTCTTGAGTTCTAACTAATTCAGCTACTTTAAGGGCTTCTTTGTTATCTTTCATTTTCCCTGCTACTAAAATCACTATTAGCATTATAGATAATAAAACTATTAAAACATTATATAGGTCAATTTTTTTTCTCATATTTATTACTCCCAACGAAAACAATGTTCCATATAAAATAAACTATTTATATATTAGCATATTTATTTCCACCTTTATATAAAATTTCATTTAATTTGAGAAAAATTAGAAAATTTCATAGAATAAAAGCTTTTAAACAGGTAATTTCGCAAATATTGTAAGGAATTATATTTTACGGATTGGGATTAGTGATAAATTGTTTGCATTTAGTATATAAATATTGACTTTATTTAGGTTTACAGACAAGATAATGCATGCTAAAATATAAGTTGTGTAATCTTTAAATTATTAGATAATCTACTGGGAGGAATACAATGAATGATGAAAATACCCTAAATTTGATGGATTATGTGGGGATTGTAATAAAAAGAAAGAAACTAATTATATTAATAACACTACTCGCAGTTATAGTTGCTGCAGTTATTAGCTTCTTTGTGATGAAACCTGTATATGAAGCACAGACGAGTATAATAGTGGGAAAACCGCAAGCCTCAGCGAATAGTGCTGCAAACGCTTCCTCAAACTATACTGATGTGATGATGTATCAAAGTTTAATAAAGACCTATGTGGAAATAGCCCAATCAAAGTTAGTTGCACAAAAGGCATTAGATGGCTTAAATTCAGATATGACTTTGAACCAACTTCAAAAAAGCATTACGGTAACTCCTCAAACTGGAACGCAAATTTTAATTATAAAAGCACAAAGTGGTGATCCAAAGGATGCCATGGATATAATAAATGCAGTTAGTGATGCTTTCATATATCAGAGTAAAAGCGTATTTCCAACTGGTGGGGATATTCAAATAATGGATAAAGCGGACATGCCTAAAGCTCCAGTTAAACCAAATAAAAAGTTATATATTGCAATAGCCTTTTTCTTAGGGATAATGGTTTCTGTAGGTATTGCATTTTTACTTGAAACCTTAGATAATACCATAAAAACTGAAAGTGATGTAGAAAAGTATTTAGGTCTGCCTATTATTGGAATGATTCCTAAAAGTCAAGATAATAGAAGCTAAATAGAAAGAAGGATATGTATGATTGACATGCATTGTCATATTATACCTGGAATAGATGATGGGTCACGGTCTATAGGGGTATCGGAAAGCATGCTCCGTATAGCTAGCGCCCAGGGAACGAAAACTATAATAGCTACTCCTCATTATTATAAGGGGTATTATGAAAATAATTATGAAGATGTAAAAAATCAAACAGCTTCCTTGAATCAATTTGCAAAAGAATTAAATATTGATATAGAGATATTGCCAGGTCAGGAAATACTATTAGATAAGTATACCCTTCAGGGTTATAAGGAGGGAATATTATCAGGGCTTAATGGTACAAAGTATATGCTTGCAGAATTCTCTATGGATAAAATGCCCAAGGACTCCTTGGATATTTTGTACGAGCTTAGGCTTTTAGGTGTAAAAATAATTATAGCCCATCCGGAAAGATATGTTTTTATAATAGAAAGCCCAAAACTTATAAATTCTTTCATTGAGGAAGGCTGCCTTTTCCAATTAAACAGTGGAAGTATAACTGGAATATTTGGTAAGAAAGTTAAGGAAACCTCACAACTTCTCTTAGGGCATGGAGTATATAGCTTTATAGCTTCTGATGCACATTCTGATGGGGGAAGGAATCCAGGACTAAAAGATGCCTTTTATATGGCTTCCCAGATAGATATAGGAATAGAAGAAAGAGTTCAAGTTAATTGCCAGGCAATGCTAAAAAACTTAGATATCAAAAAAGATTTTGAAAAGTTACCAGATAAAAAAAGCATTTTTGAATTTTTTAAGAAAAAAAATAAATGAAAAAATAAATATTAAAGGGTGCATGTAATGGAAAATATAAATTTGTATACTATAAAGGATCCAAAATCTCCAATGTCAGAAGCCTATAGAACTTTAAGATCTAATATTCAGTTTTCCTCTTTTGATAAGGATTTGAAAACTATAATGATTACTAGTTCAGGGCCAGGAGAAGGGAAATCCACTACTTCTTCCAATTTAGCAGTAGTCATGGCTATGGAAGGAAAGAGAACTCTCTTAATCGATTGTGATTTAAGGAAGCCAAGGCTTCATAAAAACTTTGGCGTTACTAATACTATAGGCTTATCAAGCCTTATGATAGGGGAAGCAAAGCTAGAAGAAGTTATGAAAAAGACTTCTGTGGAAGGGTTATTTATACTTACAACTGGGAAAAGGCCTCCTAATCCTACGGAAATGTTATCTTCAGCTAAAATGAAACAGGTTTTAACTAGTCTAAGGGAAGTCTTTGACTGTATTATTTTTGACACTCCTCCTATTATTATGGTTACTGATGCTCAGCTTGTATCCCAATATGCGGATGGATGTATTCTTGTAGTAGCTTCCGGGGAAGCTGACAGAGAAGCTGCCATTAAAGCAAAACAGCTTCTAGAAAAAGCTAAGGCTA
This sequence comes from Clostridiaceae bacterium, assembly GCA_036507955.1. GTDB lineage: Bacteria > Bacillota > Clostridia > Clostridiales > Clostridiaceae > DATCIH01. The sequence goes on along the minus strand of DATCIH010000081.1, from coordinate 286 downwards.
ACATAATTGGGGTTGTACTAAACAAGATAGATGCCACAAGCTCAAAGTATTACGGCCATTATTACCACTATTACTATGGCAATGACAAAACTATTAATAAGAAGAAAAACATCCATGGCAAAAAGTAAGCTATTCTAATTTTCTTAAGGCTTGCTTTAATCTTTGATCTGGGGCAAAACCCATCTCGGATGCAAAGCGTTTTTGAAAGGTGTTGAATAGGTGAAGTGCCATACTTCGCCTACCTGAGGATATGTAAAGCCGGATTAGTCGAAGGCATGCATCTTCA
>DATCIH010000080.1:0-2003 GCA_036507955.1 Clostridiaceae bacterium | reverse complement strand
GCTGATGCCGGAAAACATTTAGAGGGTGAAGCCATAGGTGCAGATAATTTCCCTGGTTTCAAAAAAAATAAAATATCCTTTGTAAGCAAAGTGCCAGTGGGGATTGTTCTTGCTATTTCACCCTTTAATTATCCAATTAATCTTCCTGCATCCAAAATTGCCCCTGCTCTCATTGGTGGAAATAGTGTTATTTTTAAGCCTTCTACTCAAGGAGCTATTAGTGCACTTCATCTTATTGCTCTTTTTCACGAGGCAGGTGTTCCTCCTGGTGTAATTAACACAATAACAGGCAAAGGTTCTGAAATAGGTGATTATTTAGTGACTCACAAAAATATTAATTTTATAAACTTTACTGGGAGTACTAAAGTTGGAAAACATATAGCCGTAATTGCTGGTATGGTACCTATGATTATGGAGCTTGGGGGAAAAGATGCAGCTATAATATTAAGTGATGCGGATATTCAAAGTGCAGCCAAAGATATCGTTGCTGGAGCCTTTAGCTATTCTGGTCAAAGATGTACTGCTGTTAAAAGAGTAATCGTAGTGAATACTATCGCAGATAAACTTATTTCAGAACTCTTAAAAAATATTAAACTCCTAAAAGTAGGAAATCCTGAAGATGGCTGCGAGATAACACCACTCATTGATAATAAATCTGCTGATTATGTTCAAGAGCTTATTGATGATGCCATAAGTCATGGTGCTAATTTATTGTGCGGAAATAAACGGACTAATAATTTAATTTACCCAACCTTATTCGACAACGTTACTACGGATATGAGGCTTGCTTGGGAGGAACCCTTTGGCCCAGTACTTCCAGTGATTAGGGTAGAAAATGTTGATCAAGCTGTTAAAATCGCCAACTGTTCTGAATATGGACTTCAATCTTCTGTTTATACTAAAAATATTGATGATGCCTTTAATATCGCTAATCAATTAGAAGTTGGTACCGTTCAAATTAACAATAAACCTGAGAGAGGACCTGACCATTTTCCTTTCTCTGGAACAAAATCCTCTGGTATGGGCACTCAAGGTATAAGATATAGTATCGAAGCTATGACTAGATCAAAAGCTACAGTGCTACTAATAAATCCATAAAATAAAGAAAGAAGCAGATTATATTAAACTGCTTCTTTCTTTATTAAACTTGACTATCTAAATTATTTTGGATTATGCCCTTTATCACATCTGAAATGTTTGCTTTTTCTTCCTTTGTCATATCATCAAGGTATATAGGTTTATCTATAATAAGCTTAGCATTTGCCTTTTTAATTTTTCCATTATTACCTTCCATAACCTTATAAGTATCATAAAGTGTTATAGGAACAATTGGAACCCCAGCTTTTATTGCTAGCCTCATGCTACCCTTCTTAAACTCACCCATACTATTACTTCTACTTCTAGTTCCTTCTGGAAAAATAAGCATTGAATAACCATTTTTTAAGTTTTCAACACCTTCTGTCATTGCCTTCAATGCCTCTCTTGGGTTTTCTCTATCTATGAAAACACAATGTATTTGTTTCATCCAGTAGCTCAGTATCGGTATCTTTTTCATGTTTTTCTTAGCAACTGCGCCTGTAAGTCTATTCATATTAGATAATATAACTGGTATATCAAAATCACTTTGATGATTTCCTACAAAAAGGCAAGGCTCATTTGGTATATTTTCTTTCCCTATGACTGTTAAATTTAAACCTGCAACCTTAAGGACAAAGCTAGCCCATTTAGTGGCTACCTTAAACAAGTAGACCTCGGCCTCTTCAATAGACTTTGTCTTTTTCATGCCATTAAATTTTGCTTTTTTTAAATTTATCCAAATCAAATTACTAATAACAAATATAAAAAAATATATAGTTCTCATATTATTATTCCTTTCATGCTCAAATTAAATTCCAACTATAATTATACTAGTAAGTGAGTATTATTTCAAATTTCTTCTTTGCTATTGATATTTTTTTATATAATTGGATAAAATCATTTATATGTTCCAAACATTACATATA
>DATCIH010000079.1:0-6321 GCA_036507955.1 Clostridiaceae bacterium | reverse complement strand
AAGGTATTCCATCAATAATTTCCCATCTTTCACCTTCTGGCCAAGTCAAATAATCAGAATAAGTATACTTCCTATCTTCGTTAAGTAATGGCATTTTAACACTCTCCTTTATTATTCATCATTCTTCTCAACTATATCGTGTGTTGTGCCTTTTCCTTGATTAAGTTGTTCGATAGATTTTTTCAAATGTGCCATATTGGTTTCGCTATAAAACGGTTCACTTGCGGTAATTTCAAAAGGTATCTTACGTTCTCTGACAACTGCTTTTGCGAAAATGGTAAATGCTGTTGTCATATTCATACCAAAATCAGAAAACAGGCTTTCAGCTTGCTTCTTTAATTCTTCATCAATGCGAATATTAACTGTTGTTTGTGCCATTTCAACCACTCCTTTTACTTTTATTATATACATATTATCACTAGAAGTTGTTAATGTAAATACGGCGTATATATATTGTATACATACATTTCGATTTTATTCATATAATTCCATTCTGTTTTTTAATATAATACCCACACAAATACGATAAGGGGTACCGCCAACATTATGCGGATTTACAATGTTAAGGAATATACAGATATAACCGGCTTATAGCAATTTCAACGTAAGCGGCTAACATCTCGTTATGCTGACAGGCACTAACTGCTTACGAATAAACTTGATTAACCTTCTGAAATAGAATAATCAATAAATTCAATATTTTCAGTTATTTCGTGTATGGAATTAAGTAGTACTGACTCATATTTTTCCTTTATTATAGCTTTGCTAAATTCATTGGGAACAATTAATTTTATGCTGTTTTTATCCGTAGAAATAAGCTTTAATGGTGCTATCCACGTCCTAAATTCTAATTCTGATAATTTTTTACTTACAATCTCTAAAACTTGTTGCCACAATTTTTTATTAAACACATTAATAGTATCATTATCAGTTGTATCAACAATGGGGCAATGGATTTTTAATACATCTGAGAGCTTAATATGCAATTCACTATCTGGTGATGATTCCATGAACAGCTTTAAAAGACTACAATATTTTTCATAGTCTACAGATCCAAAATAGAAACATTTTTGATATCTTTCAATGTATTGTTTGTAGTCTTCATCCGTATCAGTAATACTTTTAGCTTGCTTTTCAAGCTCGTATAGTTGTTGTTTCAATATTATTCTTTTTACATCAATTTCATTTAATATTTTTAGCCTATTTTCTTTTTCCTTAAAGCTTTCCATTAAAAAACTGTTACCCATACGACACCTCTCTCCAATGTTTTTGCGCCTTCATTACTTTTGTTGTCATTATATCAAGAACTATTTAAATAGTATATCAATGTTTTAGTTTGTTTCACGATACTTAAAAGCTTAAAGCTCTTATGGAAAGGCTATGTTGTTAGCGCATCAACGTATCATAGACAGCCATACGCACAACACAATTTCTACGAGGAAAATAATTGTAGAAGTCAAGTAAGCAGGGTATAATTAAAGAAAGAGAAGTTTTACATGAGTTTCATCCTACAAGTCTTTAGTGGGAGTTTTAGTAACGATGGTGAGATAAAATTATTCTGTGCAAATAAAGGGGAGTGAAAAGATGGCACAAATTAGACCAGCATCAGATTTAAGAAATAATTTTGCTGATATTTCAAGGGTAGTTCATGAGACCTGTGAACCAGTGTTCTTAACAAAAGATGGTTATGGAGATATGGTTGTCATGAGCATGGAATCCTATGAAAGTTACCAATTTCAAAGTGAAATCTATTTTAAATTAAAAGAAGCAGAACTTGAAGCAAAAACAACGGATAAGAGATATTCACATAAAGAGGTATTTGAAGAATTAAGGGCAAAACTAGCGGAAAAGGCGGAAGAAGAGTATGTATGAAATTAAATGCTCTAGATAAGGCAATATCAAGGCTCGAAGACTTCCCTTATTCTTGCAGGGTATATCACCATATTCAATCATTAGAAGCTGAATACAGACTGTTACCAGTCAAAAATTATGCTGTATTATATGTGGTAACTGAAAATGTGGTTGAAATTATTAGAGTTATTTATGCCAAGATGGATTTGACCAAAATTATTAAATAAAATATCTTGTGTTTTTGTATAGTAAAAACTCTTCCCTCGCTTTCTCAGCTTATAAATGAATCTGTTTCAGTGCAAAAGATTCGTGAAGTAAATATACACAGCCCTTACATACTGATCTAGCTATCCTCAAACGTGAAATCGAATGCTTGAAGGAGATTATCCTGACAAATGCAGAGGATGCGCGTGATTACATCAAGGTTATAGTGCCCAATTATAAACAGAATTCTTAGCTTAAACAACAAACTCATGGATGTTATGGAGATTCATTTCTGATTAAACCTCTCTTTAAAAACCATTGTAGATAAATGTTTATGGTATAATTAATGTAATTACGAATATTTGGAGAAGGTGATTATTTTGAAATGGATTGAAGTTAAAAAAATATATCCTAATCAGTTTGTCAAGTTTGAAGTTTTAAAGTCGTACATAGTGGATAGTCAGGAGTTTGTCGATGAGATAGCGGTAATTGGGCCTGTTACAGACGCGGATGCAACTAAAGAACTTTTACTGGCAAAAGATAATATTCTTATATACCATACCTCAAAGGATAAAGTTGTGCTAAAACTGAGAACAGCATCCGTGAATGTAAGATAGATTTGACAGAAATTTTTGAGCTATAAATGTGGGTCGAAACTAGACCGAAAGGGAGTGTTAATTATTGCAGCTTACTGGCATATTATTTTACCAATAGAATTTATCATTAATCTCGAACAAAAAGCCGATTTCGATAAGGACATTGGTAAAAACTATTCAGAATACAACACATATGAAACAAAATCACATAGTCCACTATTACCAGATGGTAACAGACTTGAGTTTATTAACACGTATTGCTGTTATATTATTAATGAAAAGGAGAAAGTGCTTTTAAATATTGCGGAATTTATAATGGATTTCTATAGTTTTTTCAAATCTCTATACCCAAAGAATAGTATACCAATGGAAAATGCGTTCTTAGAAGATGAATATCAACATTTTGCAAAGCAATTAGTTGATATTAATTTTACCGATATCACCGATATATGCCAACAACTACGAAATTGCGAAGAAAATTATTTTGTAAATTATGAGACCATATCTTCTATTTGTGTATATGAAGGGTATCCGCTAAACAAGAAAACAAATTCAACAATAGAGGGATTTTCTATTATGTACTCATATTTTAAAATGGGTGAAAATATAGATACTTACAGTATTTTCAAAGAAACTGTTCATCTTTTTAATAAGGAGTATGAGGAGAAATATGTTTTCGCAAAAAATCTTATTGTTATGGGGTACTGATCCTAATCCCTGAGGCGCTAGGTAGGAAACGCAGGTGACACACAGTGTCATGGATTCTACTGGTTTAAATGAGGAAGAAATAGAAAAGTTGAGACAAGAACAACATTAAATCGTAGAAGCAGACAGGGATGAAGTTTTTACCCGAAAAGCTGATATACTATAGGAGACATGAGATTGATACATGAGTGATGGAGGTGAATCACAATGCTTGAAGGTTATATAGCATTATCAGAAAATAGCAGGGACAATATTAAACAATATATGATTCAGAAGCTTTGTCCATATGCCATTTTTCTATATGGCTCTGCTGCAAAAGGGCATATGAAACCGGATAGCGATATTGATATTGCCTTTTTAAATGACAAAGCTTTAAGTGATTATGATATTTTTATGGTATCACAGGAGTTGACCGATAAAATTAAAAGAGATGTGGATTTAATTGATTTATCTAAAGCTTCCGCTGTGATGAAGGCTCAGGTAGTGGTGGCAGGTATTATGATTCACAACACTGATGCCTTGCGCACAAGTTTATTCCAGATGAATGCATTAAAAGAGTATGCAGTGTTGAACGAACAACGTAAGTGCGTACTTGATTCTATAAGGGAGAAGGGGTTTGAGTATGGGCAGTGATATACTTAACAATAAGGCTCAAACGATAAACAGATGTGTAAAAAGGGTGATTGATGAATATGGAGCAGACCCTGATAATTTGAAGAACTATACAAAGCAGGATGCTATAATCTTGAATATTCTTAGAGCTTGCGAAGCGTGTATTGATGCTGCCATGCATATAATAGCAGAGAAGAAGCTTGGGCTACCTCAAAATAGTAGAGATGCTTTTGAAATGCTAAATGAAAATGGAATACTTGATAATGAAATTGTTGCAAAGTTAAAACCCATGGTGGGATTTAGGAATATTGCAGTACACGACTATAAATCAGTAAACATAAATATTGTTAAAGAGATTATTGAGAAGCATCTAATAGATTTTATAGCCTTCGCAAATATAATTATTAAAATAGACAATATTTAAATGTTGAAATAATGTGGGGAAACGAGCTAATATGAAGTTTTCTATAATAATTGTGAGCTACTGCGTATCTTGGGCAGGAACTTGGGATATTGGATACTGCTAAATCGGAAGGCAGAGTGGAAGGAAAAGAAGAAAGATCTTTTGAGATTGCAAAGAGTCTATTATTTGCAGGAGTTGATTTAAAGACCATTATGGATTCTACAGGTTTAAATGAGGAAGAAATAGAAACATTGAACAAAAAGGTCACCGACAAAAAAATATGACAATGAAAGATAATTTTGAGCAGTAGAGATATTTCTTTCATATCTCTCGGCTCCTTTTATAATTGGATTTTAGGTTGTATCTTTTCTATTTCTAAAAAACACGTTGACACGAACATATGTTCTGAAATATAATGAATTTACGGTGTATTTCAATTGTGATAAAATGGAAGTATACAAATAAGTTATAAACAAAAAATTATAATAAGGTGGGGAGTATCATGGAATGAAAATATATCAGTCCATTTACGGATTTTTTAAGATGTAAGAATTAATACATTAGAGAGAGTAATTATCTTGATGTTGTCAGAAAAGAAATATATAACCTATGATGAATTTGTAAATATAGGTATGAATACTGATGAATTATTAGAGTATATTGACGGAATGATATATAACCAAGCATCATCATCCCAAATACATCAAATGGTAGCACTTAATATAGCTACTGAATTTAACATTTTCTTTAAAAATAAATCATGTAAGCCTTTTATCGCTCCTTTTGATATTATACTGAAAAATGAGGAAGATGAGCATCCAACAAAGGTCATTCCAGATATAAGTATTATTTGTGATAAAACAGGTCTCAATGACCTGAACTATTCTGGGGTACCTACTTTAATTGTAGAAATATTAAGTCCATCAAATGAGGCACATGACTTAGTTACAAAGATGAATTTATACCAACATTTTGGAGTAAATGAATACTGGATAGTAAATCCTAAAATTAAAACAGTATCAATTTATAAAATTAATGAAAAGTGTTTCTATGAGCAATTTGGAGTTTATAAAAATGAAGAAGAATTTTTATCAGCTACTTTCAAGGAACTTAAGATAGATTTGACAGAAATTTTTTAGTTATAAATTATAAATATGGGTCAAAACTAGACCGAAAGGGAGTGTTAATTATTGCAGCTTACTGGCATATTATTTTACCAATAGAATTTATCATTGATCTCGAACAAAAAGTCGATTTCGATAAGGACATTGGTAAAAACTATTCTGAGTACAACACATATGAAACAAAATCACATAGTCCACTATTATCAGATGGTAGCAGACTTGAGTTTATTAACACGGATTGCTGTTATAGTATTAATGAAAAGGAGAAAGTGCTTTTGAATATTGCAGAATTTATAATGGATTTCTATAGTTTTTTCAAATCTCAATATTTAAAGAATAGTATACCAATGCAAAATGCGTTTTTAGAAGATAAATATCAACATTTTATAAAGCAATTAGTTGAAATTAATTTTACTAATATCACCGATATATACCAACAACTACGAAATTGCAAAGATAATTATTTTGTACATTATGAGACCATAAATTCTATTTGTGTGTATGAAGGGTATCCGCTAAACAAGAAGATAAGTTCAACATTAAAGGGATTTTCTATTATGTACTCATATTCAAAAATGGATGAAAACATAGATACTTACAATATTTTTAAAGAAACTGTTGATCTTTTTAATAAGGAGTATGAGGATAAATATGTTTTCGCAAAAAATCTTATTGTTTTGGGGTACTGACCCTTACCCACTTTGGTAGACACACCAAACTAGTGATATACTAAAGGTGAAGGGAAATGATTTACATGGGACAACAATTCAGTAATGAATTTAAAATTGATGCAATAAAGAGGTTAGAAAAATCGGGAGAATCTTTA
>DATCIH010000078.1:0-109333 GCA_036507955.1 Clostridiaceae bacterium | reverse complement strand
ATAAACTTTAATTATCATTTACCTTTTATTTCCACCATTCGTGTATTTTAAAGGGTTACTTGTTATGCAGTTTTTTAATCAAACATTTTTAAAATATTTTTCAATAAAGTTATTGACTTTCACTAGCTGGTCTGCCTGACGAACAAGAATTGTGTAAAGCTACTATTTTCTAGCTCGAAAGCAGCAATTTTGATCGTAACATACGATGCAGGTATGTCCCTGTTCAGCTTAGATCGGAAAAAAGTATAGATTTCAAATAAAAAGCAATATTTCAAACATCTTAAAACTACTATAACTAGCTTTGTTGAAATCTAAATATTTGTTTTAATTTTATAGGATATCTTCCAATATATACATATTACTATTTTAAAATGTTATAATTACACTTAGTATATAATTAGAGTTTATTTTTAAGATTTCGAAAAAAATATTATTATAAGGGAGAATTTGGAATGAACACAAAGAAGCGCTCTAGTAAAGGTTTACGGATTTTAGCGAGGAGAGCCACCATTTTTACTATGATATTTTCCTCTGTTATAGCCTTTTCAGGCTGTAGTATTTTTCCAAAAGAGGAAGCATCAATAGCTCCAGCACTTATCACACCACCTAAGATAGTATATGATGAATTAGATATCAAAAATGGTAGCATACAAGTTCAGGTTAAAGGTTATGGTAGTTTTCAATCCTCAAGTTTAGAAAATGATTTTTTTAAGTATAATGTTGGCTTTTTAAAGAATGTAACTGTGAAGGTTGGAGATAATGTAAAAAAAGGTCAGCTACTTGCAGAGATGGATACAGAAGATCTACAAAACAATCTTCAGAAATCACAAATAAGTTTAGAGATGGATCAGCTAACAGCTAATAGTATACAAGCTGATGTAAATAGTGCTACTGATGAGAAAACTAAAGGGGATGCAACCCTGAGATTACAGCAGCAAAATTTAAAGCTGAAACTAGACAATCTAGATTTAGCTAATATTAATAAGCAGATAAGTCGTGCTCAAATTTATTCATCAATAGCTGGACAAGTTGTTTTTGTAGATGCAGTTAATCCTGGAGATAGAATAACAACTTATAAAACCCTTATAACAGTTGCAGATCCTGGAAAGCTAGTTTTGCAATACAGTGGTGATAACCTAGATAAATTCAGTCTAGGAGCAACAGTTAATGTTACCTATCAAGAGAAACCGTATGTAGGAAAGGTAGTTGGAAATCCAGCTAGCTATCCGATTGATACAAGCAAAGATACCAAAAAAGTTGTTACAATTAAATTAGACACTGTACCTACTGGAATTGCTATAGGAGCTGAGGCGGATGTACTTCTCATACTTACTAAAAAAGATAATGTAATAGTTATACCTAGAACTTCCGTTCATACTTCAGATGGAAGGAACTATATAGAAATGCTTAAAAATGGATTAAGAGTTGAACAGGATGTTGAACTTGGCATTCAAAATGATACGGATGTGGAGATAGCTAAGGGCTTAAATGTAGGCGATAAAATATTGAAATAGCAGGAGGCGAATGCATTGTTTAGCATAGTAATTAAAAAAATTAAAACCAATAAATGGATGTTTCTAAGCATGCTAATTGGCTTCATTCTTTCTGCTGCAATGATAAGTAGTATTCCAATTTATACGAATGGAGTTATGCAAAGGGTATTAACTAAGGATCTTGAAAGCTATCAAATTAAAAACAAGAGTTATCCAGGCTCCTTTGATTTAAGTGTTCAAATGTTCGATCATGAAACGGATGGGGTTCAAAAGTTCTTTGACGCCACAGAAAACGTTGTTAAAAGTCAATATATTAATGAAATCAAGTTACCTACTTTATTAAGTTATAATAGGTTAAGTATGGAGTTTATGTCTTTCGAAACCAAGGGGAATGGTACAAGTCCTATATATAATAGAGTTAGCATAAGGGGTATCGATACTATCGGTTCTCATATAAAAATAACTCATGGTAAAATGTATTCAAATAAAGTAGTTGGAGACGTAGTTGAAGCTGTAGCAACAGAACAGGCAATGCAGCAACTTAACCTTGATTTAGATAAGGTTTATCAAGTTAAGAATTCCTTAGATGAAGCTTCCGCACCTATAAATGTGAAATTTGTAGGAACTTTCGAAAATAAAAACTCTAAGGATATTTTTTGGAACAACGGACTTACTGATTATGATTCATCACTTTTAGTTGATTATTCAATCCTCAAAAAATATCTATCATCTGATAAAGGAAAGCTTATAACCTCAGAATGGTTTAATGCTTATGACTATCATAAAATTGATACCTCAAATTTGTCTAATGTACTAAATGGAATGAAAAATGTTGAATATTCAATAGATGCTGGCTTGAATACAGATTTTGTAATTCCTGCAATTCAAATATTGGATAGTTATAATACAAGAGTAAAATTACTTAAGACAACACTTTTAGTTCTTGAATTTCCTATAATGCTTATGTTGCTATTTTACCTATTTATGGTATCTCAGTTAATTATCAATCAGGATAAAAATGAAATAGCAGTACTGAAAAGTAGGGGAGCAGGAAGAAATTTTATACTTATATCTTATCTTATACAAGGGCTTATAATGAGTGGTATAGCCCTTATAGTAGGACCTATTTTAGGCCTTTTAATTTGCTCGTTAATAGGTTCTAGTAATGGATTTTTAGAGATGGTGCAAAGGACAGGTTTACACTTAGGTTTAAACTTAGATGCATACCTTTATGCCTTAGGTGCTTGCTTCGTATTTATTATTACAATGCTGATTCCTGCCTTTATTGCCTCTAAGACCACTATTGTTCTGAGAAAACAGGAAAATGCAAGAAAAAGCAAGAAACCATTTTGGAATAAATATTTTATTGATATTATTCTGATAGGAATATCTCTTTATGGTTTATACACTTATAAATCCCAACAGAAGGTACTTAATATAACAGGGGTTAGTGGTACGGATTTACCTATAGATCCGCTTTTATTCATTATGACTACACTATTCATTTTAGGATTAGGAATGTTATTTTTAAGGCTTTTCCCCTATATTGTAGATATGATCTATAAACTTGGTAAAAATAGGTGGAAGCCCGCAATGTATTCCTCTTTACTCGAAGTATCAAGATCTGGTGCAAAGGATCATTTCATTATATTATTTCTAATAATGACCATTTCCACAGGTATATTTAGTGCTAATGCTGCAAGAACAATAAATACAAATATATCGGAGAAACAAAAATATTCGGTAGGTGCTGATATAACTTTGATGGGAAGATGGGAAAATAATGCACCTCCGGTTTCATCAGGTCCACCGAGCGGCAATCCTTTAACAACTGCTGCTACAGAAATTATATACAAAGAGCCAGATTATTCAGTTTTTGCTAAGCTATCAGGAGTTCAGATGACTACAAAGGTTATGAGAATTCCCACTGCAAGCTATATGGGTACTGCCAGAAATGCTAAGGCTCAAAGTGCATATTTTCTTGGGATAATACCAAATGAATTTGGACAGATTGCCTGGTTTAGAACAGATTTATTAAAATATCATTGGTATAACTATCTTAACTATCTTACTAAATACCCTTCAGGTATTATAATATCTACTGACATGGCTAAAAAGAGCAGTATTAAGGTAGGAGATGAGTTACCGGTAACTATAAATACTAAGGACTCCTTTACGGGTACTGTTTTAGCTATAGTAGATTTTTGGCCAACCTATAATCCGTTTAGCTCAACAGCTACTTCAAAAGGACAAGATCTTATAGTAGCAAATTTAAACTATATACAACAAATACTACCTCTAAGACCTTATGAGGTATGGATTAAAAAGTCGGCAGGAGCTACCAGTAATCAAATTTATCAAGATATAAGCAAAAAGAAGATTGATATTGCATCTGTAAATGATGCTAGCCAGAACATAATAACTCAAATGAACGATCCTATTATTCAAGGAACGAATGGGTCACTTACTTTAGGCTTTATAGTAAATCTTTCAGTAACCATGATAGGATTTCTCATATTTTGGATAATTTCTATAAAAGGAAGAACTCTCCAATTTGGTATTCTACGAGCCATGGGCTTATCCCTGAAGGAAGTTATTAAGATGATACTTAGTGAGCTTATTTTAGTGTCGGGAAGTGGCATTATTGTGGGTATTATAACTGGAGGCATTGCCAGCAAACTATTTGTGCCTATGCTTCAAATTACTGGGAGTGCTGTTGAATCGGTACCATCATTAGAAGTCACCTCATATTACGGAGATTATATAAAAATATTTGTAGTCCTTGGTATTATGATAATTATTAGTTTTGCAGTTCTAGCTTCTATAATATCAAAAATAAATATGAACCAAGCATTAAAGTTAGGGGAGGATTAGTATGGCGGATTTAATAATAACAGAAAAGCTTTCAAGATTCTTTCAAAATGGGAGTGAAACTGTTAAAGCACTTAACAATGTAAGTATAATCATTAAGAAAGGCACCCTAACTATATTGAGAGGTAGATCTGGTTCAGGAAAAACAACTCTGATAAACATATTAGGAGCTATGGACTTGCCTACTGAAGGGAAATTGTTTTTCTATGATAAGGACATTACACTTTTAAGCAATAGAGAAAAGGATGAATTAAGACGTAAAAGTATGGGCTTTGTATTTCAATCTGGAGCCCTTATGGGAAATATGTCTGCTTATGAAAATGTAGAATTTGGACTAAGAATAGCTGGTTATAATATGAAAGAAAGAAAGAAGAGGGCAGAAGAATGTTTAGCTATGGTAGGTCTTGGAAAAAGAATTAGTCATAGACCAGGAGAACTATCTGGAGGAGAACAGCAAAGGGTTGCCATAGCTAGAGCGGTAGCCCATAGACCAGAGATTGTTTTTGCAGATGAACCTACCTCTGCTTTAGATTCTATCATGGGACTTCAGGTTGTTAAATCCTTTAAGGATATGGTTAAATATGAAGGTTTAACTATAGTAATGACAACTCATGACCCAAGTATGATTGAAATTGCTGATCAGGTTTATACCTTAAGGGATGGTGAAATTGTAGATGAGTAGTCAAGAAGATACTAAATACGTTATTGAATGTGAAAATCTTGTTAAGATATATAAGACCTCTGATATAGAGGTTGTTGCCCTCCAAGGCTTGGACCTTACTGTTGAATATGGTGAACTTTTAGCTATTATAGGTAATAGTGGTAGTGGTAAATCTACACTATTAAATATGTTAGGAGGCTTGGATAAGCCTTCCGCTGGAAAGCTACTTGTAAATGGTAGAGATCTTTTTAAGCTTAAGGATGAGGAAATGACAATTTATAAAAGAGATACAGTAGGGTTTGTATGGCAGAACAATGCGCGAAATCTTATCCCTTATCTTAGCGCTGTTGAAAATATAAGGCTTGTTAAAAACATCAATAGAAGAAGAGGTGGACCTGATAATTCTGAAGAGCTTCTTGAATTAGTTGGTTTAGGTTCAAGAAAAAACAGTAAATTAGCCCAACTATCAGGGGGAGAGCAACAAAGGGTAGCTATAGCAATTGCTCTTGCAAATGATCCTAAAATACTACTAGCGGATGAACCGACAGGAGCTGTAGATACAAAAACCTCAAATGAAATTCTTGACTTTTTTAATAGATTAAACAGAGATTTGAAAATAACGATTATCATTGTAACCCATGATAGGCAAATCGCAAAAAAAGTCGATAGAGTTATAGCTATTAGAGACGGAAAAACAAGTAGTGAATTCTTAAGAAGAAAAAGCTATGCAGAGGAAATAGAACAAATTGGAAGTCTCAATACTCATAGTGAAATAAATGAAACCCATGAAGAATTAGCAGTTTTAGATAAGGCAGGAAGACTACAGATACCTAGAGAATACTTAGATAAGATTGGTATAAAAAATGGAAATAAAATTAAACTTGAGGTTGAGGGAGATAGAATTTATCTAATAGCTCCTAAAGAAGAATAATATATTGAAATAGCAGGGGGTGAATGCACTGTTTAGCATAGTAATAAAAAAAATTAGAAATAATAAATGGATGTTTTTAAGCATGCTAATTGGCTTCATTCTTGCTGCTACAATGATAAGCAGTATTCCTATTTATACAGATGGGGTTATGCAAAGAGTATTGACTAAAGACCTTGAAAACTATTTTGTTACCCATAATACCTATCCTGGATCCTTTGATTTAAGTGTTCCAATGCTCAATCATGAAAAAGAAGGGTTTAAAGTTTTTTTTGATGCTACTGAAAAGGCCATAAAAACACAATATATTAATCAAATTAAATTGCCGACCTTATTAAATTTTAATCGACTGAGTATGGAGTTTATGTATTTTAATTCTACTGCAGATGAAATAAATTATCAATATAACAAGGTTAACATAAGGGGAGCAAATAATACTGCTTCCCATATAAAAATAACTTTTGGGAAAATGTTTTCAACAAAAGTAGAGGGAGATATAATCGAAGCAGTAGTAACAGAGGAAGCTATGGAGGCACTTAAGCTGAACTTGAATAAGGTTTATCAAATTAAAAATTCCTTAGATGAAAAGTCTGAGCCAATAAATATAAAGTTTGTGGGAATATTTGAAAATAAAAACTCTAAGGATATATTTTGGAACAAGGGGCTAAGTGATTATAGTTCAACTTTTTTAGTGGACTATTCTACATTAAAAAAATATCTTACTACTGATAAAGGGCAGCTTATAACCTCAGAATGGTTTAGTGCTTTTGATTATAGTAAAATTAATACCACCAATATTAATAATATATTAGTTAGTATGAAAAATGTTGAGGCAGAAATAAATGGTGGTTTAAATGCTGATTTTGAAGTTCCAGCTATTCAAATAATGGATAGTTATAATACTAGGGTAAAACTTCTAAAGACTACACTTTTAGTTCTACAACTTCCATTAATTATTATGTTATTATTTTATTTATTTATGGTATCACAGCTAATAATAAATCAAGATAAAAATGAAATAGCAGTACTTAAAAGTAGAGGAGCCGGAAGAAACTTTATTTTGTTATCCTATCTAGTACAAGGCCTTATAATGAGTGGGATAGCCATGGCAATTGGACCAATTTTGTCCCTTCTAATTTGCACCTTAATAGGTTCTAGTAGTGGGTTTTTAGAGATGGTACAAAGGACTGGCTTAGATTTGAAATTAAATTTAAGTTCATATCTATATGCTTTAGGAGCCTGCAGTATATTCATTATTACGATGCTTATTCCTGCTTTTATAGCATCTAATACTTCCATTGTACTTAGTAAACAGGTAAGTGCTAGAAAAAACAAGCCACCCTTCTGGAAGAAATTTTTTATTGATATTATATTTTTAGGAATATCCATCTATGGTATATATCTTTATAAATCTCAACAGAAAATTCTTAATATAACAGGTGCTCAAGGAATAGACATACCTATTGATCCTATATTATTTATAATGACAACGTTATTCATTTTAGGAATAGGTATGCTATTTTTAAGGCTTTTCCCTTATGTAGTAAGCTTTATCTATAGACTTGGTAGAAGTAGATGGAATCCTGCTATGTATTCATCTTTACTTGAAGTATCCAGATCAGGGTCTAAGGACCATTTTATTATATTGTTTTTAGTAATAACTATTGCTACAGGTATATTTAGTGCAAATGCTGCTAGAACAATAAATACAAATATAGCCGAGAAACAAAAATATGATGTTGGTGCAGATATAATTTTAGCACCAAAATGGGATAACAATTTACCTCCACCAGTTGTCTATGGACCACCACCTCCAAAGAATCTTCAACCAGAAATTATATTTAAAGAGCCGAATTTCACAAACTTTTCTAATCTATCCGGAGTCCAGATGGCAACAAAAGTTTTGAGAATACCATCAGTATCAGTAGGTATTTTAGGTAAAGCTAGAAATGCAAAAAGACAAAATGCATACTTTATGGGGATAATTCCCAATGAATTTGGACAAATTGCTTGGTTTAGATCGGATCTATTAAAGTATCATTGGTATAATTATCTTAACTTTCTTACTAAATATCCTTCAGGGATCCTAATTTCAAGTAGTATAGCTAAAAATAATAATGTTAAGGTTGGGGATGAGTTACCAATCACAGTAGGTGGGTATAATATTGACACCTCCTTTAATGCTACTGTTTTAGGCATAGTAGATTATTGGCCCACCTTTAACCCCTTTAGTTCTGTGGATACAGGAAATGCAACAAATCTTATAGTAGCCAATTTAAATTATATACAACAAATATTATCATTAACGCCTTATGAGGTTTGGATTAAAAAAGCACCAGGAGCTACAAGTGCACAGATTTATAATGATTTAAATAAAAAGGAGCTTGGAATTTCATCATTTCATGATACTAGTCAGAGGATTATAGTTAAAATGAATGATCCTATTATTCAAGGAACAAATGGTTCACTAACTTTAGGCTTTATAGTGAATCTTGCAGTAACAATGATTGGATTTCTCATATTTTGGATAATTTCTATAAAGGGAAGAACTCTTCAATTTGGTGTTTTAAGAGCAATGGGCTTGTCCTTAAAGGAAGTTATTAAAATGATTATTAGCGAGGTATTGCTTGTATCTAGTAGTGGAATCCTGGTAGGTATTATAACTGGAGAAATAACTAGTAATTTGTTTGTGCCTATGCTTCAGATTACAGGAAGCGCTGCAGATGCTGTACCTAGCTTTAGAATTACCTCCTATTTTGGTGATTACATAAAAATATATATAGTCCTTGGTATTATGTTATTTATTAGTTTTGTTGTCTTGGCATCTTTAATATCTAAAATTGATATGAACCAAGCTTTAAAGTTGGGTGAGGATTAGTTTATCTTTTTTATGTAAGTTTTGAAGGTTCTATAAGAAAATGATTTCGATATTTCAGCGGAGTTAATTCTTCATATTTTTTAAAGTCTCGAATAAAAGAACTTACATCTTGAAAACCAACGCTCTGAGCAATTTGGTCAATGCTTATATGAGAGTTTATAAGCATACCCTTAGATTTATTAAGTTTATATTTTACCAGAAATTCGTGAGGGGTATATCCTGTAGTTCTCTTGAATAATCTTGAAAAGTGAAACATACTAATCTTTGCGGCTTTAGCCATATCTTCAACAGAAATACTTCTATTGTAATTTGCTTCAATGAATTCTATACCTAGCTGAACATAATCAGGTTCTTCACAATGAGGTATTAAATTTGTCTTTGAAAGCGCCTCAAGCATTATTTAACTATGTATCTTTTGGGGGCAACTCCAGCAGGTATGCCTTATGTAGTGACAGCATTAAATAAAAAGCTGAAAGCTGATATTAATGCAACATTATCTATTAACTACATTGGCTGGTCTGATTTAGCTGCAAAATATCCTTTAATACTTGCATCAGGTGAAGATTTAGATGTTATTTACACTGCAGATTGGGCTTACTATCAACAGGAAGCAGTAAAGGGAGCCTTTAGAGAGATAACACAAGCAGAAATGGGTACTTATATGCCTAAAAACTATGCAGCTGTTAACAAAGTTGCCTATAGTCAATTAAGTGTTGCTGGGAAAAATTATATGATTCCTACCTCTACTCCTGACAGAAAGATACCTGAAATTTTAATTAGAGGAGACCTTAGAACAAAATATAATATTCCTGCAATTAAGGACATGAGTGAAATGGAACCTTACTTAGCGGCTATTAAGAAAAATGAACCTGGTATGGTTCCAATGAATTTAGATTTACAATATGATATTGGAACTCCATTCAGTAATTTAGAATTTGCTTATGGCTTTAATGGAGTACCACTTGTTGGGGCCAACGAAGTTTATAGTGATTATATGACTAAAGATGGCAAATTAGGAGATAGATTTACTCTTAGCGCTGGAGATACCTTTACTAAAGCTGCTAATACCATGAAAGCATGATATGATAAAGGATATGTTAATAAAAATCCTTTTGCAAATAAGGTTAGAAGTTTAGATACTATAATTCAAGGAAAAAGTGCTGTAGCTTTTGGTAATACTACTGATATACAAGCCGATTTAGCTAAAGCAAAAGATCAAGGTATGACTTTAGAAATAATACCAGTTGTAAATTCAGCAGGTAAGAACATTGCAAATTCCTATTTAAATAATGGTCTTGCTATTGCAAAAGGAAGTAAAAATCCTGAAAGAGCAATGATGGCAATGGATTTAATAATGCAAAATCCTTCATATGATATGTTGGTATATTTCGGTATTGAAGGAACAAATTATGCAATGACATCTGATGGAAAGATTGGTCTTCCTGCAGGCGTTACAGCAGATAAGAATACTTATCCACCAGATACATCAGGTTTCTGGTTTACTAATAAAGATATATTTAAACCTTTGGCAACCTGGACAGATGATTATATAGCTCAAAGAACATTCGTAAAAACAGCTTACACATATAAACCCCTTATACAAAAATACGCTACACATGAATGAAGGCGGTATCTTCTGGTATGAAGGGCGTGATAAAATAGGGTTACCATCTTACCGAAAGGAACTGGATAGGAGGTTTAACTATTATCTTCTCGCTAAATACGGTTCGAGAAATGCTTTGGATAAAGCTTGGACGAAGGATGACGGTACTCGCTGCTTGTTAGAGGAGGAAAATCCAGAGCTAGGAACTGTAAAATGCTTACCGCATTTAGAAGGTACTCAGATGTATGTTGATTGGAAAGCAGATTATAGTGGAATTTATTCACCAGCACGATATGCTGATTATACTGAATTCCTTACTTCCTTACAGTTAGATTTTTCACTTGAAATGCGTAATCATATACTTTCCTTGGGGGCTAAATGTGCAATTAATATCTCCAACCATGCCCAAGGTGCAGCAGATATTTATAGCCTGAACAAATATGCTGATGTGAACATGAATAATGCCTATTGGAATCATCCAGAAACAGTGGGCACTAATGTAAACAAATATCATAATATTAATATGGTAGAACTAGGCAGAATATGGATATAACAAGTCCTACCTATTTTTTTTTGCAGAAAGAGTAATACGTAAGTTAATGGAGCATGTGAAAGATCATTCTTGTATTATAGGTTATCAAACTGATAATGAAACTAGCCACTATAACACCTGTGGGCCAAATGTGCAGGTTAAGTTTGTAAAATATATGAAGGATAAATTCAAAAGTTTGGAAACTATAAACAAAGAATTTGGTCTTGACTATTGGAGCAATAAAATTAATAGTTGGGAAGATTTTCCTTCCGTTGAAGGCACAATTAATGCCAGTCTTGGAGCTGAGTTTTCAAAATTCCAACGAAAGCTTGTTACTGATTTTCTAGCTTGGCAGGTAGCTATTGTAAATGGGTATAAACGCCTAGGACAATTTGTAACCCAGAATTTTTGTTTTGACTGATGTGGCTATCATAGCGGTATCAATCCGGATGTAGACCATTTTGCTACTGCTGAGGCCTTCGATATAGTTGGTGTAGATATTTACCATCCAGGACAAGATAAACTTACAGGTATGGAAATATCCCTTTTCGGCGATTTAGGTCGCTCTATGAAAAGAAAAAACTATCTGGTTCTTGAAACACAAGCGCAGGGCTTTGCGTATTGGACTCCATATCCAGGGCAACTGAGGCTACAGGCATTCAGTCATCTGGCATCAGGTGCAAATATGGTAGAATATTGGCACTGGCATTCCATACATAATGGATGCGAAACCTATTGGAAAGGGTTATTGAATCATGATTTTGAACCAAACCCTGCTTATGAAGAAGCAAAAATTATAGGGAAGGACTTTGATAAGTTAAGTAGCAATTTGATAAATCTAAAGAAAAAAAACAAGGTAGCTTTGCTTTTTAGCAATGAAGCTCTTACAGCCTTCAATTGGTTCAAGTTGCCTGATGGTAAAAAATATAATGACATATTGATGCAAATGTATAAGATCCTCTACGAAATGAATATTGGCTGCGATCTTGTAGACCCTACTAGCTCTAACATTGAAGATTATTCCTTGCTGGTAGTTCCTGCATTATATGCCTCCTCAGAAAGTCTACTAGAGCGTTTGAACAGTTTTGTAGAGAAGGGTGGTCATATCTTATACACTTTTAAAAGCGGTTTTTGTAATGAGAATGTGCAAGTTAGATCCTCACATCAGCCGGGAATTATAGGTAAAGCCTGTGGTATCTATTATAGCCAATTCTCTTTACCAGAAAATGTATCACTTAAAGGTGACCCTTTCCAAGTGGGCAAAGAAAATAACAATATATCCTCATGGATGGAATTAATTACTCCTACAACAGCTAAGGTGCTGGCTTATTATGACCACCAATTTTGGGGAAAGTATGCAGCCATTACCCAAAATAGCTATGGCTGTGGTATAGCCACTTATATTGGGTGTATTACTAGTGATGCAGTTTTGGGAAAAGTATTAAAAAATGTATTAGAAACTGCAGGATTATATGGAAAAGACCAAGAGTTTCATTTTCCACTGATTACAAAATCAGGAATAAATGGGAAAGATAAGAACGTCCACTATTATTTTAATTATTCAAAGGATTCTGCTTCATTCAGTTATCTTTATAAGTTAGGTAGGGATTTGGTTACAGAAGAGGAAATAAATACTAATGAGATTATAAAACTCGATGCCTGGGGATTTATAATAATAGAAGAGAACTAAATATAAGCCATACGGAAAGAGGTTTCACATATTTTAAAAGACCGTATAAACACTCTGAGATGTTTATACGGTCTTCTTTATTCCTATTTCTCAGTTTTAAAATATGATATAGCTTCATTTAAATTAGAGGTCATTTTTGCAAGTTCTTCTGATAAGCTGGATAATTGCATCGCTCCTGCTATTTGTTCCTGAGTGCTTGCTGAGATCTCCTCTGTTGTTGCAGCAGTTTCTTCTGATACTGACGAGATACCTTCAATAGCATTTAATGTATTATCTTTTGCTTTAAGGATATCCTTAACAGAAAGGCTCATATGTTCCATTTGAGAAGTTATATTTCCTATAGCATTAAATATAACCTGGAAGGCGTCTTCAGTTTTATTTACAGCATCCATCTGCTCATGAATTATTAATCTGGTTGAATTTGCTTCATTAGTTGTAAGTTGAGCTTTATCTTGAATTACATTCAAGATAATATTTATTTTTTTAGAAGCTTCCTTTGATTTGTCTGCCAGCTTTCTTACTTCATCAGCTACCACAGCAAAGCCTCTGCCTGCCTCCCCAGCTCTCGCTGCTTCAATAGCAGCATTAAGAGATAAGAGATTAGTTTGTTCTGCTATTCCCACAATCAATTTAACAATACTTTTAATTTCTTTCATACTGTCATTTAAATCATTAATCTCTTTAACTATCTTATCTGAAGCAGTACTTGTTTCCATTGCTTTTTCATTAAGTGCTTTTACGGAATTGCTAGCTTCAGTCTTTAATTCATTAGCAGCTGCTAATTGCTTTGATACATTAAGCATATCTATATCTACTGTATTTATACCATCCGCCAGGGTAGACATATAGGAAACACCATCAGTTGCGCTTAAAGCTTGTTCAGAAGCTCCCTTAGCTATATCCTGCATGGTAGCTGCTATTTCTTCTGCAGAAGTATAAGAATGCTCAGAAATATCAGAAATCTTTTCTGTATTAGATGTTAGATTTTGTGATAACACCTTCACATCCATGATTAAAGAACTTATTTTCGAAACCATCTCATTAAAATTCTTTATTACGAAACCAATTTCATCATTATTTTTGTATTCACTTTTAATATTAAGATTGCCATCTTTAGCATTATTCATTAGTAATACCAGATCTTTTAGGGGATTAGATATACTTTTTGAAATCATCAGAGAAAGCAAAATACCAATAACAAAAATGATCATACTTACTAATATAGTATTTATTAGTAAGTATATAGATGCAGCAAATATTGATGAATTGGGTATGGTTGCTACAAAATACCAATTGGTCCCTGGAATTGAGTAGTAAGTAACTAGGTCATTAATCTTTCCAGAGGTATAGTTAAAAACTCTGTCAGAAGGTTTTATATCTTGCTTAGTTGCAAGATTTTTTTCTTTAGAATTTAACTTTGCAGATAAACCTTTATAATTTAAGGGTTTTCCTATAACAGTATGGTCAGCCATAGAAACTACTAACCCTTTATCATCCACAATAAAGAAATCAGAGCCTTTACCATAATTAATTTTTCCCATTTGAGCATAAAGTTTAGTAGGATTCAAAACTACTACTCCATACGCAGTAATTTCATTTAAATTGCTGCTATTTATTGGTCTACAAAATACTAAAACTTTGTCAGAAAGTTGAGAACTTGCTAATGACCATAAACCACCGCTTTTTAGGGTAGAAGATTTCTGCTGAAGATCTTTTAATGTTTCAGTACTTATTGATGTATTAGTACCTATAGTTTCTCCAGTCAAAGGATAAATGTCTAAGCCAGTTATCAAGCCAGAGCCTGCTATCTGATTAGCAAGTGAAGTACTTAATGTCAAGAAACTAGAGATTTTTGATTCTTCATCTACAGTTTTGGAAGAAGCATTATCTAAAGCAGCTTGAGTTTTTGTATCATAAGCTATTTGTACCGTTAAATCATCACATTTTTTAAAAGTTGCATTGATATTATTTCCAACTTGAGACGTAAGCTCTGCAGAATAGGAAGTTATAGTAGTATTTAGAGCTTTACTTGATTGAATAAAGGAATTAGCACCTATAACGGATAAAGGTATTAAGATTACCGCTACAAAGGCAATGGTAAGCCTGGATTTAATGGAAATGCCTCTGGAAAACTTTGTAAATTTTTTAGAATTAGATTCAAAAAAAGATATAGTCCCAGGTTTGATCCCCTTTAGATCTATTTTACGATCACCATTTTTCCTTTTTGCATTTAACAATTTGAAAGGCTTGTCTTCTTTTTCCCTCTGCTTTTCATTTCTTATAATAACAGATTTATTCTTAGCCTTCCTTTTTAGTAGTCTTGGAAACTTTGGTAGTTTCATTATGTGTCCTCCAATCGTTTACAATATTAAAAAAAAATCTCTATATTTCATTATCGTATATAACTAAAAAATATTCAAGAATATCATGACATTTATTTATCTTTTTTTACGGAAAATGTTTTAAAGAAAGTTTAATTGAAGTTATTAAGAAAAATTTACTTATTATGCCATGTTATAGAAAAAACATGCATAATAATGTCTACACAGAAATTCAGTAGGACATATTTGATATTTCTGATAATATTATATTTTTTCCGACAATATCTGAGGAATAATGAGGGAATAACTCCCATAAAAATCACATATTATAGTTTTACTTCATAAATGAACTAGGATGTTGTCAGTTATACTTATATTAAAAACAATATAAGTCATTACATTATGACATTTTTTTTTGAAAGCATATGTTATGCTACAGATATAATTAATTGGGGGGTAGTAAAATGATCGTAGAAAATCTTACTAAAACATTGCTGGAAAACGGAAAGAAATATACTTATAATTATAGGCTTGTTAAAGAAAAAGCCCTTCTACCAATAGAAGCTCCTGACTCGAATAATGCTATTGATACATATGGTATAGCTATTGAAGTTGAGATTTATGCAGAGGGGAGAATAGAAGTTTTAAAAAATCATGTGAGAGATATTAGTTCAAAACAGTCAAAGGTTCATAACCTTTTAAATTGTTTATATGAACATACTGTTTCTCCAGTTCATCTATTAGAAGTTGTGGAAGATGAGTTGGACAAGTACATAGTGGATTGTAATGAAGAAATTTATAGTGCAGTAAATTAATTAATATTGAAAGATAATTATCAATCTAGGGACATGCTTGATCGTTGCAAGTATGTTCCCTAAATTTTTTTGCATGTTAGATCAAAGCAAAATATCAAGCGCACCAGCTTACTCCCGACATCAATTCTACTAGTCTTCCTTATCTACCGATACAAAGAATAATTCATTTCAGGGACACACCTGCCTTTCGAACAAGAATTGTGTAAAGTTACTATTTTCTAGTTCGAAAGCAGCAGATATTATCGTAACATACGATGCAGGTATGTCCCTGTTCAGCTTAGACCGACAACAAAATAACTACCGCCTCAGCTTACCCCCCGACATCAATCCTAAATATTATTGCTTCTTATTTATTGAAGTAGTAAAATACAAGTATTCAAAAGCTTTAAGGAAGGTGTATCATTTGATTATTGGCATTGGAACGGATATTGTCCATTTAAAAAGAATAAAAAAAATAATGACTTCTGGAAACAAATTTATTGATAAGATTTTTTCTGATAAAGAAAAGGAATATCTTTTAAGTAGAAACTTTAGTGAAGAATACATTGGAGGAATTTTTGCGGCTAAGGAGTCAGTAGCTAAAGCCTTAGGAACTGGTTTTAGGAATTTTAAATTTAAAGATATAGAGATTATTAGAAATTCACTTGGCATGCCTTATGTGAACCTAAAGGGAAATGCTGCAGGTCTTGCAGAAAAAATGGGTAGCTATAAAATTTTTATAAGTATATCTCATGAAAAAGAATATGCAATAGCTTATGCGATTATAGAGGTGCTTTGATTGAGAATATTTCAAAGGAAAAAAATTAGAGAGATAGATGAATTTTGCATTAAGGCTTTAAATATTCCAGAGATAGTGCTCATGGAAAATGCAGCGCTTAAGATATTAAAGAATATTGACTTAAATAGTTTCAATAGTTTTGTTATTGTTTGCGGAAATGGCAATAATGGAGGAGATGGCTTAGCCCTAGGGAGACATCTTATTAATAATGGCAAGGATGTAACTATTTTTTTAATTTCAGTAGGTACAAATTTAAGCCTGGCGGGGCAAATAAATTTAAATATTTTAAATAGCCTAAAGGCTAAGATTATACTACTTAAAAATGAAAAGGATCTAGAAATCTTTAAGGATATATTACTTGAGTCTCAATTTACTGTAGATTGCATATTTGGCACAGGCTTGTCCAGGAATTTAGAAGGAATATATGAAAAGAGCATTACCTACATAAATAATTATAGCAAATATATATTGTCTATTGATGTACCATCAGGCTTTGATTGTGATACTGGTGATATATTAGGAAATGCAGTAAAAGCGAACAAAACAGTAACCCTGCAGGTATATAAGGAGGGATTTCTAAGGAAAGGGGCAAAGGAATATACTGGCGAAATAATTGTTGAAGATATAGGTATTCCGTCTATTGCCTTAAATGAATTTGATTCTAAGGAATATTTGATAGATAAGGCTTATATAAAAAGTATTATTAAGAAAAGGGATAAATATGGGCATAAGGGCAATTATGGTAATGTACTAATTATCGCAGGTTCTAAGGGCTTTGCAGGAGCTGCATATCTAGCTGCAAAAGGAACTATCAGAGCAGGGGCTGGACTAGTTAAGGTTGCAACGTCAAATGATGTACTTGAAATCTTAGCAGCCAAGCTTACTGAGGCAATCTTAATAGATTATTCTAGGGAGATTGGACTAAAGGATGCAATAGAAAGAAGTGATGTTATTGCCTTTGGACCAGGTATTGGGAATAATGATAAAAGCTTAGAGTTATTTCAAAAAGTGTTAGAAACTTCAGATAAACCATTAGTAATAGATGCGGATGGTTTAAATCTATTATCTAAAAATATAGACCTTATTAAAAATTATAAGGGTAGGATTATAATAACTCCTCATCCTTTAGAGATGGAGAGATTGACCGGCTTTCATAGGAACTATATAAATGAAAACAGAATCGCCGTTTCTAAAAAATTTGCAAAGGACAATGGAGTTATTGTATTATTAAAGGGCTATAACACCGTTATAACAGATGGAGATTACCTATGGGTTAATACAACTGGAAGTAGTGCTATGGCGTCTAGTGGCATGGGTGATGCCTTAACAGGGATAATTGCTTCTTTTATAGGACAGGGCTATGACATAATGGAGGGGGCAATTCTAGCTGCATATTTACATGGCTATGTAGGAGACCTTTTATCAAAGGAAATGTTTACTGTTACCGCAACAGATTTAGTAGAAATGTTACCCAAAGCTATTATGGATTTTTTCTAGTTTAATTACCAGTTATATAATTGCTAAAAAAAGAATATTATTAATAATAACCTATTACTAGAAGGGGCTTTAATGAAGAAACTATTTATAATAATATTAGCTGTGCTCTTATGTAGCTGTGGTAACAAGCATATTGATCCAAATGAGGCAATAGATTCTCTTAAAAATTTGGATAGCTATCAGGTAGATATTAAGCTTCAGATTTTCAACTCTAAGGAAATAATAGTTCATAACCTTAGAGAATACTCCATAAAAGATAAGGGATATAGGTTTGATATTGATGGCTTATATAATTTGGTTTATGCTAATGATAAAGTAACAAAAAAAGATATAAAAACCGGAAGAATATCAAATGAGGATGATGATTTTGAAAATTTCTACTGTTATAGTAGCCTCCAGCGGTATATTCAATTGTTATACACTGATGAAAATATAAAAATTTCAACCGAGAAAATCTCCAATAAAGATTGTCAGGTTATCCAATTGATATTACCAGGACAGAATAGAAGTGTAGCCTCTGCAAAACTTTATATTGATAAGAAAAATACTATCCCTTTAGGCATATCAATATTTGATGATAAAGGAAAGGAACGGATAAAAATAGAGTACAGTAATTTTATGCCGGAGGCAGATATTAAGGATAAAATTATGAACATAAGCTAGTGATTAAAAGGAAGTGGGTAAATGTTTAAATATAGTAGGCCTGTATGGGCAGAAATAAATTTAGACAATTTAGTAAGCAATGTAAAAGAAATAAGAAACTTAATAGGTGATAAAGAATTGATAGCAGTTGTTAAGGCAGATGGGTATGGACATGGCGCTGTAGAAATAGCAAATACCTTAGTCCAAGAGGGAATAGATAGATTGGCTGTATCCATGCTCAGCGAAGCTATTGAGCTTAGATTTGGAGGTGTAAAAAAGCCAATACTTATCTTAGGCTTCACCCCTCCAGGAGAATTTGAAAAACTTATTGAACTAGATATCGAACAAACGATATATGACTTTGATATGGCTAGATTGCTATCAGAAACAGCTGTAAGATTAGGAAAAATCGGGATAGTACATATTAAGGTAGATACAGGAATGGGTAGAATAGGGTTTTTACCAAATGAAAATAGTATTAGTACTATCTTAAAGATAGTTAAACTAGAAGGTCTTGAAATAAGGGGTATTTTTTCTCATTTCTCCACGTCAGATGAACTAGACAAAACTTATTCAAAGGGCCAAATAGAAAAATTCAATTGGGTTATTAATAGGCTTGAA
The DNA here is from genome assembly GCA_036507955.1 of Clostridiaceae bacterium. GTDB lineage: Bacteria > Bacillota > Clostridia > Clostridiales > Clostridiaceae > DATCIH01. The sequence continues at coordinate 90,003 of DATCIH010000078.1, read as the reverse complement.
GAGGAGAGAGTTCACATAAAACTTAAGCATTTATCTAATAGTGCAGGGATTATGGATATTAAAGAGGCTTATTATAATGCAGTGAGAGCTGGAATAATATTGTATGGCTATTATCCTTCTAAGGAAGTTATGAGAGATAAACTTAGGCTAAAGCCTGTTTTATGTTTGAAAGCTAATATAATACACATAAAAGAGGTAAAAGCGGGGGAATATATAAGCTATGGAAGAAAATATAGAACTTCAAAGGTAATGATTATAGCAACCTTACCTGTTGGCTATGCTGATGGGTATTCCAGGAAGCTATCAAATAATGGTTTTGTTATAGTAAAAGGTTGTAAAGCCTCTATTGTTGGGACAATATGTATGGATCAATTCATGATTGATGTTACCAATATTCCTGATTTGAAAGTTGGAGATGAGGTTATAATTATAGGAACAGAAGGAGCATTACATTTTACAGCAGAGGACATGGCAGATAGTTTAGGAACAATAAGCTACGAGGTTATATGTGGTATTAGCAAAAGGGTACCAAGAGTTTACATAGAGAATGGTGTTGTAAAAAGCATCAAAAATTATATCTAAGTGTTTTAAGTAATATTTCTTTGACATTATAATATGATAAACTTATAATGTACAGGTACATAGATATACTTATGTAAATAGGAGGTATTTTTTATGTCTGATTCAAAGAGAGTGGTTGTTAACCTCTCTGAAGTACTATATAAAGAATTTAATAAGGCTTTAGAAGAAGATTCTAAAAATAAAAGTCAATTTATTAGGGAAGCTATACTACTATATATAGAGCAGAAGAAAAAAGTTAATATGGATAGGCTTATGAAGGAAGGTTATGCTGAAATGGCTAAACTTAATCTTGAAATATGCGAGATGGGTTTAGCATGTGATTTGGTAGAACTTAGAGAATATGAAGTGAATCTTTCGGAGTGTGATTTGCCTAATGATGACAGTAGTGAAAAGAGGAGATATATTCTATGCTGACTTAAGTCCTGTAGTTGGATCTGAACAGGGTGGAGTAAGACCCGTAATTATTGTACAAAATGATGTAGGAAACAAATATAGTCCTACAATTATCGTTGCAGCCATTACGTCCCAGATAAATAAAGCGAAACTCCCTACTCATGTGGAGATATCTTCTGAGGAGTATGGGTTAAATAAAGATTCGGTGGTTTTGCTGGAGCAAATAAGAACCTTAGATAAGAAAAGATTAAAAGATAAAATTGGTCATATGACTGAAAGTGACATGAAAAAGGTTGATGATGCGCTTTTAATTAGTATTGGAGTGCAATAGTAATTATTTTAGTAAGGGCTTATTGCCGGTAAATTGGCATATTATGCCCTTATTTTTTCATATGGAGGTTTATTTTGAAAAAATTTAAAGAATATCTTTTTATTACCATTGGATTTATGTTAGTGGCTTTATCTGTAGAATTATTTATGGCACCTAATCAATTAGCACCTGGAGGGGTCAGCGGTATTGCAATAATAATGAACGGTATCTTCCCCCAATTACCTATTGGAATGATGATGTTGTTTATGAATATTGTATTATTTATTGTTGCATTTTTAGCCATAGGAAGCAGATTTGGAGCAAAAACAATTTATGCTAGTATTGGACTATCCGGATCTATTTGGATATTGGATAAATTTATGTCTGAAAAATATGTTATAACCCATAATTTACTTTTAGCATGTTTTTTTGGTACACTATTGTCTGGCATTGGTATGGGGCTTGTTTTTAATAGAAATGCTTCTACTGGAGGAACAGATATATTAGCAAAAATGACTAATAAGATTTTACCAATAGGTATAGGTAAATGTTTACTCGCAGTTGATTTCATCATTACTATCTTTTCTGCAGCTGTGTTTGGTGCTGATAAAGGACTGTTTTCCCTTTTATGTGTTATTTTAAATGGGTTTGTAATAGATAATGTTATTGCAGGGTTAAATGTTTGCAAACAGGTTATAGTAATAAGTAGAAAAAGTGATTTGATTAAAGAGTATATATTTAAGGTTTTAGACAGAAGCTGCACTGAATTAATTAGTAGAGGCGGCTATAGTGGTACGGAATATAATACTATTTACATAGTTTTAAACAGAAAAGAGTTTATTAAACTCAAAAATTTCATTAAGGATATAGATAAAGAAGCATTCATAACTGTTAGTGAAGCTCATGAGGTTTTAGGCCGAGGGTTTAAAGAAATTAATGAGGAGGATTAAGGCAGTACATTCAATATTAACTAATTACTAAAGTAATGTATGCTATAATAACCATATATTAAAACTATGGGAGGATATATTAAAGTGATAGAATTTAAAGATGTAACTAAAATATATAATAAGAACGTAATTGCGTTATCAAATATAAATGTAAAAATTGACCGAGGAGAATTCCTTTTTCTTGTGGGGCCAAGCGGAGCAGGCAAATCTACCTTTATAAAGCTCATTCTTAAGGAATTTGAACCTACCAACGGTAAAATATATATGAATGAAAAAGAGTTAGGAAAAATTAAAAGGAAAGAGGTACCTTATTATAGAAGGAAAATAGGGATGGTATTTCAGGATTTTAGACTTATACCAACACTCACAGTCTATGAAAATATCGCCTTTGCCATGAGAGTTATTGAAGCAAATTATAAAGATATAAGAAAAAAGGTACCAATGGTATTGTCTTTGGTTGGATTATCAAATAAATATAAAAATTACCCCCATGAATTATCTGGAGGAGAGCAGCAGAGGGTTTCTTTAGCAAGAGCAATAGTTAACAATCCCTCTATATTAATAGCTGACGAGCCCACGGGTAATCTTGATCCAGAAACTTCTAGAGAAATCGTAGGTATATTAAAGGATATAAATCATGGAGGGACAACAATACTTATGGCAACTCATGCTAAGGATATTGTAGATGCTATGAAAAAAAGGGTTATTGCAATAGATAAGGGTATAATATTAAGAGATGAGGAAAAGGGGGCTTACGGTTATGAAGATTAGCACAGGTAAGTACTTTCTTTCGGATTCATTTAAGAGTATAGGAAGAAATAGAACTTTAAGTTTAGCGTCTATGTTCACAGTTGCAGCAGCCCTTTTTATATTTGGCATATTTGTCCTTACTGGGGTAAATGTCTCAACTGCTATAAAAAATGTAGAATCTAAAGTTCAGGTGGAAATATTTCTTAAGGATGACATAACAGATATTCAAAGAAGCGATTTAGAAGCTAAAATAAATAGCAATAAAGATGTTCTTAAAATGATCTTTCAAAGTAAGAGCGATGCTATGGAAAGGTTCAAAAATATAATTGGTAAAGATAATCCTGGATTAATTAGTGGTATTAGTTCTGATATACTTCCGACTTCCTTTGTTGTTACAATGAAGAAGCCTGAACAAATATCCGCTCTAATTAGTCAAGTTACAGGTATGCCAGGTATTGACACTATTGAAAATAAAAAGGATTTTATAGAAAAGATAGTGACAATAACTAATGGAATAAAATGGATAGGTGCAGTAGTATTTATTATTTTAGGTGGGGTAGCTTTATTTCTAATTAGCAATACAATAAAAATAACCGTCTATTCTAGAAGAAGAGAAATAAGCATAATGAAATTCATAGGAGCAACAGACTGGTTTATCCGTTGGCCCTTCATTATTGAAGGAATGATAATTGGGATAGTAGGATCTTTAATTTCTACAATAGTACTATTTTATACCTATGGTTTTGTTGTAAATAAGGTGGTTGGAGACATATTAACAATGATTCCAGCTAGTTTCATTTTTACTTATCTAGTATGGATATTTTTAGCTTGTGGTGTGGTTATTGGAGCCATTGGCAGTGCCTTTGCTATAAGGAAGTTTCTAGTTGTATAGTTTATAAAGGAAAGGATGTGTACTTATGGGTACTATATTTAAGAAAAATGGAAAAGTTGAAGGAAAGTCCTTAAAACTAATGATAGGAACAAATTTAATAGCATTCATTTTAGGTATTGTAGCAACTATTTTGATTTTAAATGGAAGAATAGATACAACAAATACTATAAGTAAATTAAGTAAGACATTAACGGTAAGACATTCAATCGAAAAATATTATATGGGGAAAATAGATATTACAGCCATTGATGAAGCTGCTGCTAAAGCAGAGGTAGCTGTATTAAAGGATCCTTATTCTGTATATATGGATAAAACTGAATATAAGAGCTATAAGGAGCAGGAAAGTGGAAGTTTTGTAGGAATAGGACTTCAGATTGACCAAAAGGTAGATGCTGTAATTGTGGCAGGAACTATAGATGGAAGTCCAGCTCAAAAAGCAGGTATACTCCAAGGGGACACTATATTAAAGGTTGATGGTAAGGAGGTAACTTTTACTACGGCTGCAAATATGATTCGTGGATTAGAAAATACCTCAGTTGTTTTAACACTTAAAAGAGGGGATATTACCTTAGACGTTAAAATTGTGAGAACTAAGATTATAACAAATCCAATAACGACTGAGGTATTGGAATCAGATATTGGTTATTTGAAATTTCCTGAGTTTGATACAGACTCATCGATAAGATTTAACGAGAAACTTAAAGACCTTCAGAAACAAAACATTAAAGGTCTAATTTTAGACGTTCGAGGAAACCCAGGTGGATTTTTGGACCAATGTGTATACATAACATCTAATTTTATACCAAAGGGTAAGCTGATAGTTTCTATGAAGGATAAGAATAACAAGGAGACTAAATATAATTCCGTTGGAGGGACTGCTATAGGACTTCCTTTAGTAGTATTAACAAATGCAGGTTCTGCAAGTGCCTCGGAGGTGTTCTCCGGAGCAATAAAGGATTATAAGGCTGGTACTTTAGTTGGTGAGAAAACTTTCGGAAAGGGTATTGTGCAAAGTATACTTGACTCATATTTAGAAGGGTTTTCTGATGGGAGCGCCTTAAAGGTTACAATTGCCAAATATTATAGTCCCAAGGGCTATAATATCCATGGGATTGGAATAGTTCCGGATATTGCAGTGGAATATCCGGCCAGTTTAAAGCTATTACCTTACGCGGAGAAAAATGATCCACAGCTTAATAAAGCATTAGAGGTTATAAAATCTAAGATTAAGTGATAATTGAGAGGAGAAAACACTCACATGAATATTGCCATTTATACAGTCAGATCTGTGGCAGATGCTTTATTACAGCCATATTTAGTAATTATGCTTATATTGGTATCCATAATGCTATTCAGGCAAAATAAAAAAACTTCTGATATGCAAAAATTGATAATGGGGGAAAGCCAAAATACAGCACTTGAACTTACTATATCTCAGATCGTTATTGGAATAATAGCAGGAACGATATGTAGTTTAATCTTATCTTATTTAGGTGTTATTTTTCTTGAGGAGTCAGCTATCTCTTTAATATTTGTGCTATCTATAGTATTGATGTTTTGGAGACCAAGATTTATATGTTTCTCCTATTCAGGTGCTATTTTAGGCCTATTTAGTATAGCGTTATCAGCTATAAGCTTTTCAGGATTAAAACAAATAAGTATTCTAGGTAATAATATTAATCTTACAGGTATTGATTTTTTGAAGATAGATATTGTTTCTTTAGTTACGCTTATAGGAATAATACATTTGGTGGAAGGTTTTTTAGTTATAATAGATGGTGATAGGGGAGCGCTTCCTGTTTTTACTAATAGGGATGAGAAAATAATAGGGGGCTTTGCCTTCCAAAGGTATTGGGTACTACCTATTGCAGTATTATTATTATTGAAATCAAATAATGCAATTTCAGGTTCAGGGCAGGATATGCCACTTTGGTGGCCACTACTAAAAACAAACATACCATTAAAAATGCTGATCGCTGCTGGAGTAGGGTTAGTTCCTTTTTATGGAGTTTTAGGTTATTCAAATATAACCTTTACAATGGAAAAAAAGAAAAAAACCTTAACCTCAGGGATTATAATAGCACTTTATGGAGTGCTTCTAACCTTGGTTGCTCAACTTGCAAGATTAGGCTATGCAGGTTCAATATTCGCAGTAATATTTATGCCTTTAGCCCATGAAGCTTTATTATATGCTCAAAGACATTTTGAAATAAATGGTAATCCTAAATACGTTAGCGGTGAGGACGGCATTATGGTGCTTGATGTATCTGTAAATTCACCAGCTCATGAAATGGGGATAAAAAGTGGGGATAAGCTTATAGAGATAAACAATCAAAAGATAGTAGATGAAGAGGAAATACTAAAAATCCTCATGGAAGGTGTAAACTTTATTTGGTTCAAAATAAAAGAAGCAAATGGTAATTTAAAAGATGTAAGTTACAATAAAATGAATAAATTTAAGAGGTTAGGCATTGTTTTTGTACCTAAAGGAATACCAAAGGATACTACTATTATAAAATTTTCTGATACTAAGTTTAGTGACTTTTTAGATAAGTTTAAAAAGGATAATAAGGATGATGACATTTAGTTGATTTAAAGGGACACACTTTACAAGGTGATGTACTATAAGGAAAGGGATCGCCTTTTTTTAAAGGCGCCACGCCTTTTTTTAAAGGCGCCACCTAAAGGTGATGCGTTAAAAGGATAGGGACACACCTAAGGTGATGTCCCTTAAAAACTTATTGACAATAATATATATAGAGATTAAAATACAAATATACGAACTAGTGTTCAGGCGGTGTACATATGGGTAATTTTAAAATTAATTCGAAATTCAAGCCAACTGGTGATCAGCCAGAGGCTATAAAAGGAATAGTGAAGGGTTTAGAAGAAAATATAAGATATCAGACTCTCTTAGGAGTTACTGGCTCAGGTAAAACCTTTACCATGGCTAATATAATTGAAGAAGTACAAAGGCCAGCGTTAGTATTAGCTCATAATAAGACTTTAGCTGCTCAACTTTGTTCTGAGTTTAGAGACTTTTTTCCAACTAGTGCAGTAGAATATTTTGTATCCTACTACGATTATTACCAGCCAGAGGCTTACGTGCCACAAACTGATACCTATATAGAAAAGGATTCTTCTATTAATGATGAAATTGATAGGCTGAGGCATTCAGCTACTTCATCTCTTTTTGAGAGAAGAGATGTAATTATTGTTGCTTCAGTATCTTGTATATATGGTTTAGGTAATCCGGACGAATACAAGAAACTTACTATATCCTTAAGAGAAGGTATGGAGAAAAGTAGAGATGAAGTAATTAGAAAACTTGTGGATATACAATATGAAAGAAATGAAATAGATTTTTCAAGAGGTACCTTTAGAGTTAGGGGGGATACTCTAGATATCGTCCCTGCAGCTACAAACAATAGGGCTGTTAGAATTGAATTCTTTGGAGATGAAATAGAGAGAATAAGAGAATTTGATATATTAACAGGAGAAATATTAAATAATTTAAAGCATGTAGCTATATTCCCAGCATCCCATTTTGCAACCTCTAGAGAAAAAGTAGATTTATCAATCAAAAAAATTGAGGAAGAGCTAGAAGAAAGGCTTATAGAACTAACTTCTCAGGATAAACTCTTAGAAGCTCAAAGAATAAGACAAAGAACAAATTATGATATTGAAATGATTAGGGAAGTTGGCTATTGCAGTGGAATAGAAAACTATTCAAGAATTTTAGATGGTAGAGATCCAGGAACTCCTCCTCAAACGCTTTTAGATTATTTTCCAAAAGATTATATATTGTTTATTGATGAAAGTCATGTAACCTTGCCTCAGGTTAGAGCTATGTATGCGGGAGATCGTTCCAGGAAAGAAACCCTTATTAATTATGGGTTTAGACTGCCAAGTGCCTTTGATAATCGGCCTTTGAAATTTCAAGAGTTTGTAACTAAGATGGATAACGTGGTTTTTGTAAGTGCAACGCCAGCTAAATTTGAACTTGAAAATTCAAAAAATACTGTAGAACAGATAATAAGACCTACAGGACTTATTGATCCAGAGATAATTGTAAAACCAATAAAAGGTCAGATTGATGATTTGTATGCTAGTATTAATGAAACCATAGAAAAGGGCTTTAGAATATTAGTAACAACGCTCACAAAAAGGATGGCAGAGGATCTTACAAAATATTTTAAAGAAATGGGTCTTAAAATAAACTATTTGCATTCAGATATTGATACTATGGAAAGAATGAAGATTATAAGAGATCTAAGAAAAGGTGAGATTGATGTCTTAGTAGGAATCAATTTACTTAGGGAAGGTCTTGATATTCCTGAGGTAGCGTTAGTTGCTATTTTAGATGCTGATAAAGAAGGCTTTTTAAGGTCTGAAACCTCCTTAATACAAACCATTGGTAGGGCTGCCAGAAATTCTGAAAGTAAAGTTATAATGTATGCAGATAGAATTACTAATTCTATGGATAAAGCCATTAAGGAAACCTATAGGAGAAGAGAAATTCAAACTGAATACAATGAAAAAAATGGAATAACCCCTACTACAATAATTAAAGAGGTAAGAAATATTTTAGAGATTTCAAGTAATGAAGCAGTTGGGGAAGAAATGGCTACCTATGGTAGTTTAGAGGAAGCCTTAGAAGCTGATAATGAAACTATAAATAAATTGATGGAAAAGTATACTAAGGAAATGGTTCAAGCATCAAAGGACTTACAATTTGAAAGAGCAGCTCAGCTAAGGGATATGATATTTAAGCTGAAGAAGAAAATAAAGAAATAGAGCGAGGAAACATTATGGATAACTATATAAAGATAAAAGGGGCAAAAGTAAATAATTTAAAAAATGTAAGCCTTCAAATCCCAAGGGACAAATTGATAGTTTTTACTGGTCTTTCAGGGTCGGGTAAATCCTCCTTAGCCTTTGATACCTTGTATGCGGAAGGACAAAGAAGATATGTAGAATCCCTTTCCGCCTATGCAAGACAATTCTTAGGGCAGATGAATAAGCCAGACGTGGAAAGTATTGAAGGGTTATCTCCTGCTATATCAATTGATCAAAAGACGACAAACAGAAATCCCCGTTCCACTGTGGGTACAGTAACAGAGATCTATGATTATTTAAGGCTTATGTATGCAAGAATAGGAGTACCACATTGTCCTGAGTGCGGAAAAGAGATAACCCAACAATCTGTAGACCAGATGGTTGATAAGATTATGAGTCTTAAGGAAAAGACAAAAATACAGGTTTTAGCCCCCTTAATTAAAGGAAGAAAGGGAGAGCATGCAAAGGTTATTGAAACAATAAAAAAGAATGGGTTTATAAGGGCTAGAATAGATGGTGAAATAATCGAGCTTACAGACGACGAGGTGAGCCTTAAAAAGACTATAAAACACAGTATTGAAGCAGTAGTAGATAGATTGTCTATCAAAGAGGATATTAGAAGCAGGTTAACGGATTCTATAGAAACTGCTTTAAAATTATCTGAAGGAATTGTAATAGTAAGCATAGTTGATGGGGAAGATATGCTCTTTAGTGAAAAATTTGCTTGTCCTGATTGTGGTATAAGCATAGATGAGCTAGCTCCAAGAATGTTTTCCTTTAATTCTCCCTTTGGAAAGTGTGACCATTGTGATGGTTTAGGTTCTATGATGGAATTTAATGTGAATTTAATCATCCCTGACTATAATAAAAGTATTCTAGAAGGGGGAATTGCTCCTTGGGCAACCGTAAGTGGAAAAGACGATTCCTGGACTCAAAGCATTTTAAAAGGTCTTTCTAAGTATTATGGCTTTCGGCTGGATACACCTATAAAGGATTTAGACCCAAAGATTGTTAATATCCTTCTTTATGGAAGTAAGGGAGAAAAGATAAAGGTACATTATGATAAAGCATTGTATGGCTCAGCAGATTTTATGCATGCTTTTGAAGGGGTAACTAATAATTTAAAAAGAAGACATGATAATACCAATTCGGATTATATAAAGGATGAGATTGAAATATATATGAGCGAAAATCCTTGCCCTATATGTAAGGGGGATCGTTTAAAACGAGAGGTTTTAGCAGTAACAGTTGGTGATAAAAATATATCCCAGTTCTGTAGGCTATCCATAAAAGAAGAAATAAAATTTATTGATTCCTTAAAGCTTTCGGAAAAAAATATTATCATAAGTAGCCAAATAGTTAAAGAAATCAAAAGTAGATTGAATTTTCTTATAAATGTAGGTCTTGACTATCTGGATCTATCTCGTAAATCTGGAACCTTATCCGGCGGAGAATCACAGCGAATACGACTTGCAACGCAAATAGGCTCAAGTCTTGTTGGAGTGTTATATATATTAGATGAACCAAGTATAGGTCTTCATCAAAGGGACAATGATAAACTTATAGCTACCTTAAAGCATTTAAGAGATTTAGGAAATACACTGGTGGTTGTAGAACATGATGAAGATACAATGAAACAAGCAGATTATATAGTAGATATAGGCCCAGGAGCGGGGGAACATGGGGGAGAAATAGTGGCAGTAGGTACCATTGAGGATATTATAGCCTGTGACGCCTCTATAACTGGACAATATTTAAGTGGGAAAAAGGTTGTAGAAGTTCCTAAGGAAAGAAGAAAAGGAAATGGAAATTTTATAAGCATTATAGGTGCTGAAGAAAATAATCTTAAAAAAATAAATGTGCTTATTCCTTTAGGTGAGTTTGTATCAGTAACTGGAGTTTCTGGGTCTGGAAAAAGCACTTTAATAAATGAGGTTTTATACAAGGGACTAAACAAGAAAATAAATAATAGTAGAATGATTCCTGGAAAGCATAAGGAAATAACCGGCTGGGAAAACATTGATAAAATAATAGATATTGATCAAAGTCCAATTGGGAGAACACCACGGTCGAATCCTGCAACCTATACAGGATTGTTTGATATAGTAAGGGACGTGTTTGCTGCCACGTCAGAATCTAAAATGAAAGGTTATAAGGCCGGAAGGTTTAGCTTTAATGTAAAGGGTGGAAGATGTGAAGCCTGCAGTGGAGATGGGATTATAAAAATAGAAATGCAGTTTCTTTCTGATGTTTATGTTCCTTGTGAGATATGCAAGGGAAAAAGGTATAATAGAGAAACCTTAGAGGTAAAATATAAGGGAAAAAATATTGATGATATATTGAATATGACTGTATTTGAAGGAGTTACATTTTTTGAGAATATATCAAGAATTAAGAACAAACTGCAAACACTAAAGGATGTAGGGCTTGGATATATAAAGCTAGGGCAGCCCTCCACTCAACTGTCGGGAGGGGAGGCTCAGAGGATAAAGCTATCTTATGAGTTATCAAAAAGAAGCACCGGTAAGACTTTATTTATATTAGATGAACCAACAACTGGTCTTCATATAGATGATGTAAATAGACTTATATTTATACTTCAAAGACTTGTGGATGCAGGAAATACAGTTGTAGTGATTGAACATAATTTAGATGTTATTAAGTGCAGTGATCATGTTATAGATCTTGGCCCTGAGGGGGGAGAAAGAGGAGGAAAACTTCTTTGCAGCGGGACTCCTGAGGAAATAGCAAAAAATGTAAAATCATTTACAGGACAATACTTGAAAAAGATGTTATAATTTAATAGTGTATTCAGAATAGACTAGTATTATCAATGCTAGTCTGTTCTAAGTAATAGTATCAGAAGTAATAACATTATTTCTAATATTATAAAGTATATAGTATGGGGGTAGACTAAATTGACATTCAAATCGATTGGTCAGATATTTACAGTAATAGCAGTAATAATTATTTATATTATAATAATTATTGCACTTAGGATAATGTATAAGGATATTAGAAATAATGGTGGAAGAAAAACAATGAAAAGGAAGCCCTTTGGACTTGAAATTATGGAAGCAGGTAGTGGAACGAATTTGAAAATTGGATCCGTAATACCTGTAAGAGGGGTGCTTACAATTGGAAGAAAGGATGATAACAATCTTCAGCTTGTAGATAGTTTTGTATCTAGCCATCATGCAAAGATATATGAGAAAAATAATGATTATATTGTAGAGGATCTAAATAGCACAAATGGAACTATAATTAATAAAGAATCTGTTCAAAAAGCAGTTTTAAATTCAGGAGATACCATAAAAATAGGGAACTCTATATTTATCGTGCTTTAATTTTCAATTAAAGAGCCTTAATTAGCTTAAGACGTAAAAGATATTGGAAGTGATAAAATGAATACTTTAAAAGATGAAAAAAGATTAGTAAGGTTTACCTACATATTTTGTCTGTTAGGTTTTTTTGCTCTCTCTCTGCTTAAGACACCAATAGATAAGGAAGCTTATGTGATGGGGGTAATAACCTGTATTTTATTTGGATATTCCTATTTTGTTATCAGAAGGTTTTTTCCGGATGGGGATAAATTTATATTTATATTTGTAGGTATTTTATCAATTATAGGCATAATGACCTTATATGGTATAAAAATGCCTAGTTCAATAAAACAAATGATATGGTTTGCAGTAGGGGTAACTATTTATATATTAATTGTTATTTTACTTCCTGATTTAAAAAGTTTTATGAAATACAAAAATACATATTTAATTTTGACTTTATTATTCATGTCTATGACCATAATTTTTGGAACAGAAAAAAATGGATCAAAGAACTGGATAGTTTTCTATGGATTTATGGTTCAGCCTTCCGAATTTGGGAAAATATTTTTATGTGCCTATCTTGCGTCTGCCTTAAAGGACTATAAAGAGCACAAGGATTTACTTATCCCAGCAATTGTTGTAATGGTATCCTTATTATTTATGGTGTTTCAAAAGGATTTAGGTACTGCCCTAATTTTATTTGGGATATCTGTAACCATGCTATACATAGCAACAGCTAAATTAAAGTATATATTAGTTTGCTTTGTTCTTTTTGGAATAGGTTCAGTGATAAGCTATCAGTTATTTGATCATGTGCGACTTAGGATAATGATTTGGAGAAATCCATGGCTTTATGCTAGCGATAAGAGCTTACAGATTGTCCAATCTATGTTTTCCATTGCTTCTGGAGGATTGTTTGGAGTAGGGCTCGGTCAAGGTCATCCGGAGTTTGTACCAGTTTCCCAAACGGATTTTATTTTTCCTGTTATCTGTGAGGAGATGGGAATACTTATGGGTTTTGCTATTATAATAATATATTTTTTATTGTTTTATCGTTGTATGAGAGCGGCTTTTTATGTGGAAGATAAGTTTTCAAGACTACTTGCAGTTGGGCTTAGCGCTATGACCGCCTGTCAGGTTATTGTAATAATCGGTGGTGTAACAAACATGATACCTCTTACAGGAATAACCATGCCTTTTATTAGCTACGGAGGGAGCTCAATGGTAATAAGCTTCATCTCCTTGGGCATAATTCAAAAAATCTCAGAGGATTGGAGTTGGTAAAAATGGATGATATGTCCTCTAGTATTAAAAAGGTTCTTGTTGTATTTTTATTCTTCTTTTTTGCTGTAATAACGTATATTACATATTTTGAGATAGCAGTAGCTCCGAAAATAGTAAACAGTACTTTAAATAAAAGAACCTGGGTTAAGCGAAATGAAGTATTAAGGGGAACTATATATGATAGAAATATGGTGGCTTTAACTAAAAGCGAAAAAGTTGATGAGCTAACACAAAAAAGACAATATACAGGTAATGATGTATTTGCTCATGTACTAGGCTATGTAAATATTAAATATGGTATCACTGGACTTGAGAAAAAATACGATTCAGAGCTTATGGCTGATGATACTTCAATATTAGATATTTTTAATATTGATAAGAACCCTACTCCAAAAGTAGGGCATAATTTAATAACCACCTTAGATTCTAAATTGCAAAGCAAAGCTTATGAGTTATTGGGGGATAATATAGGTGCTATAGTGGCCTTAGACCCTAAAACTGGTGAGATATTAGCTCTTGTTTCAAAGCCCTCCTATGATCCTAATAATTTAGAAAAAATATGGACAGATTTAAATAAGAATAAAAATTCACCCTTAATAAATAGAGCTACCGCAGGACTTTATCCTCCAGGTTCTACCTTTAAAATAATTACGGCTTTGAGTGCTTTAGAAAATATTGGTGGGATACAAAATCGGACTTTTAAGGATAATGGTAAGTTAGTATTTAATTCTAAGGAATCCTTAAGTAATTTTGGAGGAGAAGTATTAGGTAACTTAAGTTTTAGAAATGCTTTTATTCATTCTAGCAATGTGGTATTTGGAGGTCTAGGGGAGGAGTTGGGTAATACTAAATTAAAAACTGAGGCAGAAAAATTTTATTTTAATGCAAACATTCCATCAGATGGAGTTACTATAGAAAATAGTATGTTTCCAAAACTGGCGAAAAATGAAATAGGAAATATTGCTCAAAGTGCTATTGGTCAGAGTACAGTGCTGGCAACTCCAATGGAGATGGCCTTAGTTGCTGCCACCATTGCAAATGGTGGTGTTATGATGGAACCTTATTTAGTTAAGGAAGTAACTAAAAGTGATGGAACTAAGATTAAAGCTATTGAGGGCAAACCTATCGGAACAATCATTAGCCCCTCAAACAGCAGTATTATGAAGGACCTAATGTTGGGAGTTGTAAAGGAAGGTACAGGTACAAATGCTAATGTACCAGGAATAGAGATATGTGGTAAAACAGGGACGGCAGATCACAAGGAAGGTGGAGGCAATTTAGCACCTCATGCTTGGTTTGTAGGCTTTGCACCCTATGCGAGTCCTACTATTGCCCTGGCAATAATAGTTGAAGATGGAGGACAAGGGGGCATTATTGCTGCAAATATAGCTTCAGGTCTTATAAAGGAATATTTGGGAAGCTGAGGATTAGGTCTATATTTATATTAAGTGCTATAATGATTATATATTATAACAAAATATTAACTTAACTTGTGGTGCAAGTTAACTTGAGGTGTAGGGTATGTTCGATTTCGAGTACCAACTAAAGGTACTACCATATAAGCCTGGTGTTTATTTGATGAAAAATTCTCTTGGAGAGATTATTTATGTAGGTAAAGCAAAAATATTAAAAAATAGAGTGAGACAATATTTCCAAAGCAATAAAAACCATGGTGAAAAGGTTAGAGCCATGGTGAAAAATATTGCGGAATTTGAATATATAATTACTGATTCTGAAATGGAAGCTTTAATTTTAGAATGCAATCTTATAAAAACTCATAGGCCAAGATATAATATCTTACTAAAGGATGATAAACATTATCCTTTCATTAAAATAACTGTAAATGAGGATTTCCCACGAATATTTGTGACCAGGCTTATGATTAAGGATGGAAATAAGTATTTTGGGCCTTTTACAGATGTTAAGGCAGTAAATGAAACTATAGATTTAATTAAAAAGGTTTTTCCAATAAGAGATTGCAAGCTTTCAATTAAAGCAGAAACTAAAATTTGTAACAGGCCCTGCCTTAATTATCATATAGGGTTATGTCCCGGGCCTTGTGCCAATCTTATCTCAAAGGATGAATACTCGAACATAATAAAGGATGCTATAGATTTATTGTCTGGGAAAGATAGTAGAATTATTAAGGATTTAAAGGGACAGATGGCTATAACCTCAGAAGCCTTAGAGTTTGAAAAGGCAGCAGTTCTGCGAGATAAGCTAATGTCAGTGGAAAAAATAAGAGAAAAACAAAATATTTATTTTAGTGGCTTTAGAGATGAGGATTATATAAATATAAGCTCAGATGAAGTAGATAGCTGCATTCAGATTTTTTTCGTTAGGGATGGGAAGGTTTCTGGAAGAGAGCATTTTATTTTAGATGGAACTGCTTCTGAAGAAAAAGGTGAAATAGTTTCGAATTTCATTAAGGAATTTTATGGTGGTACAGCCTTAATTCCTAAAGATATATATGTACCTGAGACAGTAGACTTAGAATTATTAGAAGAGTGGTTATCCTTAAAAAGGGGAACAAAGGTATCAATTAAGATACCTTATAAAGGTGAAAAGAAGAGATTAATTGAAATGGTTGGGAAAAATGCTATAATGACCTTAGAGCAATTTAAATTAAAATATTATATAGATAAGGAAAACAATAAAGAAATTTTGAAGGAATTAAGTGATATATTAGAGCTTGACGAAATCCCACAAAGAATAGAGGCATATGACATATCCAATATACAAGGTGTTGATTCAGTGGGTTCCATGGTGGTTTTTGAAAATGGGAAAGCTAAAAATAGCGATTATAGAAGATTTAAGATTAAAACGGTAAAGGGTTCAAATGACTATGGTAGTATGCAAGAAATATTAACTAGAAGGTTTCAGCATGGCCTTGATGAAATAAAGGCAATACAAAGAGAAGAAATAAAGCTAAGTGGAGGCAAATTCAGCAGCTTCCCAGATTTGATAATGATGGATGGAGGGAAAGGCCAAGTTAATATTGCTTTAAAGGTTTTAGAGGATCTAAATATTTCTATACCAGTATGTGGTATGGTAAAGGATGACAAGCACAATTCTAGAGGATTAATATATAATAATATTGAAATGATTTTTAAGCCAAATTCTAAATGCATGAATTTGATTGCAAGAATTCAAGATGAAGTTCATAGATTTGCCATAAATTATCATAGAAGTTTAAGAGATAAAAGGATATTGCATTCCATCTTGGAGGATATACCAAATATAGGAGATACAAGGAGAAAAGAGCTGCTAAAGAATTTTGGTAGTATTGAAGGTATTAAGAAAGCTTCCTTTAAGGAACTAATTAATACTGTTGGAATGGATAAAAGATCTGCAGAAAGCATAATTAGTTATTTTATGGTAGATAATAAAATATAGGGGTTGAGATTTAAATATATAAGTATAATTTATAAGATTGTTCTTGTCATTAGTTTTTTAATAAATTATACTGTAAACTATACATAATTTAGAGGAGATGAATCATGAAGGAATATACTTATTTTGCACAACAATTAGGTGAAATCTTAGATATTAAAAACATTGATATAAATGATCCCATGAAAAAACATACATCATTTAAAGTTGGGGGACCTGCAGACGTTATTGTAACCCCTGAAAATTTTGATGAGGTTAGCAATATAATTAAAGTTTGTAATCTATATAAGGTGCCTTTTTATATTATTGGTAATGGTACAAATCTACTGGTAAAGGATGGAGGTATCCGAGGAGTTGTAATTAAGCTAGCTAAGCTAAAGAGCTTTTCTGTTAAGGCTGATAGATTAATCGCAGAAGGTGGGGTAACCATAATAAGTCTTTCAAGAATAGCATTAAAAAAGTCACTTACAGGTCTAGAGTTTGCTTGTGGTATACCTGGTACTGTAGGTGGTGCAGTAACAATGAACGCAGGGGCTTATAATGGGGAAATATCTCAGGTAATAGAAAGTGCATTAGTTATTGACAAGAACGGGGATATAATAGCTTTAAATAAGGAAGACCTTGAACTGGGTTATAGGATGAGCGCCATATTGAAGTATGGGTATACTGTGCTTCAAGTGGTGTTTAAGTTAGAAAAAGGTGATCCACTAAAAATTAGTGACAGGATGGCAGAACTTACAAGAAGAAGGATTGAGAAACAACCTTTAGAATATCCATCCGCCGGAAGTACTTTTAAAAGACCAACAGGAAGCTTTGCTCCAAAGCTTATTGAAGAATCTGGCTTAAAGGGTGTAATGGTTGGAGGTGCAGAGGTTTCAATAAAACATTCAGGTTTTATAATAAATAAAGGAGAAGCAAAAGCAAAGGATATAATAGATTTGATAACGATGGTTCAAGATACAGTTAAGGAAAAATTTGATATTAAACTTGAAACTGAGGTTATCATAATTGGCGAGGATCCGGAAGACATAGGGGAAAAAGAAGCAGATAGTGATAGGTCAGCAATAATAATTTAAATTATAGGCGCCTTTTCAATAAGTTTCTTATTGAAGGTCGCCTAAAAGCTTTGTCTAGCATTATTAGGTAAGGAGGGTCTATATGAGATTTGTTATAGTCACTGGTTTGTCAGGAGCTGGTAAGACTGAAACGATTAGGTGCCTTGAAGATTTGGGATTTTTTTGTGTGGACAACATGCCACCAACCTTGATACCTAAATTTGCTGAAGCTTGTTATCAAACAGGAGGGAAAATTGATAAGATAGCCCTAGTTATTGATATAAGGGTAGGAAAGTTTTTTGATGATCTTTTTGTAAGCTTAAGTTACCTGGTAGAACAGGGCTTTAAATATGAAATCTTATTTTTAGATGCCTCTGATGAGGTAATCATAAAAAGGTTTAAGGAATCAAGACGAAAACATCCTTTAGCCCCAGATGGTAGAATATTGACAGGGATAGAAATGGAAAGAAACAGACTCCGAGAAGTAAGAGATAAGTCAGACAATATTTTTAATACCACAAAACTATCCCCAAGAGAATTAAGGGAAGAGATCACTAAAATATATTCAGAAGAAGGACAAATTGAAATTGAACTGATGATTACGATTGTATCCTTTGGATTTAAATTTGGGATTCCAGTTGATTCTGATTTAGTTTTTGATGTGAGATTTTTACCCAATCCCTTTTATATTCCAGAGTTAAAGGCATTTTCAGGTCTTAATAAAGAAGTTAAAGATTATGTATTAAAGCACAAGGAAACTGCGATTTTTGTTGAGAAGCTTCAGGATATGTTGGAATTTTTAATACCAAGCTATATTAAAGAAGGGAAAAGACAACTTATTGTATCTATAGGTTGCACTGGGGGAAGGCATCGCTCTGTTGCTATTTCAGATGAGATTTTTAATATATTAAAAAATAACAATCATAAGGTAAATGTAGAACATAGAGATATATATGAAGATAGTAATAAAGGTGGAGTTAAATTATGAAGTTTTCTGAATGGCTAAGACCAGGCATCAAAGTTAAAAGATGGATACTTCTTGGCATAATGGGAATCATGATTTTATTTTTTGCTGTACTAGAGTGGTTTTGGAACAGGCTTTACAGCAGTTACTATATATTTTATTATATATTTCTAATTTTAACAGGAATCTTTGTTTTGTATATAACCGTAACCCAAGCTATGAAATCAATTATTGGTTTAATAAACAAGGGCTATTTGAATGTTTCCTTAAATTCAGCCAAGCTTGAAAACCTTATTTATGAAAAAAGGCTTTTAGTAAAGGGACCTAAAATTGTTGTTATTGGCGGAGGCACAGGTCTTTCTACTATGCTAAGAGGTTTAAAATATTACACATCAAATATCACTGCTATAGTTACTGTTGCAGATGATGGTGGTGGCTCAGGAGAACTTAGAGAAGATTTAGGGATACTTCCACCAGGAGATATCAGAAATTGTATACTAGCTTTAGCAGATACGGAACCTTTGATTGAAGAGTTACTCCAGTATAGATTTACTGATGGGAAACTTAAAAATCAAAGTTTTGGGAACCTTTTTCTAGCTGCAATGGATGGTATATCTGACAATTTCAATGATGCTGTTCAAAACATGTGTTCAATACTAGCTGTAGAGGGTAGGGTTATACCTGTTACTTTAGACAATCTAACCCTCAAAGCAAAGCTTAAAAATGGAAAAATAGTTGAAGGGGAATCAAATATCCCAATCGAATCCATAAATAGTAATAGCCCAATTGATTATGTGTCCATAATGCCTGAGGATGCTAAGGCTTTATCTGAAGCAGTTGAAGCAATTAGATCTGCTGATGCTGTCATTATAGGCCCTGGTAGCTTATATACTAGTATATTACCTAATATATTAATAAAGGGTATTGGTAGCTCTCTGCATGAAACAAAGGCTTTAAAGTTATATGTATCTAACATAATGACTCAACGGGGAGAAACTGATGATTATGGGGTTGAAGATCATATTAGGGCTATTTATAAACATGGTGGTAAAGGTATAATAGATTATGTCATAGTAAATATAGGAACATTAGACTCAGGAATTGAAGATAGATATTTGGAAAAAACCTCTTCTCTTGTAAAGATGAATGAAGAAAAGGTTAAGGAATTAGGGGTTGAACCTATTGAAGGTAATTTCATACAGAATATAAATGGATTGATAAGGCATGAATCAGACAAATTATCTTCAATTATTATAGAAACAATTATGGAGAAGAAGCTTTTGTATGATAGAAAAAAGATTATAGAGTATTTTTATTTATCAGAAAGACTTAAAGATAGGAAAGTTGGGAGATAGCTATGTCCTTTTCGGCTGAGGTAAAAAACGAAGTGTGTAGGCTTTCAGAGCTTAGTAAAAAAGAAGCTGTATCACTATTGTCTGCTTTAATGAAGGTGAGTGGTACTATTTCCATCAGTTCAAATAGGCAGCTAGGTTTTAGAGTTATATCAGAAAATGCAGCAATAGCAAGACTTATATTTAAGGAATTAAAGGAGCATTTTAATATTCATACAAAGCTTATGGTAAAACGGAGCAATTCCTTAAATAAGAATAATATATATATGATTATGATAACAGAAGAAATGGGAGTAAGAAATTTCCTTATTGAAATAGGTGTATTAACGAATACGGAGGGAATTATCGCTATAGATTATGATATACCCAAGACTTTAATAGCTACGGAGTTAAGCAGGAGAGCTTATCTTAGAGGAGCTTTTCTTGGTGGAGGAAGTATAAGCAACCCGGAAAAAACCTATCATATGGAGTTCGTAACACATGATAGTGACTATGCAGATGCTCTATCAAAGCTCATAAATAGTTATGAGTTAGGTTCGAAAGTTATATTAAGGAAAAATAGCTATGTGGTTTATATAAAAGAAGGGGAACGAATTATTGATATGCTTAATATTATAGGTGCTCATACGTCTTTATTTGAGCTTGAAAATGTGAGAATATTGAAGGAAATGAGAAATAATGTTAATAGGTTGGTAAATTGTGAAACAGCAAATTTAAGTAAAACCGTAAATGCATCTATAAGACAAATTGATAGTATAAAGTTGATTAGAAATGAAATAGGGCTTAGTAGACTTCCAAAAAACTTAAGGGAGATTGCCGAATTAAGGCTTAATTTTCCAGATGAATCTTTGAAGGAATTAGGTAGTTTGCTTAGCCCAGTTGTTGGGAAATCAGGAGTTAACCACAGGCTCAGGAAGATAGAAAAAATAGCTGAGGAGCTTAAAAGGGAAGGAAGTTAAGGAGTATGTCTAAGCAGGAAGATATAGTAAAACATATTCTGTCTCTTAAAGTTGGAACAAAGATATCTGTAAGAGGCATTGCTTCATTAATGAAGGTAAGTGAAGGTACATCCTATAGTGCTATTAAGCAGTGTAATTCTCTAGGAATTGTTGCTACAATACCAAGGGTTGGAACAGTGAGAATAGAAAAGGTTGAAAAAAAAGGTATCAAATCTCTTACCTACATGGAGCTAATAAATATTATAGATGGTCAACTAGTAAGTGGCAGAGAAGGTGTTCATAGAACACTTAATAGATTTGTTATAGGTGCTATGACCATCGATGCCATGGAAAAATATATTAGTCCAGGCTGCCTTCTTATTGTGGGAAATAGAGAAGAAGCCCAAAAATTAGCTTTAAATAAGGAAGCTGCAGTTCTCATAACTGGTGGATTTCCTTGTAGTGAGGAGATAAAAAAGCTGGCAGATGAAAAGGAACTGCCCGTTATATCTTCTAGCTATGATACCTTTACTATAGCTACTATGATAAACAAAGCAATGTCTGAAGATTTAATAAAAAAGGAAATAATCTTAGTTGAAGATATTATGAAATTAGATCCAAAATACATAAAGGTTAATAATACCATAGCTCAGTTTAGAAAATTAATTAAAGAAACCTCTTATAGTAGATACCCAGTGGTTGATGATGCTATGAATGTTAGAGGAATAATAACAATTAAACACATACCTGCAGAAGTAGCAGAAGATGAAATAATTGAGAAAATTATGACTAAAAAACCTCTTTCAGTCTCTCCTAAAACCACTGCTGCCTATGCAGCCCATATTATGGGTTGGGAAGGTATTGAGTTATGCCCAGTTATTGAGGGTAAAAAGCTTATTGGTGTTATAAGCACGCAGGATGTAATAAAAGCTATGCAATCTATATCTAGGCAACCACAAGTTGGGGAAACGCTAGAAGACATGATATTGAAGAATTTTGAGTTTTTGATGATCAATAATAAACTTAAATTTAAAGGGAAGATAATACCAGAAATGCTTGATTCCTTTGGTACAGCTTCTTGGAGCTCTTTAAATATGCTAATATCCACTATGGGAATAATAGCATTAAAACAAAAAAATAATATAAATATCACTGTAGATAGTATAATTGTATATTTTATGAAGCCGGTTCAAATGGATAGCATTATAGAACTTGATACAAATATATTGGACATGGGCAGAAATTTCTGCAAAGTTGAAATAAACATGACAAATGATAAAGCAGAAATAATTGGTAAAGGAATGCTTTCTGCAAAAATACTAAAAAGATGAATTAGGAGAATATTATGGATTTAACACGTCTTCTTATAATATGTCCACTTGTTTTTATAGCAGGCTTTGTAGATTCAATTGCTGGAGGGGGTGGACTTATATCTCTTCCTGCTTATATTTTTATTGGACTACCTATACATACTGCATATGGTACTAATAAGTTTTCCTCAAGCTTTGGTACCTTTTTATCAGCTTTAAGATTTATAAAAAACAGGAAGGTTCATTTTCTAGCAGCAATATTTTCAGTTATAACTGCTCTTATAGGTTCTTATTTAGGAGCAAGGGCTGCCTTAAGTTTAGATGATAGTTTCTTGAAGTATACTCTTATTATATTGATTCCGATAATAGCTATATTTATCTTATTAAAGAAAAATTTTGGGGTTAAAGATAAAACAAAGGAAAGGTCGCTTATAGTTATTATAATTTTATCAATGCTTGCTGGTTTGATATTAGGTGCTTACGATGGCTTTTTTGGGCCAGGTACCGGCAGCTTTCTAATACTTACTTTTACCACGATTATAGGGTTTGATATTTTAACTGCTTCAGGAAATGCAAAAATGATAAATTTAGCTTCCAATGTAGCAGCACTGATAACCTTTTATAGAGCCCATCAAGTTAATTTGTATTATGGGGTACCAGCAGCTATTTGTGGCATATTAGGCAACTATATTGGCTCAGGAATAGCTATAAAAAGGGGAAACACAATAATAAAACCTTTATTTATTATTGTGTTAATATTACTCCTCATAAAAATAGTTCTAGATATTGTTTAATTATTATACGGAAGAATTTTTACTATATTATATTCCATAAGCTTACTTTCAAGCTTTAGATTATCTGTAATCTTTTCACAGTTTTTCATATTTAATAAAAAATTTTCCATACCAGATATAGGAAATGAAATGAAGGTAGTTTTATAATGCATCGGTATTACAATATGAGATTTTATAAGTTTTGCCAGTTCGCTTGCTTCTTGATTGTCTAGGGTATAGTTACCACCTACAGGTATAAATAATACATCAATAAGGCCTAGCTCTTTTATAGCAGCAGAATCTAATACATAGCCTAAATCTCCTAAATGACAGAGCCTATAGCCATCCATTTCAATTATATAAATTATATTGTCCCCTCTTTTAGAACCCATAACATTATCATGGTAGCTCTTTATACCTTTAATTTTTATATCCTCAAGGTCAAAACTTCCTATTACACTTATGATTCTTGGGTTACCTTTAATTTTCTCTGTGTAATTATGATCAAAATGATTATGACTTATGGTTACTACATCTGCATCGCTCTCATATAATTTATATCCTACGGTTCCATTAAAGGGATCGGTTATTATTTTTTTCCCACTAGAACCTTCAATTAAAAAGGATGAATGGCCCAGCCAAGTTATCACCATCATATTACCTTCTTTCCCAATATTATAATGATATTATATACTAAAAATAAATAAATAAACTATTTTATTTGTAAGAGTAAGGAAATTTTGTTATAGTTATAGAAGCGAGGAATGAAGGGCTAATTTTTGTTTCGAGAAAAAGATGATTGTTAATTCCATGGGACATACCTTCAGGTGTGTCCCTGCTCAGATTAGAACGAGGTAGCTATGCTGTCTCATTAGATAAAAGGAGAGAAATCGATGAAAGCTACTTTTAAAAGCAATTTGTTTGTAATGCTTGTGATTCTAACACAAATATTTGGAGGATTCTTATTAAGGCCAATTTTTTATGGCTTAAAGCTTCCAGTAGGTATTATATTGGTACTAGGACAGTTACTACTACTCCTTTTCCCAGTTGTTTTATATTTTGTTATAACTAAAGAACCTTTTCTAAAAACTATAAGATTTAATAGAATTTCTCCCATTCAAATTCTTTTAATCATAGGAATTGCCATTTTCATTCAGCCCGCAGCTCAGTTAATTGGTATTTTATCAAATTTCATATCAAAAAACTACATTGGTAATGCTATGGAACAAATAAATTCCTTAACACTGATAACAAAATTTGGGATAGTTGCTTTAACCCCAGCTATATGTGAAGAGTTAGTGATAAGAGGAGTAGCTTTTTCTGGTTATAGAAAAAAGGATATAAGAATATCAGCTATAATCACAGGGTTATTTTTTGGAATACTTCATTTAAATTTGCAACAGTTTTTTTATGCCTTTGCCTTAGGAGTTCTTTTAGCCTACATTGTGTATATAACAAATTCCATAATAGCCGCTATGGTATGCCATTTTACCTTTAATGGGTTTCAGCTACTTCTGCAATTTATTGCAGCTAAAATAGTAGTTGCTTACAATATTAAAGTTCCTAGTGATATAACTAAGTTTACCTCAGTGGAAAAGTTACAGCTAGTTTTAGGTGAACTTTTTTGGGTATTTTTAATTACACCAGTTGCATTCGCATTTATATATCTACTTCGAAGAGTTAGTTTGAAAAGAAATAGCATTATTTACGGGGAGCTTGAAAGTTTTGAGAAAACCAATATAAGGGAAGTGCTTAACTGGCCTTTTTTTGTAATAATATTAACCTTTATTTT
This sequence comes from Clostridiaceae bacterium, assembly GCA_036507955.1. Lineage (GTDB taxonomy): Bacteria > Bacillota > Clostridia > Clostridiales > Clostridiaceae > DATCIH01. The sequence goes on along the minus strand of DATCIH010000078.1, from coordinate 65,100 downwards.
CTACCTAGTATATATTCAATTCAGATAAGCTATGGAAAAATACTGGTATCATTGACATTGATAGGCGTATATACTATAATTAATAAAACGTTGAAGGGGAAAAGTACTTATAAACATTGTTTTTAGAGAGTGGGGTTAGATGAAAGCCCATAGCATATTATAAGGAAAATCACCCTGGAGTTATAAACTGAACAAAAGTAAGTTTTTTCGTATTCCTGCGTTAAAGGATAGAGTATCATTGTATTTGAAATAACCATAGGTGGTTTGCGATTCACTTCGTCCTATTCGGACGGGGTTTTTTTTATTAACCTAAAAATAATAAATTTGCTTTTAAAAATTATTTTGTCTTTAGATATAGAGAAGGGAGAAATATTATGTATAAAAAAATTGAAGCTGGAAGAAATTTTGTCCAAATGGAAAAAGATATATTAAAAGGTTGGGAAGAAAAGAATATTGTTGAGAAAAATTTTAATTTAAATAAGGATGGCAAATATTTTACTTTTTATGATGGCCCTCCTACAGCTAACGGAAAGCCACATATTGGCCATGTTGTAACTAGGGTAATTAAGGATTTGATTCCAAGATACAAGGTTATGAAGGGGTATAAAGTTTTGAGAAAAGCAGGTTGGGATACCCATGGTTTACCTGTGGAACTGGAGGTCGAGAAGGCTCTAGGACTTTCAGGAAAGCCCGATATAGAAAAGTATGGTGTGGAGGACTTTATAAAAAAATGCAAAGAAAGTGTTTTCACCTATTCAAAGCAATGGAAAGAGATGTCTGAAAGAGTTGGATTTTGGGTGGATATGGATAACCCTTATGTAACTTATCATAATGACTACATTGAATCTGAATGGTGGGCACTTAAGCAAATATGGGATAAAGGCTTATTATATAAGGGTCATAAAATTGTACCTTATTGCCCAAGGTGTGGTACATCTTTATCCTCTCATGAAGTAGCACAAGGCTATAAGGATGTTAGGGAAACTTCTGTTTATATAAAGTTTAAGATGAAGGATGAAAATAAATATATATTAGTTTGGACTACTACACCTTGGACCCTTCCAGGTAATGTAGCACTCGCCATAAACAAGAAATATGACTATGTTGAAGTTGTTAATAATGGTGAAAACTTAATCCTTGCAAAAGCTCTTTTAAGTAAGCTAATAGGCGAATATGAGATTATAGAAGAATTTAAAGGAGAAAAGCTACTAGGAAAAGAATATGAGCAAATGTTTAAATTCGCGAGGCCTGATAAGAAGGCATTTTATGTGGTGCATGGAGATTTTGTAACTCTCACAGATGGATCAGGTGTAGTGCATATAGCACCAGCTTTTGGAGAAGACGACAATTTGCTAGGCAAGAAATATGATTTGCCTCTAGTTAATCTTGTAGATTCCCAAGGTAATTTTACAGAAGAAGTAGAGCCTTGGAAAGGAATATTTGTTAAAAAAGCAGATCCTAAAATAGTTGATTATTTAAGGGAAGAAAATATATTATATAAAAGTGAAGCCTTTACGCATTCTTATCCATTTTGTTGGAGATGTGATACACCACTTTTATATTATCCAAGAGTCAGCTGGTTTATCAAAATGTCATCGCTTAGGGATAAGCTAATGGAAAATAATAATAAAATAAACTGGTATCCGGATAATGTGAGAACCGGACGTTTTGGCAACTTTGTTGAAAATGTAATTGATTGGGGTATAAGTCGAGAAAGATACTGGGGAACGCCTCTTCCAGTGTGGGAATGTGAATGTGGACATAAAGAATGTATTGGGAGTATTTCAGAGCTTAAGGAAAAGGGAATAAATGTACCTGATGAAATAGAACTTCATAAGCCATATATTGATAATGTTAAATTAATATGTAGCAAATGCGGTAAACCAATGACTAGGGTCTCTGAAGTTATAGATTGCTGGTTTGATTCTGGATCTATGCCTTTTGCTCAATATCATTATCCCTTTGAGAATAAGGAATTATTTGAGCAAAACTTTCCGGCTCAGTTTATATCTGAGGCAGTAGATCAGACAAGAGGATGGTTTTATACCTTACTTGCAATATCAACAATTTTGTTTGAAACAAACCCCTTTGAAAACTGCGTAGTCCTAGGCCATGTCCTTGATAAGAGTGGATTAAAGATGTCAAAGCACAAAGGAAACGTGCTAAGTCCCTTTACTGTGCTGGAAAACGAAGGAGCAGATGCGACTAGATGGTATTTTTACACCTCAAGTGCTCCATGGCTACCTTCTAGATTTTATGAGGAAGCAGTTATGGATGTTCAAAGGAAATTTTTAAGTACTTTTTGGAATGTCTATTCTTTTTATGTGTTATATGCTGAAATTGATAGTTTTGATCCCAGAAAGTATAAAGATTTTCACTCTGACAATGTTATGGATAAGTGGATTATATCAAAGCTTAATACCTTAGTTAAAGTTGTAGGGGACCAATTAGATAAATACGGTATAACCCAAGCAGCATTAGCGATTGAAGACTTTACAGATGAATTGTCTAATTGGTATGTAAGAACAAATAGGTCCAGATACTGGAGTGAAAGCCTTACTGAGGATAAAAAAGGAGCTTATGTAACGTTATATAAGGTTTTAACTACATTAGCTATTGTAGCGGCTCCCTTTGTTCCATTCATAACAGAGGAGATATATCAGAATTTAGTAGTTATTCTAGACAAGACTGCTCCTGAAAGTGTTCATTTATGTTCTTGGCCAATTTATGAGGAAAGCTTAATGAATTCTGTATTAGAAGATAATATGGAAGAAGCCTATAGGATAGTTAAGCTAGGAAGAAGTGCAAGAAATACAGCTAATATTAAAAACAGGCAGCCACTTTCTAAGATGCTACTTTCCGTTAAATCATTACCTGAGTATTATGGCTCAATTATTAAGGAAGAGTTAAACATAAAAGATGTTAAATTTGGTGCGGACTTATCTGAATATGTTAAGTTTGAAATAAAACCAAATTTGCCAGTACTAGGTAAAGCTTTTGGAAAGATGATTCCTGCAATAAAGAAGGAAATAGACTCAAGGAATCAAATGGAGCTTGCTCAAAGTATCTCCGCAGGAGAAAAGGTAAATATAGATATAAATGGAACATTGATTGAGTTAAATAGTGAAAATCTTCTTGTTACCATGCAAGGACTGGAAGGCTTTGCTTTTGCAGGGGAAGGAACAATCGGAATAGTATTAGATACATTAATATCAAAGGAACTTTTAGAAGAAGGCTTTTATAGGGAAATCGTAAGTAAAGTGCAAAATATGAGAAAAGAAAGCGGTTTTCAGGTAGCAGATAAAATCAATTTATTTGTAGCAGGAAATGAAAAATTGATAAATATAATCAATAAGTTTTCCGATAACATTAAAAAAGAAACTTTATCTGAGGGTATATATTATAATGAAGAAAAGGTATATAATGTATTTAGTGTAAATAACGAAAAATTAGATATGACAGTTGAGGTTCTGAAATAAAATTAACTAAGATAATTTAGTGAATGGCATACCAAATAGGTATGCCATTTCTGTATCCTACCCATTAAGGGGAGAGGGAGATCAAGGAGTATAATGAATAATAAAATTTTAATTGTTGAAGATGAAAGCTCTATAAGGACCTTTGTAAAAATTAATATGGTAGCTAATAAATTTTCCGTATCAGAGGCGGAAAGTGGAGAAGAAGCTTTAGAAAAAATTAAAGCTGACCCTCCAGATATTGTTATTTTAGATGTTATGTTACCAGGTATTGATGGGTTCAAGGTTTGCGAAATAGTAAGAATGGAGCATAAAGAAATTGGAATTATAATGTTAACTGCTAAAAGTCAAGATATGGATAAAATAATTGGTCTTGAATTTGGTGCAGATGATTATATGACTAAGCCCTTCAACCCATTAGAGTTAGTTGCAAGAACTAAGGCCTTATTAAGAAGATTAAAATCAGACAAGGAAGAAGCTTTTTTATATAATCCACCCTTTAAGCTTGATATATCAGCTCAGAGAATTTTTAAAGATGGTAAGGAATTAGATCTTACCCCTACAGAATTTCTTTTGATGAAGGTTTTTATGAAAAATCCAGGAAAGGCTTTAAGTAGGGATGAACTTCTAAATGTTATATGGGGCAAAAATTATATAGGTGATCCTAAAATTGTAGATGTTAATATCAGAAGACTCAGAAATAAAATTGAACAAATATCGTCAAAGCCTATTTTTATAGAAACTGTATGGGGTTTTGGATATAGATGGAGGGAAGATTAAATTGAAGGGTATAAGACAACGGTTAGTGGGAAGTTATCTACTAATTGTTTTTGTAGCGGTACTAATAATTGACCTTTTACTTATATCAGGGATTAAACATTATTATTATTCTAATGTTGAGGAAATCCTATATAATGAGATAAAAACCTCCAGTAATTTATATACTAATTATTTCTCTTCCCAAAGTTTATCAGATAATATACAAAACAATTCAGATCTGTTTTGGAAAAACACCTTAGCCCAAGTTCAAATAATGGATCCCAGCGGGAATGTACTTTTGGATTCACTAGGAGTTCTGCACAAGAAGCCTATAAGCACCAGTGATTTTAAAAAGGCAATTAAAGGCAATGTAGGCTACTGGAGGGGATATGTAGATTATGATGCGAATCCTATGCTTTCTGTGTCATATCCACTTAAGACTGGAGAGAACACTGTTGGGGTTATTAGGTTTGTATCTTCCTTAAAGCAAGTAAATGAAAATCTTTTTAATATATCTACTGTGCTTATTTTATTAGGATTACTAGTGATAGTAGTTATTGGAGTAATAAGTATTTTTTTATCAAACTCAATTATAGAACCAATCATTCAGATTACTAGATTTGCTGAGCAGATGGCAAAGGGTAGATTCAATAAAAAGATACCTAAAAAGTATGATGATGAGGTTGGAAAGCTTACTGATACACTTAATTATATGGCGGAAGAGATCTTAAATAGTGATAAATTAAAAAACGAATTTATATCTTCTATATCCCATGAATTAAGAACACCTCTTACTGCAATTAAAGGTTGGGCTATAACTATTAATTCTGGTAATATAGGAGAGGTAAGTAGTAATGTTCGTGAAGCTGTATCTATAATAGAAAAAGAAAGTGAAAGACTTACACTTTTAGTTGAAGATTTATTGGATTTTTCCAAGCTATCTTCAGGAAAGATAAGTTTAAAATTGAATGGAGTAGATTTAAAGGATTGCGTAAGTAAGGTAATAACCCAGATGATGCCAAGAGCAGAGAGATCAAAAATAATTCTTGATTTTGAAAAAGAGCAGGATATACCTATATTAAGTTTAGATGAAAATCGAATTAAACAAGTACTTATTAATATAATTGATAATGCCTTTAATTTTACACCAGAGGGAGGAAAAGTAAAAATCAAATTAACATTAAATGAGGACTTTGTAAATATAATAATTTCTGATACAGGTACTGGCATATCAAAAGAGGATTTGCCAAAAGTCAAAGAAAAGTTCTATAAGGGCAAAGGAAGTAATTCAAATAGTGGTATTGGGTTATCTATTTGTGATGAAATAGTTAATCTTCATTATGGTGTATTAAATATCGAAAGTGAAGAGAATTCAGGAACTAGAGTAACAATAATGTTGCCTGTAACTATTTTGTAAACATTATTATCCAAAATGTAACCATCTTCTTTGATATAAATTGTAAAATAATAATGAACTAATAGATATTATTATAGGAGATGATTACAAATGGAGGAACTAAGGAAATTTAAAATTAAATTTAGTATTATATTATCCTTCATAATAGTGGCATTTTGTTTTTTAAATGTCCATATTTAAACAGGGGACTTAAAATGATAAGAAAAAGAAGTAAAATATGTAATGGGAAAATACTTAAAGTAAATAGCCTTTTTTTAGCGATGTTGATATTAACATTGCTTTTTTCCGGTTGCAATAACATCATTTTAAATTCCTCAAATACAGTTGCTAAACCTGTAAATAATGATATACCAATAGAAGGAACATGGAAGATAACAGGCTCCTTGGCTAATCCTGCAAATATTAATGGCTCTAGTAACACGAATTCTTTAATTAATCTTAAGGTATCCTTTTCTTCAAAGAAAGTAATATTTGGTGATAACAAATATATAAATCCTAAATATAAAGTACGTACTGTAAATACTAATGAGTACTTCATATATAATTATCATATAATGCCAGATCTATTAAAGATTTCTCAAGAGAAAATTCAACTTATATCAATATCAACTGGGAATAACTACTTTTATGAGTTCGCCTTAGTTGGATCGAAAGAGCTTATTTTAAACATGGATAATACCTTTTATACACTGGAAAAAATAGATAATTTATTTATCAATGAAGATAAAGCTTCAACTGCCAACTCAGGGGGAGTAGAAAGCAAAAAGAAAGTTATTAATTCAGCGTTGCTACTTTCCTTAAAAAGCTATAGGAAGGATGCTAGTTCTAAGCTAGAAGAGCCTGTATATAGGACTATCTATATTAGCTATAAGGATAAGCTGATAAATAGTGAAACTCAAGAATTGAATTATATACTTTTACCAAGACAAAATGGATTTTGGACTATTAATAGCAAAAGGCAGATTATGGGTACTAATAATATATGGGATTCTGTGAGTGCTCAACCTGTTGATAAAGCCAATGTTAATAATTGGTCAGATAAACCAACTATTTATGAAACTTCCAGCAAAACTATAAATTTTGTAGGCAATGATTATGTTTCCTTTGATTTATATAATGAGGGAATTTATCAAAATGGTGAAAACTCTAAAAGTAGTAAGCTACAGGTTGTTTCTATAAACAGTCTTTTATTTAGTAACCCTATTAAACTAACTGAAATTTTAGCTGGGAATGGATTAAAGGTATTTCAGGAAAGTATAAGTAGCTTAAAAGATTCTTCTAAAGGTAAAAATGTTTATTCAGATGGACCAGATGAGGATAATTGGGGAGTGGAAAGATGTAATGGTCATTGGATATTAAAAAGCAGATTAACTGAAAAAGCTCAGACCGATAATAACTATTCTTACGTGGATTTTAATATCCCATTACCTGCACCAAAGGAGCTTATTGGCTATGATGACTTATATCCCTCCTGGGGAGGTATAAAGGATAGTATACCTGAAGCTATTGATGCTTTTTCTTCTCCAGGGAAAGATATTATAGTTATAGTTACTAGTACTAAAATTAAAGTATATAAAATAAGTAATGGAGTAATTGGTAAGGATCCCTTAAAGGAAATAGACCTTAGAAAGGGTGAAGGTGTAATAATGGATCAATGGGCCACTGGAGATTATGTTGAAAACTGGGAAAAAGCTTTTCTTAGCAATAACCCCAAAGATATAAATTGACATAAATAACAAAAATCTTGTATTAAAAAGGTTTTAAAAGTATAATTATTAGAAAGATATTAAAGCAGGAGTTGATTATTATGGTTGCATCCATAAAAGATGTTGCTAAGGAAGCAGGGGTATCTATAGCTACTGTTTCTAGAGTGTTAAATGAAGTTGACGTGGTTAACATAGAAACAAAGAAGAAAGTTATGGGCGCTATCAAAAAATTAGGATATAGACCTAATATTGTTGCTAGAAGTTTAAAAACACAAAAGACAAGTACCATAGGTATAGTAATCCCAGATATATCTAGTCAGATATATCCTGAGATTGTAAGAGGCGCAGAGGATGTAGCTAACATATATTCTTATAATATAATTCTTTGTAATACAGATTTAGATATAGAAAAAGAGCAAGAATACTTGAAGGTTCTTAAAGAAAAAATGGTTGATGGAGTTATATATATGAGTAATTCCTTGGAGCCTGAGACTATGGAGCTTATAAAGGAATTAGAAATGAAGATGGTTCTTGTAGAAGCAAGGGATAAGGAAGATAGATTACCTAGCATCAGTATAGACAATGAAAAAGCTGCTTGTGAAGCTGTAGAATATTTAATAGAAAAAGGGAACAAAAAAATAGCCTTTATTGGTGGAAGTAATGATGGATATAACGCCAGTTCTTTACGGTTAAATGGATATAAAAAGGCTTTAGAAAAAAACTCTATAGACTTTGATGAAAATTTAACTGCGTTCTCAGGACTAAAGACAATAAATGGGTATAATGATATATGTGTTATATGGGCAAAAGGTCCTGTAGATGCAGTGTTTTGCGCTAGTGATGAAATCGCAATGGGAGTAATAAATTCTTTAAGGGAAAAAGGTATAAAGGTACCTGAAGACGTAAGTGTTATGGGCTTTGATGATATATATGCTGCCTCAACCTTCTATCCAAAGCTTACTACCATAGCTCAACCTATGTATGATATGGGTTCTGTAGGGATGAGAATGCTAATTAAAATGATAAATAAAAAAGAGTTAGAGGAAGAACATTATGTCTTACCTTATCAATTGATTGAACGTGATTCAGTTAAAAAGAAATAATATGGAATTAAAAGGGGATATAAAACAATTTATTGTTTTATATCCCCTTTTTAGTAGTTACTAGTATGTTATAGGAATTTTAAAGGTGGTATCTAATACACCTAAATCTATTGTCCAAAGCTCTCCAGACAAGGTAAGGGACTTATATTTTTTGAGTATTGGAGGAAATACCATTTCAACTGTTTCACTTGAGCCAGGGGATATAGAATTGTATACATTTTTACTATCCATAGGCTGTAATTTATAGGTAGTATCAAGATCGTCTGTTAACATAATCTTATCCGATCCAAATAATTGTATATCCTTATCATAATTATTTTGCAAGGTTACTTTTAAGGTTACGGAAACAGATGTCTTATTAATAGAATTTATTGTTATAGTAACCTTATCTTTTAAAATTTTCTCATCGCAGTTACTAAGAAGAATGATAGAGGAATCCTTATATGCGGCTGAAGTTCCATCATATTTTTCCGCAATATTAGTAATGGGTTTAGCCTTTGACACATTCCATATAAAAAAGCTGGTAAAGAAAGTTATAATTACCATTACAAAAACTAAAGTGGGTAATCCTTTTAATTTATTTAATTTTCCAAGAAGCTTACTTTCAGTATTTTTGTCCGGAATAGTTATTATTTTATTTTCAAGTAGCTGTATAAAGCTAGGGATCTCATCATTTGTATAAAGTAAACCAGAATTATAAGAATAGTTTTCAATGTATTCTAAGATTGAATCTACTTTTATTATATTAATACTGCTATTTTTTTTGCCCTCTATTATACATTTGTCATTAGTTATAACCAGTACATCAATAATAGGTATCTTGGTTTCAGTTATATCTCCGATTATTTTATGATTAATTTTAACATGACTTATAGGATTCTCAATACCGCTTTTGTTGTCATTATAATAGGAAATCCAATTTCCTTCTTCATCAATTACAATATTCTCTGAATAATCTTTTGTTAATATGTTAAATATTATAGTCTGTCCAATAATTAGTGTATCCATAAGATAGTCTTTATTATTATATTTAAGATAGAAGTTGTTATATATAGTGAATTTACTAGTATCTAACCATTTTGAGTATTCTAACAATTTGTTATTTGAATTGAAAGTAGCTTTCTCTCCACCTAATCCTTTAGTAAAGAGGAAAAATAAACTTAAGTTTGCTTTTATGATGTTTTTAATTTTAGATGAACGGTACATATAATAAATGCCTAAAAATGTAAGGAATAAGCCTGTACAAAATAGAACTAATTCATTTCTATATTGTATAGTTATATATAATCCTATCAAGCAAAGAGTAAGTTCTAAAAAAGTAATTAATTTTCTTTTCATATATAAACCTCCTATATTCATTATCCTGCATAACAATAATCAATTGTTATGACTCCCTATACCTATTATTGACATTAATATAAAATTAAATACAAAAAAACAAGCCTTATTGGCTTGTTTTTTATGATCGAGTTTGATTATGCTTTTATTCTGTTTTAGCTGCTTCTTTAGCAATTACCTCTTTTACATGGGTAACTGTAACATTTTGTGGTCCTGCTGTTCGTCTTTGACTTTTCATAGTGATGCATTTCTTAGGACATACTGCAACGCACTCGTTGCAAATAATGCATCTATGGGCCTCTAGGGTCCATATTTTTTTATCTCTATCAACTGTAATTGCATCAGCAGGACACTTGTTTGCACAAATCTTACAATATATGCAATTAGTATCATCCATTTCAATTTGTCCCCGGGATCTCTCATAAGGGATTCTTTCAGTTATAGGATAAAGTCTTGTTTGTGGTTTATGAGTTATATTACTCATAATTAATTGTAACATATTTGCCATTTGAATTTTACCTCCTATCTTTCTGTACAGCTTATACAAGGATCAATTGTTAAAACTAGCACTGGAACATCTTGCAGATTAGAACCAGGTAACATCTTAAGCAGTGCAGGAATATTAGCAAAGGTAGGAGTCCTTATCTTTAATCGTTGAAGATTCTTTGTACCATTTCCCTTTATATAGTATATAGCTTCTCCTCTTGGTTGTTCTATTCTTGAAACTGCCTCTCCTTTTGGGAAACCTTTAAAAGGAGTTAATATATCTCCCGTAGGAAGCTTGCTTATAGCTTGCCTTATTAAGTCAAAGGATTGAAACATTTCTTCGATTCTTACAACAGTTCTAGCATAGGAATCTCCATCAGTTCTTACTATAGTTTTGAAATCTAAATTTTTGTAAGCACTATAGCCTGTATTTCTTAAATCATAATCTATTCCACTAGCTCTTGCTACAGGACCAACAACACAAAGATCTTGTGCTTCTTTCTTTGTTAGGATACCTACACCAACAGTTCTTTGCTTTACGGTGTAATTATTTAAAAATGTATTTTTAACTAGGTTCAGTTCTTTTTCGAGTTCAGTAACTGTGGATAATATTATTTTAATATGTTCATCTGTAAAATCTTTGCTTACACCGCCAACTTTATTAGCTGAAATTATTACTCTGTTACCAGTTGTCATTTCTAAAAGGTCAAGAATCTTTTCTCTGTATTTCCATGTTTCCATAAATAGGCTCTCAAAGCCAAAGGCATCTGCAAATAAGCCTAGCCAAAGCATATGACTTTGAAGTCTTCCTATCTCAGCAAATATAACTCGAATATATTCTGCTCTTTCAGGGATTTGAATACCCATTAAGTCTTCTATACCCCTAACATAAGCCATGGAGTGCATGAAACTACATATTCCACATACTCTTTCTACTATATAAACGCTTTGTTGAAAGTCTTTTAATTCAGCAAGTTTTTCTAGTCCTCTATGAACGTAGCCTATTGCTGGTAATGCTTCTATAACCTTCTCGTCTTCCATAACTAGTTTTAATTGTATAGGTTCTGGAAGCACTGGATGTTGTGGGCCAAAAGGTATAATTGTTCTTGACATTAATTTTCTCTCCTTTCTAGTTTCCTTTTTTATCTAACATTGGAGTTTTAGGACCATTTTCAGTAAGATAAAGTTTACCTTTATAATCAATAATCAAGCCCTCATAAACAAATCCAAATAAATCTTGATACTCATTTTCTATAAGGAAAGCAGGAGAGTAAATATGAGATATACTCTTTAATGTATCCTTTAGATCAACTGTAATCTTAACATTTTTCATTTCGTAGTTTTTATCAAAATGATAAATCATTTCGAAGGCGTCACCTTCCTTATCACAGGTAATGGCAACCAATCTATAGTCTTCCATCTTCATTTTACTAACTTCGTTTAGAATATTTTCTTTATCAACAACTATAAATTCCTCAAGCTTCATACTTTAACCTCCTCAACTTTATAGTTTTTATCTAATCGCTTTTTTTCGAGTATTGCTGCAGCCTGAAGAACACCATCTAGCATTGATTCAGGTTTTGGACAGCAGCCAGGAACATAAACATCAACTGGTACAGCCTTGTCAACTCCGCCAATAACGTTATAGCAGCTGTGGAAGATTCCACCACTACAAGCACAGGCTCCCACAGCGACAACTGCTTTAGGACCAGGCATCTGATCATATATGTTTCTTACTACATCAATATTCTTGTGATTTACTGAACCTGTTACAACCATTATATCCGCTTGTTTTGGGCTACCAATATTTATAACACCAAATCTCTCTGCGTCATATAAGGGAGTAAGGCAAGCTAAAAATTCTATATCACACCCATTACAGCTGTTACAATTAACATGTACAACCCAAGGTGATTTGCTCATAACTCCTTTAGCACACATAAGTAAAACTCCTTTCTATGATAATTTTATTTTGTAGATATATAGTACTAATATATTAGCTATAGAAACAACTACAGCAACTGACCAAGTATATTTTAAAAACCATTTCCAATATAATCTTGCAGATATATTATCTACTATAATTACAAAGAGATACGTTATTATTGATATAATCACACCAATAAAAATATTTTGCTTCCAAAATATAAACATTAAGCCTAGAAGGAATACTGTTTCATACCAATGACTAAGTTCTATAATAGCCATTGTAGGGCCAGAAAATTCAGTCATTATTCCTTTTACTAATTCTTGATGAGCATGGTGAGAGCTTGCAAAATCAAAAGGGGATTTTTTAAACTTTACTAGCATTATATAAAGCATGCATACAAAAATTAATGGTAAATAAGCAATTAATGGTAGTTTAAAGGAATTAAGTTTTGAGATTGTAAAGGATCCTGTAAGCATAAACATACCTACTATATAAAAAACTAATATAGGCTCGTAAGCGAGCATTGCCATAGTTTCCCTTTGGCTTCCTATCTTGCTGTAAGGAGAACCAGTACTCATACCGCCAATAATCAAGGCAATATTTGCAAAAGTAAATACGAATACAATCATAAGTAAGTCCATTTCGAATACTAACATAAGTAAGCTTGCTAATATGAAAATGAAATAAGCTAAAATGTACAGATTTTGAAATCTATTTGATACAAAGTTTTCCTTTGCTAATAGTTTTCTAAAATCATAGTAAGGCTGAAGTATAGGTGGTCCTACTCTACCTTGAAGGTGAGCAGTTATTTTTCTATCTAAACCTGCAAGTAAACAGCCTAAAATTGGAGATAATATAACAACAAGAAGAATTTTTATTATATCGCTTTGAATCATAGTAACCCTCCTATCAGTACAACTAAAATAATGGAAATTGAAACCACATAACCCAAGGTAGAAAGGGCTTTTTCATTAAAGATATCTTTAAGATAATAATTTGAAATATTAGATTCAACTAAAGAATCATTACCAGATCTAAACATATTTTTATCATTGTCTGGAGAATTGTTTTCGCCACACATGTAAATACTTTTAACCTGTGTTTTAGAAACTAATACTTTCCATACAATTAAGCTTAGAACTATCAGTATTCCCAGTGCTATGAACACTAAAGAATTATTGAAGGTACCAGATTTAGAACTAACATCTCCAAAAACCGCAGATAAGGAATCCTTTGATTTAATAGCCAAAGATTTTATTTCAGGAGCTACTAAATTATTGTAAATTGGAGTTATAAATATACTGATTGCAAGAACTATTACACTTAATATTGAAAGCACTAAATATACACTAAAAGGACGTTTTATTGTTTTTTCAGGTTTTAAATTAACTGAAGGGAAAGATAACATTGTCCCTAACCATTTAATGTAATAAATAGTTGTTAAAGCACTACCTAAGACTAAGAAAATAACAACAAGTGGATTGGTGGCAGATGCTTCAATGGAGATCCACTTTGTAACAAGAACTCCAAATGGAGGCAAAATCATGGATATAATACCAAAGGCAGTAATTAAAGTAAGTGCTGGAGCTTTATGAATAAGTCCAAACATGTCCTCTATGTCCCGACTTCCGATAGTATGCTCGATTTGTCCAGTGCATAAGAATAAAAGAGCTTTAGACACTGCATGGAATATTAATAATGTTATTGCAGCAGCAATTGCGACTCCAGTTCCTATTCCAGCACTACAAATTATTAGTCCCAGATTTGCAATGGTGGAATAAGCAAGAACCCTTTTTGCATTACTTTGTGAAACTGCCATTGCAGAGCATAGCACGAAGGTGAAAGCACCATAAACTGCTATTGCGGTTCCAAGGCTTGTCCCTGCAAAGGCTGGGGAAAGCTTTATAATTAAGAATACACCGGCTTTTACCATGGTACTTGAATGAAGTAACGCTGATACTGGTGTAGGGGCAACCATTGCTCCGAGTAGCCAGCTTTGGAAAGGAACCTGAGCTGATTTAGCAAAGCCTGCAATGCAAAGCAAAAATACAGGTATTATAGCAAAGGAAGAAACCCTACCATGTGCTAATATTCCTGAGAAGCTGTCAATATTCATAGAGGTTTTAAAAATTATAATTCCACCTATAAAACTGATTCCACCTATAATATTGATAAATAATGCTCTAAAGCCGCTATTTAAGGCTTCTGCATCTGCATTATAAGCTATTAATATAAAGGAAGCTAAAGTTGTGATTTCCCAGAAAAAATACATCCAAGATAAAGAATCACTAAATATAAGCCCGTTCATAGCTGCTAAAAACACACATATAACAGCATAGAAAAGTTTCTGCTTGCTTTTCATACCTCTGTGATGTTCATATTCTGTCATATAGCCATTAGCAAATACTACAATCAAGGTACCTACAATATTTACAATAAGTGCCATCACTATAGATAAGCTATCAACATTTATTATTGACGTTTCGCTCTTCCCAATAAAGAAAGTTGTGTAAACGGATAAAACAGTTGAAATAGCAGTTAAAGTTAGTACTCCCCATCTTTTGTTTTTAATGGATACATAAAAAAGAAATAAAATAATTAAAAGTTCGCAGATAATAATTATTCCTTCTACAATGCTAAAGGCTGTACCAGAAATCTTAATGTTACCAGTTCCGTGATAAGCCAGCATTATTGAAACAGTAGTTCCAAATAAACAAAGAGCATAAGATATAATTTTATAAAATGTCTTATTATTGCTCAAAGTAAATAGTATTGCGAAAATTAGCGGAACCACTATTAATAAAAGGATTAGGTTGTTCATACAATGCACCTCCAGATAAAATTGAAAAAATTAATTATGATACAGTTATAAATATGCAGTATAACAGTCACTAGTACATTATATTATTAATCCGTAGAAAAAACAACAAGATATAGCCTGTAAAATATTAGAAAGTAGCACTTTATTATAGATTAAAGTAAATAAAATTCGTATAAGTATTAAAGCTAAAAGGTAAAATGACGATAAATGTAGAATATATAAATATCAATAATAAGGTAAAGCAAAGAGGAATTTGATATGAAGTTAATTTTTACACGAAAGCTTAAAGGAAATGAAGTATTAGCAAGAAACATTTTATCTCAAGAAGGCAAAGTGCTTTTAAAATTGGGCACTATTATTACGTCTGAATATGTGAAATTAATTAGAAATTATGGTATATTTTATATTTATGTTGAAGAAGAAAAATTAAGTGACATATCTGAGGATCTAGAGTTAGTAGAGTTGAAAAATAATGTTCTTACCACTCTACCTGAAGTTTTTAATAATTTACTATATTGTGATAGCGATGAGGATAAAGATAATATATTAAGGTCGCTAAGTTCAATTGAAGAATTGATAACGTATATATCTGAAACAGGGGATGTAAACACTAATTTATATGAAGTTAAAACCTATGATAATTACACCTATGTTCATTGTATAGATACCTGCATAATGTCTATATTCCTTGGGTCAGCCCTGAAATTAAATAATGAAGATTTAAGAATTCTTGGTATGGCTGCAATTTTTCATGATATAGGTAAGACAAAAGTGCCTCAAGATATTACGAATAAAAAGGGTGTCCTCACAGAGGTAGAGTTTAAGGAAATGAGGAATCATTCTGCCTATGGAGTAGAAATACTTAGGATGCATCCTTTTTTCCAAAAAGAAATTATAGAGGCTGTAGGCGAGCATCACGAAAGATATGATGGCAAAGGGTACCCCTTTGGCTTACAGGGAGAGAATATTTATTATTTGGCTAGAATAATAAGTATTTGTGATGTTTTTACTGCTGTGAGCGCCAATAGAAGCTATAGAAGTAGATTTAATCCTAATGAAGCCTATGAGCTTATTTTATCTGGATCTGGAACAATGTTCGAGCCAGAACTTGTGAACCTTTTCAGAAAAACCTTTGCAGTATATCCCTTAGGGTGCTGTCTTAAACTATCAAATGGGATAGAAGCATATGTTATAAGGCAGAATAAAGGATTTCCTAATAGGCCTGTTGTTAGAGTTATTTATGATAGTGTTACAGGGAAACCAATCACTCCTGTTTATGAAATCGATTTGTTAAAATTCAATTCGGTGGTAGTGGCTTCAATTGTGATTTGACAATTAAGTCCTTGAGTATAATATCAGATTGCCTGTTTTCCCTACTTGTTTTATTAAACATAACTTGTTTAAACAATAAATTATTTTTCTTACGGAAGTTATATTTATTTTAGTCGTTAATGAAAAATCTTTTGTTGAAAAAATACCATCAAAGGAAAAATCAAACAAGGCTAGAAGCTCAGAGGCTTCATGAATTAATAGGTTGTCCCTTACTGAAATAAGTGTTCTATCAACTATACTAACACCCTTCCTTCTCCAGCTTCCTTTCCCATCAGCTATTTGTTTTTCCTCAACAGTTATAACTAAAAGCTGAATTTTTAAATTATCAATTAGTAAGAGGTCAGGTATCCTAATGAGTTCATTAAATATGTCTAAGAGGGTACCTTTTTTAGGAGATTTTCTTCTACTTATTATATTATTATCTTTATCATACCTAATTATCAATTTCTCAATATATATAGGATATACAAGTGTTATTTTGTGTTTTTCAAGTAACACTCTAAGTTTATTTCTTATAGCTGAAAAGTTTTTGGTTTGAATTTCTATTAAGCTATCCCCTCTGATAATATCTATTATATATCCTTCTAATTTACCTTCAAAAATATCTCCTTCTGCCATTAAGTATTTCTTTATATCCTTATGTAAACTACTTTCATTGTTGATTCCACTTCCAGAAGAAATAAAATTGGAATTATTCGCAAAATTCATAGCAAACTCCTTTGGAAAATTATTTCAATATGATATAATAATAGTGCTTATTTATATAGAAAGGAAGTTTTGGATTGAAAAGGTATTTAAAAGCAGTAGGTAATATGATTATATATGGAGGACTGTATATACTAATTCAGTTGTTTGTTGGTATTGGCACGATTATCTATGTAACCTTTAGATATATATTAACTAATAATTCAGATAAATATAGGAATCAAGAGGGATTCACAAATAATATATTAAATCAATATACATCAAATATCAATCTTATTCTTGTTATATCTATCCTTATAACATTTTTGATTTATTGGCTTATATTCTTTGCAAAAGGAAAGAATATTTTTCATGAAGCTGGTTTTAGAAGAATAGGTATTGATAAATTGTTTCTTGCCGGAGCGTTGGGACTCGGAGCAAGTATGGTAGTGGGTTCCGTTATGAACTTTATTCCAGTGGATAAGCTTTTCCCAGAATATAATAAAATGATTTCTAGTATAATGAACAAGGAAAATCCAATTTTTATTATCATAGTTACTTCCATTGTGGTACCTATATTTGAGGAGACTCTTTTTAGAGGTTTAATATTTAATGAACTAAAGAAAATAGCCCCCATAATTCCGGCTATAGTAATTCAAGCTGTTATATTTGGAGTTTTTCACGGGAATCTTCTACAAGGCTCTTACGCATTTTTATTAGCACTTATTTTAGGAATCACATATTTATGGACCAAATCCATATGGGTAAATATTTTTGTACACATGTTATTTAACGGTTCTAATTTTTTCATACAATATTTGAATTTCATACCTTTTATCATTTATATTATTTTAGGTGCTATCTTAATCATAATTCCTATGGTATCTATATATAGAAATAGAATTAACAACATTTAATTATCTTAATTATACCTAGTGTTATTAATAAGAAGGTTATGTATATTATGAATAAATATATATCGGTAGAAAAATATAAAAGCTTTAAGCTATATTGAATATCCCCTGTAGAAATGGAGGGATACAATTTGTAGGAATTTTCTGTATCCCTTTCTTTAATATTTACAGTACCAATAGAGACATTTTTACTTAATTTCCAAGGGTCCATAGATAGATGCGTGGATTTCTTTAATTCTAAATTATTTATATAATTACCGTAATAGGATATATTTTCTTTAGATATGATTGGTACGTCTACAGTAATAGATGGTCCAAAAAATTTAAACAACTTAAATTTTACTTTTTCCTTTTTAATAGGAACTTTTTCTTTATATAGGACTGTCTTTTTAGCGCTAAAACTCCAGTTAACTATTTTCAAAGTGTCATCATAAACTGTAGTAGTATCATAAGGAGCACCTAGTACTACAGATATAATCTTTTTATTATTATTTTGGAAAATAGCCAATAAACATCTTCCAGCAGCTTCTGTAAATCCTGTTTTACCTGCGATGCAATAAGAAGTATTTAAGATTTTATTTGTGTTTGTTATTTCCTTTGTAAAACCATCTGGGAAGATTACATTTGCACTTTTGCTACTGATTACCTCTTTAACCCATGGATTTAGGAAAGCTGCTTTTCCAAGTAAGGTTAAATCGTAAGAAGTAGTATAGTGATTTATATTTGGAAGCCCATTTGGGTTTGCAAAATCAGTATGTTTCATATTTAATAAGCTAGCTTTCACATTCATCATGGTTGGGAATTCATTACTAGAGGATAGATTATCACCAATCATTTTTGCTATATCGTTTGTTGAATTCATCAGCATTAAATCCATAGCAGTTTGACAGTTTATGCTGCTTCCTACTTTTATAGGGTGTATATTATAATCTGCAGAAAAGGGTTCTTCTAGCTTAGCTGCCTGGGTGTAATATAAAATATCATTTTTATTTTTACTTTCAGCTAAAATAAGACCAGTCATAAGCTTTGTTATACTGGCAGGATATGCTTTTTCATCAATATTTAAAGCATATATAATTTCTCCAGTATCTATATCAACAGTTATAGCACTTTTGCAGTTTATATTAGGAGGTACTATACTATCCGCTTTTACTTCTTTACATATTATAAGACAAAAAAATATTAGAAATAACATCACATATTTTTTCAAAATACCCTCCTATGTTAACTTTCACCAAGTTTTTTTTAGACAATGTTAACTTATTACAAATTTATTTTATCATAGTAAACAAAAAAAGATAGTGGATAGTTAATTCTATCTATTTTTTATTTGTGAACTATTTATGAATTTTTTGCAAATTAATTATATTAATGAAATATATGGTATAATTTATGGTAACGCTAGTTTAACGAAAGGAGAATTATGGAAGATAATAATGATCTAATTGAAAAAATTGTTAATAATCTAGAAAAGGTTATAATTGGGAAGAAAAAGGAAATTTATAACGTTATGAAGGGTATATTAGCAAATGGGCATGTGCTAATAGAGGATGTTCCAGGAGTAGGGAAAACTACCTTGGTAAAAACCCTTGCAAAATCTTTTAGCTTGACCTTTAATAGAATCCAATTTACTCCGGATGTACTACCCTCTGATATAACAGGTATATCAATATATAATCAAAAAAATATGGAATTTGAATTTAGAAAAGGACCTATATTTGCAAATCTTATACTTGCTGATGAAATAAACAGAACTTCGCCTAAATCACAATCTGCCCTCCTTGAGGTTATGGAGGAAAAACAGGTTTCAGAGGGAGGCAATACCTATAAATTGGATTTACCTTTTTTTGTTATTGCAACGCAAAATCCAATAGAACATGAAGGTACATATATACTTCCAGAGGCCCAACTAGATCGGTTTATGATAAGAGTTAAACTTGGATATCCTAAAAAAGAAGATGAAGTAAATATATTAGAGATATATAGAAATCAAGAACCCTTAGATAATTTGGAAAGTGTTGCTACAGCTAGCGAACTTTTGGATCTGCAAAAGAAAGTAAGACAGGTATATTCCTCTAAAGAAATGAATGAATATATTGTGGAAATTGTAAATGCTACCAGGATAAACAAGAGATTGCTCCTGGGGGCTAGCCCCCGTGCTGCATTAGCTCTTCTTAGGGTAGCACAAGCCAATGCAGTCATTAATAAAAGAGATTATATTATTCCAGAGGATGTTAAAGAAAATGCTGCACTAGTATTAGCTCATAGAGTTACTTTATCTTCCTTTGAAAAGGCGAATGAGAATACTAGTGATGAGATTATTGAAGATATTATCAATAATTTGAAGGTACCTAGGGTGAGATAAATGATAAAATTCAATATAAAATATATATTGTTATTAATAATCACCTTTACCTTTGCATATCTTCAGGGTGGGAATTTACCATATTCAATATTTTACTGTGTTTTATGTGTTTTTTTGCTAGGATTATTTCAAATAATTGCGGCTACCCGATTCATATCTATTGATACAAGATTTGAAAAAGTTGTTTTTGTAGTTGGAGAGAAGGCTAACTTTACTATGATAGTTAAAAATAGCTCTTTCTTCCCTTATCCTTTTATATATGTACAAAACAATGTTTTGACTTCCTTTGAAAGGGACTATAATGGTGATCTTATAGATATAAGTATTGATCAGGAGGTTTGGGTAAATAAAAAAATCGTATTTGATAGTAGAGGTATCTATGATTTTGGAGCAATAAAATTAAGAGTTAAAGACATGTTCTATCTTTTTGATAGCAATTTAGTTTTTCAAAGCAAGGATGAAATAAAGGTATATCCTATTCTATATGATATTCACATATTAACCTCAAAGAAAAACTCGAGTTTTCAAAAACTTATAGAAAACAAAAATGGTCTTGAAAATCCTGTTTCTACAAGAGATTTAAGAAATTATAGAGATGGGGACAGTCTTAAGCGAATTCACTGGAAGGCCAGTGCAAAACATAGTGAATTATTTGTTAGGAATTTTGATGTGGTATCAGGTCAAGAAAGCCTTATTATATTGGATATGAGCAAAGCAAATGTTTCTTATGATAAGGGAGGAATGAATGAAGAAAAAATGATTGACTTTTTTGTATCATTAATAAATTCTCTCTACAGAAGAGGCATAAAAGTTAGTATACTTGTTAATGCTCATATAAAAAAGGCATTTACTGTGGAAAACAAAAATGATTTTAATAGTCTTATAGAATATATAATAAGACATAAAAGTGATAGTGAGGATAATTTATCCAGTTTTATAACCTCTAATGTTAATAGGGTTGGTAGACAAAAATGGATTGGTATTATATCCATGAGCCTAGATGATGAATTATCTAAGGAGCTGTTACATATGTGCGAATCTGGTTATGATTTCTCGTTTTTTTGCAATCCACTTTTAATAGAAAAAAAGTGGAATTTAGAGTTAATGAAAAAAGGTGGAATTGAGTGTTTTGATTATGAGGATTTAATCCAAAATGCTACAGTTATTAATCAATAATTGAAGGTGAAAATATGGAATGGATAAAAGCTAAGGGAATTAGTGTAGGTATTTTATATATTAATTTATTATTTGTTATGAAGTTAATGGAAGTGTTTTATAAAATACAGGATTTCGATTATATTAATATTACAATATTATTTATTTTTGCTATGGTCATTTATTGGTTTTATGGGGTTTTATTAAGCAGTAAACTTAAAAAGTTACTTTTTACTATGTTAATAATAGTTTTATTAGTAATTGTTATTATATTAAAACATTATGTAATTTATAACTATATAAGCTCTGTTATAAATAATTACCCCGTATTAAGTCAGATGGTATATAACTCCTATAACACAAATTATTCTTTCTTTTCTCCTTATTATCAATTTTTTATTCCGGTGGCTTCTATAATCATTTTATTTGCTATGGAAAAAGGAGCTAATTCTATATTAACCTTTATAACTTTGGCAATAATGATCATATTCTGGTATACAGGTTACGCGGATCAAGTTAAGGGGTACATATTCTTATTCTTATCTATCAGCTTAATTACATATTTTATTACAAAGGATATGACAATAGTAAAAAGTCAAATTGGGAAAGGTGCTAATACAAATATAACCAAAATATCATCCTACGTATTTGTCTTATGTTTAAGTATTGGATTACCTATTATAGTTGGGTTATTGCCTCAAACCTTTATGGGAAAAATAGGATCTAGTGGCATAAGCAGATGGACTAATCAGTTCGTTTCAAATGATAACTTAAGCAAGGGAGTAATTAAAGAAGGATTGGCAATATCTGGTTATAGCGATAGCAATACTTCCCTAGGTGGACCTGTAAAATTAAATAATGATGTTGTTTTTAAAGTTAAAGCTGATAAGCCCTATTATCTTAGAGGACTTGTCAAGAATTTTTATAACGGATTTAGTTGGGCTAAATCAACTAGTAATCAAATAAAACCAGGGAATTTAATAAGTACTATGAAGGAGTATCAGCCTATTAAAAGGTCCATGGAGGTAACTCCTGTTAGTGGTAAAACTAAAGAATTTTTTGTCCCTAGCTACACCTATAATATTCAAGGTATAGGGGGTAAAATAAATTATGATTCTACCTTTACCTACTTTTCAAATATTTTAGTGAACAAAAAATATACAGCAAATTTTTTAGATAATAAATATTCCTTGTTTTTAAATATTAATACCTCAGATAAATTAGCGAAGCTTCCAAATGGGAAGGAACCTATGACTTATTCACCGGCAGATTTGTTAAATTATAATCCGGAACTTCAAGTTCCAGATATTGTGGCGGAAGGCGTAAGAAATCTAACTAAAACTGTAACAAAAGGAGCTAAAAATAATGTAGAAAAAGTTCAAAAAATATATGATTTTTTATCTAAAAACTATTTATATACACTGAGTGTTAACAATGTGCCTAAGGGAGAAGAATTCCTTAATTACTTTTTAAATGTGGAGAAGAAGGGATATTGCACTTATTTTGCAACTGCAACCACTATAATGTGTAGATTAGAAGGTATACCTGCTAGATATGTGGAGGGCTATAAAATAACAAGTAAAAATAAAACGAAGAATGATCTATATGATGTAAAAAATAGTGATGCTCATGCCTGGTGTGAAGTTCTTCTTGCTCCTGATAATGATATCTGGACGATAGTTGATTCTGTACCAAATTCAGAAGGTGCTTACGCAGGCACTGCAATTTATCCACCTATACCAATTATTGGAAACAAAAATACTAACCCTCAAATAAAGGATGATTTAAATAACAATGCAAATAAATCTGATTACAAATATAGTCATCAATTAATAATCCCTCTTTGGGCTAAGGTTACTGCTGGAATTACTAGCTTTATACTATTATTTATATTAGTTAGAGGTTTTTTATATTATAGAATGAAAAGATATTTATTAAAAAATGCTAGTGTGATACCTTTATATCTTTATACTAACAAGAGATTAGTTACAATCAACATGATAAGGGGCCCCTTTGTTGGGGAATTAGAATATGTAGATTCGTTGAATAATGTTATATTAAAGGAAAGATTAGGAGTAATTGTTCCTTTAGTATATAAGGAATACTTTGGTAGTAAGTCTCCGAATGCGTTTGATAGAAAGGAATATTTTAAATTCATAGAAGAATTTATCAAAAACAGGCAGAACGTATTTAAATACGTAAGCAAAAAATTCTTTTAATAACAAGACTATATATTTATTGATTTTTTTATGTTAAAATGGCATAGATGCAGAAGTGCTGGAATTGGCAGACAGGCTGGTCTCAGAAGCCAGTGTGTAATAACGTGCGGGTTCAAGTCCCGTCTTCTGCACCAAATTATAGTGAAGAACCATAGGGTGTGAGAGACTTTTTTCATGTGTATTCATGTTAAAAGTCTTTTTTAAATAAAGGTACCTATTTTAATTATTTTTAATAGTATATTAATGTGAAACTTATTAAGGAGATTAAAATGGGAATTTTTTATGCTTTTTTGCTTGCTTTTGCAAATAATTTAGATAATATAGCTGTAAGAGTTGCTTACAGTGCACGTGGAATTAAAATAAAAAGGGATAAAAATCTGTGGATAGCTTTTATAACATTTTTGATATCCTTTCTTGCAGCTACCTTTGGAGGAAAGATTAATTTTTATTTGGGTAGAGAGTTTACAAAGATATTAAGTATGGTCCTACTATGCTTAATAGGATTATTTATGAGCCTTGAGCCCTATCTTAAAAATATTATAAAATCTGATGGAAATATGAAATTATATAAAATACTTAAGCATCCGGAAGATGCGGATGAAGATAAGTCTATGGAAATTGATTTTGGTGAGGCTACTATACTGGGGGTAGCTCTTTCTTTAAATAATATTGGGGGAGGAATAAGTGGTGGACTTATTGGGGTAAACCCAGTATTTATGGGTCTGATTTCTGCGTTTATTAGTTTTTCTGTTTTATCCTTAGGTAATTATGCTGCAAATTGGTTTAGTAGAATAAATTTCGGCAATAAGATCAATACTATATCAGGGGTGCTTATAATTCTTTTAGGTATAAAACAACTACTATAAAAGATTTTTATGATATAATATTTCTAAGCAAAATCGGGAAAAAGAACAGGTGATAAAGTGTTAAGGGTTAAAAAGAGAAAAAGAATAAAAGTTGCGAAAAAAAGATTTTATTTAATTGTTGGAGCAGCTTTAATAATTAGTATATATGGCTTTAATATGTTTATTAAGCAGGATGCACCTCCAAAAGATATTAAAGCAAGTGTACCAGTTGTAAATAATAAGGTATCAATTACAGCTAGTAATGATGGAAGCATTGACATGGAGGAAAACTCATATTATCAAAAATATACTATTCATAGGAAGACTTTGTCAGATGCTCCTGTATATAAAGAAGAAAATGGAACTATAAATTTATATTTATATAAAAATGATGTAGAAAATCCATCGTTAAAGAAAACAGCAAATTCCACTTCCTCCAATGTTTTTATAGCAGATAATGAAAATAAGAATTCTTTAGTCATTTTATTTAAAGAAAATTATGATAAAAATAATCAGGTTTATTTAGATAATAAGGATAGTAAAAATATTATAATACTTATAAGTAAAGTTAATAATCCCACTAAATATAAAGTTATGCTAGATCCGGGTCATGGAGGTAGAGATTGTGGATATCAATATTTAGGGGTAACTTCTTTGATTAGTGAAAAGGATATAAATTTAACTTTAGTTAAAAATACTATGGAAGAGCTAAGATATAATGGTTGCGAGGTTAAGCTTACTAGGTATGAAGACAAAGAGATTGATTCACTACTTAAAAAAGATTTAAGAATGAGAAGCGATATGGCAAATGAATTTAAGGCTGATGTATTTGTTTCTATTCATGTTAACTCGGGGGTTATTACGGATAAAAATTATAAATCATATAGTGGTATAACCACCTTCTACTATGGCACAAAGGGAGATACAACGTTACCTGAAAGAATGAGACTCGCACAAGATCTTCAAGATAAACTTCTACTTACAGATAATTGGAATGATAGAAAGATACAAAACAATAACTTGTCAGTATTAGTTCATAGCGATATGCCCAGTGCGTTAATTGAATGTGGATTTTTGACAAATACAGGGGATAGAAATAGATTGACTAATAAAGATACCTTAGAAAAAATGAGTAAAGCAATTTCTCAGGGTATTATAGAATTTTTAGGTTAATTTTATTTAAATATATACTTTTCATATAAAATTTTACAAGTATAGAGGTACAAATGTATAAGCTATTATGTGTTGATTTAGATGGAACATTACTTAATGACCTGAAAGATATTGATGAAATAAATATTGAAGCTCTAAAAAAAGTATACAAATCCGGAATTATAGTGGCTCTAACCACAGGAAGGCTTTTTTCTTCTGCAGCGGTTTATTCGGAAAAAATTGGTTTCAAATTTCCACTAATCTGTTCAAATGGAGCTTTAATAATAGAAGCTGGATGGAATAAAGCTTTATTTAAAAAAGAATTAAGTATAATAAACTGCAAAAAAATAATTTCATTATTAAAAAAGTTTAATGTTACAATAGTTTTCAATTCTTCTAATATTGTTTTCTCGGATAAGGAAGGATATTCAGTAAAAATCTTTAACAAACTTAACGAAAATCTACCTTGGGATAAAAAAATTAAGATCGTGTTGGTGAGTGATTGGGATTTAATATTTAATGAGTATGAAAATGAGATTTTAAAGTGTATAATTACTGAGGATGAATTAGATAAGGTAAGTGAAATTAAAAAAGCTCTTAAAGAAATTGATGGCCTAGAGGTGGTAAATTCTTCTTTAAATAGTGTAGAGGTCATGACAAAAGGTGTATCAAAAGGACAAGCAGTAGAGCTTTTAGCTAAAAGGTATAACATAAGTAAAGATAAGATTGCATCCATTGGAGATAGTGAAAACGATATATCTATGTTTAAAGCTTCAGGGGTTTCTATAGCTATGGGAAATAGTTTAGCGTATGTTAAGGAGATTGCAGATTATGTTACAGAAACAAATGAAAATAAAGGATTAGCCAAGGCTATTGACAGGTATATCTTAAATAATTAAGGTATCACCAATAGCCAGCTATTGAAAGATTTATCTTAAATAATTAATAGGAGGGGGACCCGTTTGAATTTAAATATCGTCTTATTTCAACCAGAAATACCTCAAAATACTGGTAACATTGCAAGGACCTGTGTACTCACCGACTGTAGACTTCATTTAATAAAGCCATTAGGGTTTAGCATAGATGAGAAACATCTAAGAAGAGCAGCTATGGATTATTGGAAGTTTTTAGATCTATCAGTTTATGATTCCTATGATGGGCTTAGAAAAAAATATCCGGATTCACGTTTTTATTTTTCAACCACCAAGGGTGAGAAAACATATACCCAAGCTCAATTTAAAAGTGAAGACTTTATTATTTTTGGAAGAGAATCTTCAGGACTTCCAGATGACATTAGAGATAGCGACCCAGATAACTGCATCAGGGTACCTATGCTTGAGACTAGCACAAGGTCTTTAAATTTATCAAATTCAGTTGCAATTGTTATTTATGAAGCTTTGAGACAATTAGACTTTCCCAATATGAAATAAGGGGTGCACATAGTGGAAAAAATTAAAGTTATTACAGATAGTACCTGCGATTTACCATCAAGTTTAACAGATTTGTTAGATATAGAAGTTATACCTTTAGAAGTACATTTTGGAGAAGAATCGTATAAGGATGGAGTGAATTTAAAAGTTTTAGCTTTTTTTGACAAAATAAAAACCACTAATGTATTTCCAACAACCTCACAAATAAATCCTCAAAGGTTTTATGAATGCTATAATAGATATTTAAATGAAGGCTATAGTATCATTTCCATTCACTTATCTTCAAAAATGAGTGGAACCTATCAATCCGCTTGTATGGCTAAGGAGATGCTAGGTTCTGATAAGCTAGTAGTTATTGATTCACTAAATGTAACTGCAGGTCTAGGTCTTTTAGTATTAAAGACTAAAGAGTTAATAAGTGAGGGCTTTAATATAATGGAAACTAAACTTAAGATTGAAGTCTTAAGGGATAAGGTTAAAAGTATACTTGCTTTTGACAGCTTAGAGCATCTTGTGAAGGGCGGAAGGCTATCAAAGACTGCAGGTTTAGTAGGAAGTGTTTTAGGCATAAAGCTTCTTTTATCTATAAAGGATGGAAAACTTGAGCTTATAGATAAGGTAAGAGGAACAAAAAAAGCTATAAGGAAAATCATAGATTATTCTAAGGAAATAAGCCTTAGTAAAGAGGACAAGCCTATTTTACTTCATATTTTGTCTGAAGAAGTAAGAGGCAGTTTAAAAAAGTACCTTGAAGAGAGCAGAATGGATTATATTGAATGTGAAGTGGGATGTGTAGTAGCAACTCATTCAGGTCCAGGAGCCTGTGGATTATTTTTTCTTGAAGAATAAATTATACTTGGGGTGAGAAATATGGATAAAAGAGCTATTATATCTGTATCGAGTAATCATGGTAGTGAGGAGGATGATATAGTTGAAGTAGTAACTGCAGGGGAATTTTTTAAAAAGGAAGATTGCTATTATGCGATATATGAAGAAACAGAAATATCTGGGATGGAGGGTACTACCACTACCTTTAAGATATATAAAGATAAATTTTTACTTATTAGAGAAGGTACAACCAGTGCGGTTATGAATTTTGAGAAGGATAAGGAAGAAATAAGCCTGTACAATACTCCTTATGGTAGTATAGAAATTAAAATTGATACAATAAAATTGGATATTCATGTGGATGATATTGGTGTAGACATATTAATAGATTATAAAATGAGTTTAGCAGGGCAAAAAGCCTTAAGTACCTTTTTGAAAGTAAACATAAAAGCCTAAAACTATAAAAGATTAATTGGGTTTTAGCGTAATAGTGGGTTTAAAAACAAAAAAAGACAATAAAATTGTCTTATAAATAAAAAAAAGCAAAATTTAATAAATAACTATAGAATATTAAAAGAATAAGTGGTATAATTCAATTTATGTTTTACAAACATAAAACCCATTTTAATTTTATAGGGTAATTTTCATTATAAAATATCCTATTGGAATTGTCAATAGCTTTTCAAAATAAAAAAACAAAGTAATATATTAGGAGGAATCATATGCAAACTAAATATGTATTTGTTACTGGAGGAGTTGTATCCTCCTTAGGTAAAGGAATTACCGCAGCTTCCTTAGGGCGATTGCTTAAAAATAGAGGATTGAAGGTATCACTCCAAAAGTTCGACCCATATCTTAATGTTGATCCAGGTACTATGAGTCCTTATCAACATGGAGAAGTATTTGTAACAGATGATGGAGCTGAAACAGATTTAGATTTAGGTCATTATGAAAGATTTGTAGATGAAAATTTAACTAAAAGTAGTAATGTTACCACAGGCAAAATTTATTGGTCAGTTATCAGTAAGGAAAGAAAAGGTGACTTTTTGGGAGGAACCGTTCAGGTAATTCCCCATATAACAAAGGAAATAAAGGATAGGGTTTATAGAGTTACAAAGGAAAGAGAAGTAGATGTTGTGATAACTGAAATAGGAGGTACAGTAGGAGATATAGAATCCTTACCCTTCTTAGAAGCTATAAGACAAATAAAATATGAGGTTGGCATAAATGATGTTTGCTTTATTCATGTAACCTTAGTTCCATATTTACGTAAAGCAGGAGAGCTTAAAACTAAGCCAACTCAACATTCTGTTAAAGAATTGAGAGGAATAGGTATACAACCAGATATTATAGTATGTCGTTCAGAAAGACCAATTTCAACTGATTTGAAAAATAAAATAGGCTTATTTTGTAATCTTGACGGTAAATCTGTAATTGAAAATCTAGATGCTGAAAATCTTTATGAGGTTCCTCTTTTACTTCATGCAGAAGGTTTAGATAACTTAGTATGTGACAAGCTTCATTTAGATTGCAAGGAAATTGACAACACCCAGTGGATTGAAATGGTTAACAAGCTTAAGAATTTATCAAAGGAAGTTACTATAGCCCTTGTAGGAAAATATGTAGAGCTTCATGATGCCTATCTTTCTGTTGTAGAAGCCTTAAGTCACGGCGGAATAGATAGTGATGCTAAAGTAAATATTAAGTGGATTAATGCTGTGGATGTAAGTGAAGATAATGTGGGAGATATATTAGAAGGCGTAGATGGCGTCCTTGTACCTGGAGGATTTGGAGATAGAGGTATTGAGGGCAAAATATATGCAGCTGGTTGGGCTCGCAAAAACAATATACCATTTTTAGGTATATGTCTTGGAATGCAATGTGCAGTTATTGAGCTAGCAAGAAATGTGGTAGGATTTATTGATGCCCATACTTCAGAAATAGATGAGGATACTAAGCACCCTGTCATCGATTTAATGCCTGAACAAAAGGATATTGATGAAAAGGGAGGAACAATGAGGCTTGGACTTTATCCCTGCAAGCTAGAGGAAGAATCAAATTCTTATAAGGCTTATAAGGATGAAGTTATTTATGAAAGGCACAGACATAGATATGAATTTAATAATGAATTTAGAAAACCACTTATAGATGCTGGCTTAATTATTGCAGGTACAAGTCCTGATGGAAGGCTAGTAGAAATAATCGAAATTAAGGATCACCCATGGTTTATAGGAGTTCAGTTTCATCCAGAGTTAAAATCTAGACCTAATAGACCACATCCTTTATTCAGAGATTTTATAAAAGCTTCATTAAAATATCAAGAAGAAAAGTAATATATATTTATTCTGGGACATACCTTTAGGTATGTCCCAGTTCAGCTTAGAATGGTAGCAAAATATCAACCGTTTCAGCTTAACTCGCGACATCAATTCTACGAGTCTTCCTTATCTATCGATACAGAGAATAATTCATTTCAGGGACACACCTGCTGGCTTGAGAAGGAGGTCTTTAAAAAGTTATTGATTACGAAGCGATCAATGCTATCTTTATCGATATAGAATCAGCAGGTATGTCCCTGTTCATATTAGAACGAAATATAATATTATTTTATATTTCAAAAAATTTGAAGGATTTTAATATTATTTATAGAATTCATTATCTCATGATTATTAAAGAGGTGTGAAATTTTATGTTATATAATGCCTTAGTAAATATAGCTGTTAGAAATTCAATAGGAGAGTATGAAATTAAGGAGTTCAATATATTTGAAATAGAAAAGAACAATTCAGTGTTTCCTACAGTGGAGGTTAGAAATTATAAAAAAAGAGAGTTAGTTTTTAAAGTTTTATGTCCATATTGTAGTGAATATCACTATTATAAGTATGGAATTAATGAGATTGTAAAAAGAGATATGGTCATAGGTGGGTGCCATATTATGGGATTTCCAATAATGTTCATAGGAAATTATATCTATATAAGTGAAAAAATAATGCAATTTAGTCAAGTTAACAAAAGAATTTATGCCCAATTTTAATTAGTTGTGGATAAATTTATAATTATAGGTTATATTGTATATGTACTTTTTCTTCTAAAGAAATCATGAGAATTCATATTTCCCAAAAAATTTTAGCAATAAATTACTTATCAAAACTTTAAGTCTAAATTGATAGACACATTTCTAAGTAAGAATTGAAGTTTCAGTAGTCCCAATTTAGCTTTTAAATTAAATATATATTAGAAGTTTTTAGTACACAGGAATACATTTGGAGGTGTAGTTTTTTTGCCTAATTTGAAATTAGAAGAAATGACCTTAATCGAACTTAGAGAAGTCGCTAAGAATTTGGGCATTAAGGGAGTAACAAGATTAAAGAAAAGTGATTTAATATCTGAAATTACTAATGTTTCCCCAAATTCTTTAGAGAAGGAAGGGATGGTTTTACGAGAGAAGATTTCTCCCAAGGAGTCAAAGCATACCACCGTGGAGGAAACTATTCAAGATGATAAAAAAGAAGAAATAAAAACTGAAGCAGAAGAAGTAATACCAAAGTTAGAAAGTGATGCAGAAATAGAAAGAAGATTAGAAGAGGAAAGAAGAGCAAGACTCAGGGAACTAATAGATGAGTCTGAATCTGCTAAGGGAGTACTAGAGGTAGTTGAAAACAATAATTATGGATTCTTAAGGGGAAACAACTATTTATCAGGACCTAATGATATTTATGTATCACCATCTCAAATAAGAAGATTTAATCTTAGAACCGGAGATGAGGTTATAGGTAAGGTGAGAATCCCAAAGGAAGGGGAAAAATTCAAGGCTTTGCTTTATGTAGAAAGCATAAATGGTGAAAATCCAGAAAGAGCAGTTAGAAGAAAACCTTTCGAAACTTTGACTCCTATATACCCAGAGGAAAGAATTAAATTAGAAACAAGTTCCATAGACTTATCATCTAGGCTTATGGATATATTATCCCCAATAGGTAAGGGGCAAAGAGGAATTATAGTTGCACCTCCTAAGGCAGGTAAAACTACCTTATTAAAAAAGGTAGCTAACAGTGTTTCCAAAAATCATCCTGAAATCAAGCTTATTGTTCTACTCATTGATGAAAGACCTGAGGAAGTAACTGATATGGAAAGATCAATCAATGGAGAAGTTATTTATTCTACCTTTGATGAGGAGCCAGATCATCATTCTAAGGTAGCTTCAATGGTACTCGAAAGAGCAAAAAGAATGGTAGAGCAAGGACAAGATGTGGTTATATTATTGGACAGCTTGACAAGATTATCTCGGGCTTATAATTTAACTATTACTCCTACAGGAAGGACATTGTCTGGTGGTCTTGATCCAGGGGCTCTTCTTATGCCAAAAAAGTTTTTTGGAGCTGCTAGAAATATAGAAGAAGGCGGAAGTCTTACCATTTTAGCAACTGCTCTAATTGAAACAGGAAGCAGAATGGATGATATGATTTTTGAAGAATTTAAAGGAACAGGAAATATGGAGGTTCATCTTGACAGAAAGCTTCAAGAAAGAAGAATTTTTCCTGCAATAGATATTTATAAGTCTGGAACAAGAAGGGAAGATTTACTTCTTTCAGAAAAGGAATATGAAGCAGCTTTTATGATAAGAAAACTCCTATACAATGAAAATAACACTCAAGGTGTTACTGAAAAATTAATAAATCTTTTATCTAAAACAAAAACTAACGATGATTTTATAGAACTAATTATGAAAGATAAGATGTCAACTACCAACTACTCTAAAGAGTAGTGGCTTGTAGATAGTACAAGTCGGTTGAATAGCTTAAGTCTTAACTGACTACGTTATGTAAGAATATATAGGTACTTCAAGATACTTCTCTAGTCTTGAACACTACGGATAGTGATTAAACATCTCTGATGGTAGGAGAAGTGTTGCTATTTTATAAAAACAAAATTAGAAGTGATGATGTAGCTTATAATTTTGTAAAAAAAATACAAGCCTAGGCTTGTATTTTTTATTCTTTATTTTATTCTTCTTCTGCTTCGGTAGGTAAATTGAACTTTCTTCTAAATCTTTCGACTCTTCCGCCAGTATCAATAATCTTCTGCTTACCAGTGAAGAATGGGTGGCATTTAGAGCATATTTCCACTTTTAGTTCTGCTTTCACGGAACCTGTAGTAAAAGTATTTCCACATGCACACTTGACTACTGCATCATGATGGTAATCTGGATGTATGCCTTCTCTCATTGAGTTCACCTCTTTCAATTTATATTAAACTTTTAACTTATAAATTATAGCATGAAAATAAAACTTTCGTCAATCTTTAGAGCTTAATGGAAAAAAATCTTTATTAAAAACATAATTTCTGTTAGAATGATATAATGAGTTTAAAAAGAGGTGAAAGATATGAGAAAGAATTGTTCTGTTGGCGGTCAGGCTGTTATAGAAGGGGTTATGATGAGAGGCTCTAAGGGGTTAGCAATAGCTGTTAGATGTGAAGATGGTAATATTGTTGTTAAAAAAGAAGATACTCTTCCAATTTCAAAGCGTTATAAAATTCTTAGTGTCCCCATTATTAGAGGATTTGCTTCTTTAATTGATTCTCTTGTTGAAGGAATTAAGTCTTTAAATTATTCTGCATCTTTTTTTGAAGAAGAGGAAGAAGAAACTAGCTTTGAAAAACTATTTAAAAGAATATTTAAAGACAAGAGTAATGATGTGACAATGGGTTTTTCTTTGATTATTTCTTTAGCTTTATCTGTAGGTATATTTTTTATATTTCCTACATTTGTGGCAAACGTGTTTAAAGGATTTATATCTAATAATAGGAGCATAATACTTAATATAATTGAAGGCGTAATAAGGGTAATGATATTTATTACCTACATATATTTAGTTGGAAAGCTTAAAGATATTCATAGGGTGTTTCAATATCATGGGGCGGAACATAAAACTGTATTTTGCTATGAAAATGAACAAGAATTAACTCCCGAAAATGCAAGAAAATTTAAAAGATTTCATCCCAGATGCGGCACTAATTTTCTGTTTCTAGTGATGATAATAAGTATAATATTATTTTCCTTTACCGGTTGGAACTCATTACTGGAGAGGATAATAAGTAGAGTTTTGTTACTTCCAATTATTTCCGGTATTACCTATGAACTGATAAGATGGATGGGAAAAAGTGACAGTACCTTTGCTAAAATTCTAGCTTATCCTGGGCTGGCTTTGCAAAAGCTAACTACACAAGAACCAGATGATGCTCAACTAGAGGTTGCTATTGCTGCCCTAGAAGCAGCTGAAGGAATAGAAAAATCAGTGGTTAACCTTGAAGGTTAAAGACCTATTAAGAGCAGGCTATGATATATTAAAAAAATCGGGAATAGATAGCTATATATTAGATTGTCAGCTTATCTTAGGTAAAGTTCTAAGTAAAGATAGGTTAGCTATATTACTAAGTATGGAAAATATATTAGAACCTAAGGAAGAAAAAGATTTTTTTTACTTCCTGGAATTAAGAAGACAAAAGATGCCTGTTAAATATATTACAGGTACCACTGAGTTTATGGGAATCCAGCTATATGTATCTGAGGGGGTACTTATTCCTAGACCTGATACAGAAACCTTAGTGGAGGAAACATTAAAGCTTATAAAAGCTAATAAATATAAATATATATGCGATTTATGCACTGGTAGTGGAGCTATAGGAATTTCTATTGGCTCTTTATCTGAAACTAATGTTAGTTTATATGATATATCAGAAAAGGCTATTGGTGTTGCAAACAAAAATATTATAAGTAATGGCTTAGAGAGTAGAATTACAGCTGAGGAATCAGATTTACTAGAGCTTCCTATATCAAAAGGGTGTAAGTTTGACGCTATTATATCTAATCCCCCTTATATAAAAACTAAGGATATAGAAGGACTAATGGAAGATGTTAAGCGGTATGAACCGTATATAGCTTTATGT
Source organism: Clostridiaceae bacterium (assembly GCA_036507955.1). Lineage (GTDB taxonomy): Bacteria > Bacillota > Clostridia > Clostridiales > Clostridiaceae > DATCIH01. The sequence continues at coordinate 30,195 of DATCIH010000078.1, read as the reverse complement.
GGAGGGGATAATGGACTTCTCTTTTATGAAGCTATAACAAAGCAAAGCAATAAAATATTAGTTGATGGTGGAATGTTAGCGTTTGAAATAGGCTATGATCAATATGAAGAGGTTAAAAGTATTATGATTAAGTATGGCTATAAAGGAATATATTGTGTTAAAGATTTATCTAAGATGGATAGGGCTGTTTTTGGTTTTAAGTAGCGAAGCACAAATAATACTATAAATTAAATAAGAAATGTTATTTAAAATAAGATTACGGAGTGAGATATATGTTTGAAAGACTTAATTTTATAGAGAACAAATTCGAAGAATTATCTATAAAAATTAGCGATCCATCAGTTATGACGGATCAAAAGGAATGGCAAAGACTTTGCAAGGAACAATCAGATTTGGAGGAAGTTATTATATACTTTCGTCAATATAAGAAAGTTACGTCTGATCTGGAAAATGATAAAGAAATGCTAAATGATAAAATAGATAAAGATTTGAAAGAGATGGTTGAAGAGGAAATAAAAGAGCTTTTAGAAAAGAAAGAGGTTTGTGAAGAAAATCTTAAGTTACTTATGCTTCCTAAGGATCCTAATGATGATAAAAATGTTTTTATTGAAATTAGAGCGGGAGCGGGAGGCGAAGAGGCAGCTCTATTTGCATCGAATCTTTTCAGAATGTATACAAGATATGCTGAGAGAAAGAGATGGAAGGTAGAACTCATGAGTATAAATGAGACAGATATTGGAGGCTTTAAAGAGGTTGTTTTCATGGTAAAAGGAGAAAAAACCTATAGTAAGCTTAAATATGAAAGTGGTGTGCATAGAGTTCAAAGAGTGCCAGATACAGAGTCTAGTGGTAGAATTCACACCTCGACTGCAACGGTGGCAGTGCTACCAGAGGTAGAGGATGTTGATTTAGTGATAGACGCAAAGGATATAAGAATTGATGTTTTTAGGGCATCCGGTCATGGGGGACAATGTGTAAATACCACTGATTCAGCTGTCAGAATAACTCATCTACCAACGGGGCTTGTTGTATCCTGCCAGGATGAAAAGTCACAGCTTAAAAACAAAGAAAAAGGAATGAAGGTATTAAGATCTAGGATTTTTGAAAAACTTCAGAATGAGAGAGACTCCGGAATAGCTGAGGACAGAAAAAGTCAGGTAGGCACCGGTGACAGAAGCGAAAGAATTAGAACTTACAATTTCCCACAAGGAAGGATTACTGACCATCGGATAGGTCTTTCTCTAAATAGAATAGATTCTTTTATGGATGGGGATATAGATGATATGATTGATAGTTTGATTACTGCGGATCATGCTGAAAAGCTAAAAACTTTAGGAGCTATCGATTAAAAAATTCGAGGTGTAAAGATGGATATTAGCAAAGCAATTAAAAAGCAAAACAATTCTCTTTGGAATTTTTTGATTTTTATGAGCTTTGTTTTTTTTATTCTTCCTGTTACTTTATATGAATCAAATAAATCTAACATTTTTTTCTTAATGTTTTTAGGTATTCTTGAAGTTTTAGTTATATTGGTGGTAGTAACAAGGCTTCACCAGGAACTACTAATATTTTCATACCAAAAGTACAAATTGAAATTAAAAATGGGGCTATTTTCCGAATACACAACCATATTTTGTGATAAGGTAGTAGTTGTTCATACTGAAGTTGTCCATAATGATTTTGAAATTGTTATTTTAACTTCTTCAAGGTTTCATGGAAGGAAGCTTAAGTTGGTGGATCTTAGCTTTATTGAGAGGTATAAAGCTCTATCTGAACATTGTTTAAAGGTTAAGAGTTTAGGTAAAGAAGAATATTATTATATTATAAAAAAGGGTGGCTACACCAAATATGAGCTTCTTTTTACAATATACACCAGTTGCGTTTCGGCGACTTTTACCAATGAGGCAATAGAAAGAATTAAAAGCTATAAAAGCTTTAAAGGGAATAAACTAAAATAAAAGGAATAGACTTGTAAGGATAAAAATTTAAAAGGAATTTATATGACAAGCTATATGATTTTGACCCTTTTATTTGGAAGTATCCTTTCTCTTTTCGGCACTTTACTTGGTGCATCTTTGGCTATTTTTTTAAAGAATCCAAGTAAAGAAGTGATTGCTGGACTATTGGGCTTTTCAGCTGGCTTAATGGTGACCATAGCCTTATTTGAATTAGTTCCAGAAGCTATCATTAGGTGGAATTTGGTTAGCTGTATTTTGTTTTCATTCTTAGCTATCGGAATTATGTCAATCTTAGATAAATTGATTAAATTTCCTTCCTATTCTGCAAATTCCTCAATGAAGGTAGCCTTCATGGCAGCTATAGGAATAATGCTACATAATTTTCCGGAAGGCATACTCATGGGGGCAGGGTTTGCTCAAGGCAGCACTTTAGGTATAGAGATGAGCATCCTTATTGCAATTCATGATATACCAGAAGGCCTTGCTGTAGTAGCACCACTATTATCTTCAAAGCTTACCAATATTAAAATAATGCTATTTGTCTTTATTACGGTGCTTCCAACTACCATTGGTACATTTATAGGAGTTTATATGGGAGGAATATCAGATAAATATACAGCTATAGCTTCTGCCATAGCAGCAGGAATTATGTGTTTTGTTGCTTTAATGGAAATGCTCCCAGAAAGCTTTAGATTAAGTAAAAATAGATTTTTGAATGTCTTTTCCTTTTTAATTGGAATTGGTTTTGGATTAGTGATAATAGCAATACTATAGATGAGGTGTTTAATTGGATACAATAATAAGACTTTTAAAAGATGAAAATCCGGATATAAAAATAATAATGGAAGCTGCTAGTATTATAAAAAGGGGCGGAATAGTTGCTTTCCCTACAGAAACAGTTTATGGCTTAGGGGCTAATGCTCTTGATGAAAAAGCTGTTTTTAAGATATTTGAAGCTAAAGGCCGCCCTCAGGATAATCCACTAATTATACATATTGCTAGTTATAATATAGAGGAATATGCTTATGAAATTCCAGAATATGCGTATACTCTTATGAAAAAATTCTGGCCTGGACCTTTTACAATGATTTTTAAAAAAAAGAATATAATACCTAATATGACCAGCGGAGGACTTGAAACCATTGGTATTAGGATGCCTTCTAATTTAATTGCAAGGGAATTAATAAAATATTCTGGGGTACCCATAGCAGCTCCTTCTGCAAACATATCAGGAAGACCAAGTCCTACAAATGTTAATATTTGTATTGAAGATTTAAAAGGAAAGGTAGACATGATAATTGGTGGGGGTAGTAGTGAGGTGGGAATAGAATCTACCATATTAGATTGTAGTGTTAATCCTCCTTGTATACTAAGGCCGGGTGGAATAACCTTAGAGATGCTTAAAGAATACCTTGAAGATGTTTATATGGACCCTAGTGTGTTGAATATGGAAGATAAAACTATGAGGCCAAAGGCACCAGGTATGAGATATCGACATTATGCACCTAAGGCACAAGTGAAGATAGTCACAGGAGATCTTGAAAAAACTGTTGCAAAAATCAATGAAATAGTGCAGAATTATAGAAGTGAAAAATTTTATAGTAAAAAAATAGGCATCTTAGCAACGGATGAAACCTTTAATTCTTATCCACATGGTATTGTAAAATCTATTGGAAGTAGGAAGGATATTTCGACGATTGCCCATAATATATTTGAAACCTTACGATGGATGGATGGAAAGGGTGTAGAAATTATCCTATCAGAAAGTTTTGAAGAAAAGGGGATAGGACTCGCTGTAATGAATAGGCTAAAAAAAAGCTCAGGCTATAATATCATTAAGGTATAAATTTGGAGGAAGCTATGAAAGTACTATTTTGTTGTACAGGAAACACCTGCAGGAGTTGTATGGCAGAGGCTATCTTTAACAGATTTAACAAGGATACTGAATCAAGTGCGGCTTCTGCCGGCATTGCTATAGCACCCCATAGTCTAATATCAAAGAATGCAGTTTCAGCGCTTAAGCACTATGTTGGTGTAGATATAAGTGGGAGAGCTGCAATACAGTTGTATTCACACACTTTGGAAGCTTCTGATTTAATATTGACTATGACAAAGGGTATTAAAGGTATAATAATAGATAAATATCCCACCTATAGTGATAAAGTTTTTACCTTAAATGAGTATGTAGGTAAAAATGGGGATATAATAGACCCTTATGGTGGAAATGAGTCTATTTACAAAGATACCTACAAACTACTAAAAGAAAGTATAGAATTATTATTAGATAAGCTTCAGGAAAGATAAGGGTAAAAACAAATACATATCTTCTTTTTTGTAGTAACCCAAAAACCAATAACATTGCGTCAAAGATTACTTTGTAATAAAATATGGAGAGTGATAAGATGAAAGTAGCAATTGGTTCTGATCATGGTGGTTTTAAGCTTAAAAAAGAGGTAAATAAATTTTTAAATGGTAAAGGTATAGAGTTTCAAGATTATGGTACCTATAGTGAAGCATCCTGTGATTATGCTGATTATGCAGAAGTTGTAAGCAATGCTGTAACTAGTGGCAAATTTGATTTTGGTATTCTTATATGTGGAACAGGTATTGGCATAGGAATTGCAGCCAATAAAATTAGTGGCATTAGAGCGGCCCTCTGCCATGACACGTTTAGTGCTCGTGCGTGCAGGGAACACAATGATGCTAATATTTTAACTCTTGGAGAAAGGGTTATTGGGCCAGGTCTTGCAATGGACATTGTAGATATATTCTTAAATACAAAGTTTTCAGAAGAAGAAAGACATATAAAACGGATAAACAAAATAAGTGAAATAGAAAAAAAACGGGGGGAAAAAATAAATGAGTAAGGTAACAGTAATTTCACATCCATTGATTCTTCATAAATTATCTCTAATTAGAGATAAAAGAACGGGTTCAAAGGACTTTAGAGAGCTTGTTGAAGAGGTAGCAATGCTAATGGCTTATGAGGTAACAAGGGATTTACCCCTAGAAGATGTAGAAATTGAAACACCTATATGTAAAACAACTTGTAAAGCTTTATTTGGCAAGAAAATGGCTATTGTCCCTATACTACGAGCAGGGCTTGGAATGGTGGATGGTATGCTTAAACTAATTCCTGCAGCTAAGGTTGGACATATTGGACTATATAGAGATGAAAAAACTCTTAAACCTGTTGAATATTTCTGCAAGCTTCCACAAGATATCGGCGAAAGGGATGTTATTGTAACAGACCCAATGCTAGCAACTGGTGGTTCTGCTATTGATGCAATAGATTTACTTAAAAAAAGAGGAGCTAAAAATATACGCCTTATGTGTTTAATTGGAGCTCCTGAGGGAATTAAAGCTGTTCAAGCTGCTCATCCAGATGTGGATATTTATATTGCTGCCGTGGATGAGAAACTTAATGAAGTCGGCTATATAGTACCTGGTTTAGGTGACGCAGGAGATAGACTTTTCGGAACAAAATAAATTATAGTTATAATTTATTTTGTTCCGAAAAGTCTTTATAACATATTTTTAAAGTAGGTGATAAAATGGATAGAATTGATAAGAATAATTACTACTTAGACATTGCTGAAACAGTCATGGAAAGGGGTACTTGTCTTAGAAGAAATTATGGAACAATTATTGTGAACAATGATGAAATAGTTTCTTCAGGATATTCGGGAGCTCCAAGAGGTAGAAAAAATTGCTCTGACTTGGGTTATTGTAGAAGAGAAGAACTAAATGTACCAAGAGGCACTCAATATGAGATTTGTAGATCAGTCCATAGTGAAGCTAATGCTATAATTAGTGCATCCAGAAAGGACATGATAGGGGCAGTACTTTATCTGGTGGGTAAGGATGCTAAAACTTTAGAATATGTTTTAAACGCTAATTCCTGCACTATGTGTAAAAGATTGATAATTAATTCAGGAGTCGAGAAAGTAATCATTCGTGATTCAAAAACAGCATATAGGGCAATATATGTAGAAAAATGGATTGAAGAAGATGATTCTTTAGGTGATAAATCTTCATATTAGTTTCTAGAAAACATATTCTCATGTTTTAGAAACACATTAAAGGATGGTTTTAATGAATAACATATTTATTTTAGTTGCGTTTGCAGCTTTTATATCTTTTTCACTGACACCAATAGTTAAAAAGATAGCAATCTATTTTAATATAATGGATATACCTAAAGATGAAAGAAGGATACATAATAAACCTATACCCCTATTAGGAGGATTATCTATATACATAGCCTTTATTTTAGTAGTTATTTTAAAAAGTGGATCACTAACTAAGGAAGAGATTGGAATAATAATAGGAGCATCTATAATTGTAATTGGTGGCATATTAGACGATAAATTTGATATAAAGCCGTGGCAGAAGCTTTTGTTTCAATTCTCAGCGGCTTTAGGGTTAGTTATAACTAATGTTCAAATTGTATACCTAACAAATCCTTTTAATAGTGTGAATCCTATGATTAGTATTGGAATATTATCCATACCTATATCTATATTGTGGATAGTAGGTATAACTAATGCTATAAACCTTATCGATGGATTAGATGGACTTGCAGCTGGAATTACTTTAATATCTGCAATTACCATACTGGTAGCAGCTGCAATGAATAGTAGAACAGAGGCTTATTTGTTATCAGCAATATTTATTGGTGCAGTGGCCGGATTTCTACCCTTCAACTTCAACCCAGCTTCTATATTTATGGGAGATACCGGATCTCAGTTATTAGGTTTTTTACTTGCAGCAATTTCTATGGAAGGAGCTACTAAGTCAACAGCAGCCTTTGCAATAGCATTTCCTATACTAGCAATGGGGCTTCCTATATATGATACCCTAGCTGCTATGATAAGAAGAAAGGTTAATGGAATGCCAATTCTTAAGGGTGATAGAGGACATTTTCATCACAGACTTCTAGATAAAGGACTATCCCAAAAGCAAGCAGTGCTTGTTATGTATGGAATAAGTGCTGTCTTAGGGGTATTTGCTATAATTGCAATTAAGTTAAGTGATAAAGCTTCATATATATTATTAGGTATAGTTGTTATCGCTTTTATTGTTATCGCTTGGAAATATGGAATTTTCAAAGAGAATGAAGGATAGCATCATTAGGAGGAAAGAATTGAACAAATTAAAAGTTGTACCAATTTTTGGTACAAGACCAGAAGGTATAAAAATGGCTCCCTTAGTAAGGGAACTTCAAAGTAGAGATGAGATTGAAGTTAAAGTATGTATTACAGCTCAACACAGGGAGATGCTAGATCAGGTTCTACAGCTTTTTAAAATCGAGCCTTCTTACGATCTTGATATAATGAAGACCAAGCAAAGCTTAACTGGTATCACTACAAGAGTACTCCGGGGATTAGAGAAGGTATTTGAAACTGAGAAACCGGACATAGTATTAGTTCATGGAGATACCACTACTACTTTTGCGGCTTCCTTAGCAGCTTATTATAAACAAATAAAGGTAGGTCATGTGGAAGCTGGCTTAAGATCCTTTGATAAGTATTTTCCTTACCCAGAAGAGATGAATAGAAAATTAACGGGAGCTATTGCAGATTTACATTTTGCACCTACACCAGAAGCTATGAATAATCTCTTAAGGGAAGGGGTAGACAGAAAAAATATTTTTGTTACTGGCAATACAGTTATTGATGCTATGAACTATACCGTTGAAAAAAATTATATTTTTGAAAATGAAGAGCTAAATAAAATAGATTACAGGAAAAAAATTATAATGGTTACTGCCCACAGAAGAGAAAACTGGGGGGAGGGTATTGAAAATATTTGTTTGGCTTTAAAAGAGATTAAAGAGGAAAATTCCAATTGTGAAATAGTATTTTTAGTTCACCCAAACCCAGTTGTAAGTGACACAGTATATGGATATTTAAAGGGAATTAAGGGGATACATTTATTACCACCTTTAAGCACAAAAGAAACTCATAATCTAATGAATAAATGCTATATGCTTATGACTGATTCAGGAGGCTTTCAGGAAGAAGCTCCCCACCTTGGTAAGCCTGCTTTAATATTTAGGGATGTTACTGAAAGGCCTGAGGCTGTTAAGGCTGGAGCGGTTAAGTTAGTAGGCACGGACAGGGCAGTAATGGTGGAAAATGGAAATAGGCTATTAAAAGATGAAAAGCTGTATAAATATATGAGTATGGCAATTAATCCTTATGGAGATGGAAAAGCTTCAAAAAGGATTACAGATCAAATCCTACATTATTTTAATTTAAAAGAGGGAAAAATTGAAGAATATCTCTAAAATATGATATATCCATAGATTTATGTCTTAATAAAAAAGATTGTGTTTTTTTTAACAAAACATATTGATAATACAAAAAGATATGGGTATAATAAAACTGAAAAGAATATAAATCTTGGAGGTTATTTTATGATAGAAGTTGTCATTGCAAGTGCAGTTAGAACTGCAGTAGGATCTTTTGGTGGTAGTTTAAAGGGCATACCTGCAGTAGATTTAGGAGCATTAGTAATTAAAGAAGCACTTAAAAGAGCAAATGTTAATGGAGAATTAGTTGATGAAGTTATAATGGGAAATGTATTACAAGCTGGTCTTGGACAAAATCCTGCAAGACAGTCTGTAATAAAAGCAGGGTTACCTGTTGAAGTTCCAGCTATGACCATCAATAAGGTTTGCGGTTCTGGACTTAGGGCTGTTGCTTTAGCTTGCCAGATAATAAAAGCTGGAGATGCTGAAGTTATAGTTGCAGGGGGAATGGAGAACATGTCAAGAGCTCCCTACTTATTGAATGATGCAAGATGGGGACAAAGAATGGGAAATGGGCAACTTGTAGATGAGATGATAACTGATAGTTTATGGGATGTTTTTAATGATTACCATATGGGTATTACTGCAGAAAATATAGCGCAGCAATGGGGCATCACAAGAGAAGAACAGGATGCTTTTGCAGTTGCATCACAGAATAAAGCTGAAGCTGCTATGAAAGCAGGTAGATTTGACGATGAAATCATACCAGTGGTTATCCCTCAAAGAAAAGGTGATCCAATAGTATTTGATAAGGATGAATTTGTTAGATTCGGAGCTACTTTGGAAAAGACAAGTAAATTAAAACCATCATTTAAAAAGGATGGAACAGTTACGGCTGCAAATGCATCTGGCTTAAATGATGGAGCGGCAGCCTTTGTTATAATGAGCAAGGAAAAAGCTGAAGAATTAGGAATCACTCCACTTGCAACTATAGTTTCCTATGGACAAAAAGGCTTAGATCCATCAATTATGGGTTATGGACCTTTCCATGCAACAAAGAAAGCATTAGAACTTGCTAACTGGACTATTGATGATTTAGATTTAATAGAAGCAAATGAAGCTTTTGCGGCTCAAAGTATTGCAGTTTCTAGAGATCTTAAATTCCCTGCAGAAAAAGTTAATGTAAACGGTGGGGCAATAGCAATAGGTCATCCAGTAGGTGCATCAGGAGCTAGAATACTTGTTACTTTATTACATGAGATGAAAAAAAGAGATGCAAAAAAAGGATTAGCTACTTTATGTATCGGTGGTGGCATGGGTACAGCATTATTAGTTAAAAGATAATAACCTATGAATTAATGGACAGGTCTTAAAGACTTGTCCATTTTATGTTATATAAAATTATTTACAATGTAAAGGTTAACAATTATTTTTATTATTAGTAAAGCATTAATTATATTTTAATTAAATGATTTATTGACGAAAACAGATTAATAATAAGAATGGAGTATATAATTGACATTTATTCAAGCGTAATCGTTAAATGAGGCTTATAATAGACAAAATTGACCAATATTCTCATTTCCTTTATGAAATATTCAGTTATATAATTAGTTATCAGTTATCAAGTCTGGAGATAGTGATTGTAATATGAAGAAAGAAATGCAAAGTGCATTAAAATCGATTTTTTTTTATGATGTTTTTATTGGAATTTTAATTGGACTATTTATTAGCTCGTTATTGAAATCATCTCCAATATTCTTTTTTTTAGGCCTTTTTGTTGCTTTAGTTAATTTTTTATTAAACGGAGTAATAATTAATTTCGTTACCTCTTTAAAAAAGTTGGTAGCTATGCCTATCAGTTCAATCCTCACTTGCTGTAAAATAATTTTGATAGCCTATGTAGGATTGTTAATATATAAAGATTTCCCAATGGGTTGCCTATACTATTTATTAGGATTTTGTTCCCACTTTATATCTTTTATATTATATGCAGTTATCAATAACATTTTATTAGAAAGGAAGTGATATTTTGGGAACCTCACCAATTGTATATCAGCATTTAATAGGCGGATTTAATTTAGTTATAACAGATAGTATAATTACTCAATGGGTCATAATATTGATTTTTGCAATAGCAGCAATGTTTCTTACCAGAAACCTTAAAAGAATTCCAGGTAAACGCCAAACTGTGTTAGAGACTTTAATTGGGACTCTTAACAACATAGTAACCGACACAATAGGTGAAGAGCATAAGTCTCTTATACCATATGTTGGGGCACTTGGAACATTTTTATTGATTATGAATTTGACAGGCCTAGTAGGAATTCCACCTGCTACATCAGATTATAGTATCTCATTAGGTATGGCTTTAACAACCTTTATTATGGTTCAGGCTTATACTATATCAAAAATAGGAGGGGTACATTATTTTGTGGGCTATTTAAGACCTCTTCCTTTTATGCTTCCAATGAATATGCTTGAAAGAGTTTTATTACCAGTATCTTTAGGTCTTCGTTTATTTGGTAATATGACAGCTGCAGCAATAATTATGGGGATGGTTTATACCGGCTTAGGAAGCATAAGTCCGATTCTCACATTAGGCATTCCGTTACCTTTACATGCATATTTTGATGTCTTTGATGGGGGAATACAAATGGTAGTATTTACAATGCTTACAATGGTAAATATAAAAATTATTGCAGAACATTAATGCTTATCAGCCAGAAGATGTATTAAAAATAACTTCAACTGGTTATAATAAATTTATTATCAAGGAGGAATATTATTATGACATTAGGATCAGGTTTAATAGCAATAGCAGCAGCTATAGCAGTTTTAGTAGGTATGGCAGCAGGGTTTTCGACAGGTGCAGCTACCGGTAAAGCTGTTGAAAGTATAGCTCGTCAACCAGAAGCAAGTGGCAAAATCACGACAGCATTACTTATTGGTAACGCTTTTGCAGAGGCTACTGCCGTATATGGTGTTTTAATAGCATTTTTATTACTAGGGAAAATTTAACACTATTTTATAAAAACTACACCCTGAAGGGGGGGCTTTATGTAATATGAAAATAGAATTATCTGTAGTTATAGCATCAATGATAAACTTTGGTATTTTCTTTTTGATTTTTAGATTTCGTTTTTATAAACCAATTAATAATGTAATATCTAAAAGACAATCAGAAATAATCGACAGATTAAAAGATACGGAAGAAAATCAAAAGAAAGCTGAAGTACTTAGACTTGAAAATGAAGCCCATGTAAAAAATGCAAAAGAAAATGGGAAGCTTATTTTAGAAGAATATAAACATAATGCAGAAAAAATGTCTGCGGATATTATTTCTCAAACAAAAAATGAGGCTCAGCTTCTATTAGAGAGAGCCAAAATGGATATAAACAGGGAAAAGGAAAAAGCTAAGGATGAACTAAGAAAAGAAGCAGTGGATTTAGCTGTAATGCTCTCTATTAAAGCTCTGGAAGGGACAATTGATGAAGAGAATCATAGAAAGTTAATAAAAGATTTTCTAGTTAAGGTAGGGGTTTAATATGTATGAGTATCTGGAAAGAAGATATGCTCGTGCAATCTATGAGGTAGCAGAGGGTAAAAACAAGGTAGAAGAATATATATCTGAACTTTCCCAGGTTATGGATATTCTAAGTTCTGATTCGAATTTTCAGCTGGTAGTAAGTCAGCCCCAAATAAGCACCTCCAATAAAATAGGAATTTTTAATACTATTTTTAAAGGGAGAATCAGTGAGGATACTTTATCCTTCTTATTAGTTTTAATCGAAAAGGATAGGGTAACTGGTCTTGCTGGAATTATAAAATCTATGAAGCTGATCAAGTTGGAAAAGGAAAATACTGTTGTTGCTAAAGTGAAAACAGTGATTCCTCTTCAGGATGAAGAAAGAATATTATTAAAATCTAAATTATCTAATATGTACAATAAGAAAATACTTCTAGATGAGGAGCTTGATGAAAGCATACTTGGAGGTGTATTTGTGAGAGTTGGTGATGATATCATCGATGGAACTGTAAAGTCAAAACTTACAGAAATGAAAAGATTAATGCTTAAGAGAGAATAGAGGTGAGTAAATGAATATAAGACCTGAAGAAATTACTTCAATAATTAAGAAGGAAATAGAAAAGTATGAGAAAAAAATTGAAACTGTAGATTCTGGGACGATAATACAGATTGGTGATGGCATAGCCAGAGTATATGGTTTAGACGATTGTATGGAAGGTGAACTTCTGGAATTTCCAAATCAGGTTTATGGAATGGCATTAAACCTTGAACAAGACAATGTTGGCTGCGTTTTATTAGGCTCCGAGAAAGGAATAAAGGAAGGAGACATAGTAAAAAGAACAGGAAATGTTGTTGAGGTACCAGTAGGTGATGCCATGATAGGCAGAGTTGTAAATTCACTAGGTCAGCCAATAGATGATAAAGGCCCAATTGTGACGCAGGAAACAAGACCTATAGAGGTTGTAGCTTCTGGAGTTATCGATAGGCAAACAGTTAATATACCTCTTCAAACAGGGATAAAGGCTATTGACTCTATGATACCAATTGGTAGAGGGCAAAGAGAACTTATAATTGGAGACAGACAAACTGGAAAAACAGCTCTAGCAATTGATACTATCCTTAATCAAAAGGGTAAAGATGTAATATGCATATATGTAGCTATAGGACAAAAGCAGTCCACTGTTGCTCATATTTACAATTCATTAACAGAGATGGGAGCAATGGATTACACAATAATTGTAACCTCTTCTGCATCTGAATCTGCACCCCTTCAATTTATAGCACCATATGCAGGTTGTACTATGGGCGAATATTTTATGTACCAGGGTAAGGATGTACTTATCATATATGATGATTTATCTAAGCATGCAATAGCCTATAGAACTATGGCATTATTACTTAGGAGACCGCCAGGTAGAGAGGCTTATCCAGGAGATGTATTTTATATTCATTCAAGATTATTAGAAAGGGCTGTAAGGCTATCTGATAAACTTGGAGGGGGATCTATAACTGCACTCCCAATAATTGAGACCCTAGCTGGGGATGTAACAGCCTATATACCTACAAACGTTATTTCTATAACTGATGGACAAATTTTTCTTGAAGCAGAACTATTCTTAGCAGGACAAAGGCCCGCTGTAAATGCAGGTATTTCTGTATCTAGAGTTGGTGGAAATGCTCAAATTAAAGCTATGAAACAAATTTCAGGATCTCTAAGATTAGATTTGGCACAGTACCGAGAATTGGCAGCTTTTGCCCAGTTTGGATCAGATCTTGATAAGGATGCTAAAAGAAGACTTGAAAAGGGCAAAAGGCTCTATGAGATATTAAAGCAAGATCAATATAGCCCAGTTCCTGTGGAAAAGCAGGTAATGATGCTATTTGTTGGAGTTGATGACTACTTATCTGATATTGCAGTATCAAGTATTATAAGATTTGAAAAGGAGTTTTACATATTTATGGATACCCATCATAGAGATATTGGTGAGGCTATAAGAGAAGGTAAGGTTCTTACAGATGAAATTAAAAAGAATTTGACTGAGGCAGTACTTGAATTTAAAAAGATATTTAAAGAAGAATAATTAATTTATTTGTAGGAGGTAAGGTATGGCAGGCGCAGGACTTCTTATAATAAAAAGAAGAATCAAGTCTATAACTAATACTAAAAAAATAACCAGGGCAATGGGACTTGTTGCCACTGCTAAACTTCGTAAATCCAGAGTAAGACTTGGTATAAACACAAAATATACTCTTAGTTTTGATGAAACAATGGAGGATATTGTTAATAGCTTTGCAGGTCCTAGTACTTATAAGCAAGGGAACGGAAGCAAAAAGGTTTTGTATGTAGTAATAACCTCTGATTCTGGACTTTGCGGGGGGTTCAATTCTAATATACTTAATATGGCAGAGCAATTAATTGGTCCAAACAAAGAAAACTCATTAATAATTGTAGTTGGGCAAAAGGGAAGAGGATTCTTTAATAAAAGGAATTTGAAAACTGAAGCTGAATATGTTGATTTGCCAGATTTACCAGCCCTTAAAGATGGGAAAATAATTGCAAATCATATTCTTTCTCTTTATGACAAGAGTGAAGTGGGAGAGGTATATATATTATATACAAAATTCGGTTCAGTTCTTAAACAGACAATTATGGAAGAAAGGATATTACCTTTAAAGTATAATGAGGAAGAGAATTATGAAAGATATATAGAGTTTGAACCAGATATTAGTCAGGTATTTAATTCTATGATTCCATTATATCTGACTGAAAAGGTAATGAATTATATGATTAATTCTAAATCTAGTGAACAGGCTTCTAGAATGTCAGCTATGGATGGCGCAACAAAAAATGCAAATGATTTATTAGATGCCTTAAATTTAAAGTATAACCGTGTTAGACAAGGCGTAATTACTCAGGAGATATCTGAGATAGTCGGTGGGGCAGAAGCGCTAAAGTAAGGAATACAGGAGGGTAAGCATGCCAGAAAAAATTGGTAAAGTAGTGCAGGTTATTGGAGCAGTTGTTGATATAAAATTTGAATCTGATAACCTCCCTAATATATATAATGCTATTGAGATTGATATGGGAGATAAAAAAATAATAACAGAGGTTGAGCAACATGTAGGAGATGATATTGTAAGAACTATTTCTATGGAGGCTACAGAAGGGCTTAAGAGAGGTATGATTGCAAAAGATACAGGCTCTCCTATAATGGTCCCTGTTGGAAATGTAGTTCTTGGTAGATTGTTTAATGTCTTGGGTAAAACCATAGATAATAAAGGGAAAGTTGAGTCTGAATTAATGTATCCGATACATAGAGCAGCACCAACTTTTGCTGAACAATCTGTTGAACCCCAAATGTTTGAAACTGGAATAAAGGTTATAGATCTTTTAGCTCCTTATCAAAGAGGTGGTAAAATTGGTCTCTTTGGAGGTGCTGGAGTAGGCAAGACTGTGCTTATACAAGAGTTAATCAATAATATAGCTAAAGAGCATGGTGGGTTATCAGTGTTTAGTGGTGTTGGAGAGAGAACAAGAGAGGGAAATGATTTATATTACGAAATGAAAGAATCAGGCGTAATTGCTAAAACTGCCCTAGTTTTTGGACAGATGAATGAGCCTCCTGGAGCAAGAATGAGAGTCGGGTTAACCGCTTTAACAATGGCGGAGTATTTTAGAGATCAAGGCCAGGACGTTTTGCTCTTTATTGACAATATATTTAGATTTTCACAAGCGGGCTCTGAGGTTTCTGCCCTACTAGGCAGAATACCGAGTGCGGTTGGATATCAGCCAACCCTAGCTACTGAAATGGGAGCTCTTCAAGAGAGGATTACCTCAACTAAGCTAGGCTCTATTACTTCAGTTCAAGCGGTATATGTTCCTGCAGACGATTTAACTGACCCAGCACCAGCAGCAACCTTTACCCATCTTGATGCAACAACTGTTTTATCAAGATCTATAGTTGAACTTGGTATATATCCAGCAGTAAATCCTTTAGAGTCTTCATCAAGAATTTTAGATCCAAGAATTGTTGGAGAAGAACATTATGACGTGGCTAATAAAGTTAAAAAGATTTTAGAAAGATATGCAGAGCTTCAAGATATAATAGCTATTCTAGGAATAGATGAATTATCTGAGGAAGATAAGATAATAGTTAACAGAGCAAGAAAGATACAGAGGTTTTTATCTCAGCCCTTTACTGTGGGAGAACAATTTACTGGCCTTAAAGGAAAAGTTGTTCCTGTAAAGGAAACAGTAAGAAGCTTTAAAGAGATACTTGAAGGTAAGCATGATAATTTACCTGAATCTGCCTTTTTATATGTAGGTGTAATTGAGGAAGCTGTAGAAAAAGCCAAGAAAATTGCTAACTAGGCGGTGAAGTGATTGAAGGAAACTATAAATTTAAAAATTTTAACACCTGAAAAAGAGCTATATAGTGGCGAAGTAGTGGAAATAAAATCAGAAAATGAATTTGGTAGCTTTGGTATATTACCAAACCATGTTGCCATGATTACAGTTTTAAGGCCAGCGATTACTGTGTTTAAAGAAGTTAGCGGAAAGGTGCTTAAGATTTTCACTTCCACGGGTATTCTTAAAGTTGAAGGTAATATTATAAGTATTATGTGTCAAGCAGCTGAATGGCCTGAGGAAATAGATCTAACTAGAGCTGAAGAATCAAAAAAAAGATCCGAATTAAAATTAGCTGGGAAAGGTAATTTAGATAATGATGAAATAAGAGCTGAACTATCCTTAACTAGAGCCTTAACTAGGATTAAAATTAAGAGAAATTAATATAATAGTGTTTAATTTAGAAAAGCCTGTATAGGCTTTTTTTTATCCCCTTTTTCTGTATAGAATCAGGTTAACGTGGCAATAATTAAAAAAGAAAGGTAGGGGGTAAAGTGTTAAAAAAACTTTTTTTACTTATTATATTAGTTGGATTCTGCACTTGCATAAGATCAAATAGCGATAGTGGTATTTATCAGGTTATCTCACATATGATTTATGCCTCTAAGGCTAATATAGTAGAATATGGTGTCCAAACAAGTTTTGAAACTTCTAAAAGCACCTCTGAAAAAGAACTCACTGATAATATATTTAACTTATTAGCAGAAGGTGATTCTACTATTGTAACCAAAAGTGAACAAAAAACAAATATATATTCCATAAATTTTCAAGGTGATAAAGCATCTGGGTATGTCCAAGGAAGTAGTACCGCATCTAAAACGAATATTATGATAAATTTAATGATTAAAGGTACTCAGGACGAATTAAATTCTTTAAAGCAGAAGATGGACAAGATAATAGCGGAACAAAAAAATATAAGCAATATACATAGTTATTTTTATTTAAAGGGAGAAATTAAAAAAGATAATAGCAAAGTTATTAATGACACCATTATAGATGATTTAAATTATATGGGAGTTATTAATATTGATACTGTTTCTTTAAATAATGGATTTAGTACAGTATGTTATACAGGAAGTAAGGATAATATAAATAATAGCGGAAAACTGATGGATTTAAATTTTGCAGTTATGAATTATAATAATGGAATTTATGAGAAAAGTTATCTTTTTGTTGGAACACCAATGATAAATATTTCTTATTAAGTGGAGGAGAAAAAATGGAAAAGATTATTATAAAGGGCGGCAGGGTTTTAAAGGGAGAAGTAGAAATAAGTGCAGCAAAAAATTCGGTTTTACCAATTATTGTTGCAAGTATATTAACAGAAGGCAGATGCATAATACATGATGTTCCTGTACTTGAGGATGTCTGCGTAATTTGTCAAGTTTTAAAAGATAGTGGGGCAAAAATCATATATGAAGAAAATAATACAATTAATATAGATAACACAAATCTAAAAAATATTAAGCCTGAAGACAGTCTTGTTCAGAAGATGAGAGCATCATTTCTCATTACGGGCCCAATGCTTGCTAGATTTGGAGGTTTTAAGATCTCTTTACCCGGAGGATGCAACATAGGAGCAAGACCAATAGATTTACATCTTAAAGGCTTCACAGCGCTAGGGGCGCAAGTCTCCTTCGGTCATGGATATGTAGAGGCAAAGGCGATTAAACTGATTGGAAACAAAATATATTTAGATTTTCCTTCCGTGGGTGCAACTGAAAATATCATGATGGCAGCTACTCTTGCAGAAGGTGATACTATTATAGAAAATGCCGCAATAGAACCGGAGATAGAAGACTTATCAATTTTCTTATGCAAAATGGGTGGGAAAATAGAAGGAGCAGGTACAGATACAATAAAAATTACTGGAGTTAAAGAATTAAAGGGTACTAATCATACTCCTATAAAAGATAGGATAGAAGCAGGAACCTTTATGGTTGCTGCTGCCATAACTAATAGCATGATTAAGATAAAGGGTGCAAATGAGAGCCATCTAAAGCCTGTTATCGCAAAGCTAACAGAAATGGGTGTTAGGATGGAAATACTGAAAGATGGGATTTTAGTAGACGGAAGAGCAGGGTTAAGACCTACAGATATTAAGACTTTGCCATATCCTGGTTTTCCAACAGATATGCAATCTCAGATGATGAGTCTATTAAGTGTTGTAAAAGGAACAAGCATAATCTCAGAAACTATTTTTGAAAATAGGTTTATGCATGTTTCTGAATTAAAAAGAATGGGAGCAAATATAAAAATAGATGGAAGAACAGCTATAATTGAAGGAAAAGAAAGGCTTTCAGGCTCAGAGGTTAAAGCAACAGATCTCAGAGCTGGAGCGGGACTTATACTAGCGGCGCTAAGTGCTGAAGGCACAACAAGCATTAATGACATATATCATGTGGATCGAGGCTATGTGGATATAGAGAAAAAATTGCAGGGCTTAGATGCAGATATTATAAGGGTCAACTACTAATTTTTGGCAGTAGTGGATACAAACAGGATATTATATTAGGAATTGATAGTGGATATAACAATATTGGATTTTCTGCTGTAACTGAAAAGAAAGAATTAATTGTAGGGGAATTAAAATTACTACAAGGTATGAAAGAAAGATTACTCGAAAAGTCAAGCTATAGAAAAATGAGACACTCAAGATTAAGATATAGAAAAGTTAGATGGAATAATAGGACAAAATCGAAACCTAAAGGATGGTTAGCACCTAGTTTACAACACAAATAAGATTCTCATATTAGAAATTTTATGATGCTAAATATATTGATACAAGAACTGATGAAAAGGTAAGTGGTGGAGATTTAAGTAGTGGCAGAAGAACTAGGAATAAGAATCTAAATTCTGAAAACCTCCATCAATATAGAGGTAAGAAGCTATCAAAAGGACAAAGAAGAATAAGAAAAGTTAAATATTTCTATCAACCTAATGATTTAGCTAAGTATGAAGGAAAAATTTATAGTGTTAAAGGGACTCAAAATGGTGGAGCATATATAAGATTGAATGAAATTAAGAAAGTTCCTAGAGCTCTTTTATTAACGCCTTATAAGTTTATGAAAGGATTTGTGTATGGATTATGCATCAAGGACTCATAGCAAATAGTGTAAGATTTCTAAAACAAATATCCACTTATAGAATATGGAGACAAAACAACAATCATATTTATTTATGAAAACAATTTTGGAATGAGAGTACATTTTGAAGAGATGGTTATTTTGCTTGTGGTATCGAAAATGTAAGTAAGGAAATTATTGAAAAATATATTCAGAGTCAAGGATAGTGAGGGCTTACATCCACTAAGCTAAAGGGATAGTGGCTTTACGCCTATTTTATAAAAAAATGATGAAATAAAATTCATCATTTTTTTTGCCTAATATTCGAATTAAAATTGAATATCAAATAATACAGTAAAATTCCCTTGTAATTTTTGTAGTGAAATACTGCAAAATTCCCTTGTAATTTTTGCAGTATTAGGCATAAATTATAAATTATTTTAATAGTTTATATAAGTAAATATTAAGCTAATGAGGTGAAAAGATGTACAAAAAAGTATTTATATATTGCTATAAAGGTATTCTATATATGTTTATCACTGTAGTATTTTTGATTGGGTTACCTCTTTTAATATTACATAACCAGGTGAAAGTATCAACAAATGAGAAAGCTCCCTCAATTGATTATAGTATAAATCTTGGTAGTGTACTTTATAAAGATGGAGTAACGGGAGAGGAGCCGATTGTTAAGGTATATATGGAAAAGGAGAGCACATCTATATCTTTAGAGCTTGAGGAATATGTAAGAGGAGTAGTATGTGCAGAAATGCCTGCTGAGTTTAATGTAGAAGCGTTAAAGGCACAAGCAGTTGCTGCAAGGACTTACGCATTGGCTCATATGAAAGCCTTTGGAGGGGTCAATAGCAGTAAAGCAAAGGGATCAGATGTTACAGATGGTACAAACGATCAGGTCTATCTTGATAAAACTAAGAGTCTTAAAAAGTGGCCTTCAAAAAGCGGTAACGAATATTGGGACAAGGTTACAAAGGCGGTTTCAGCTACCTTTGGAGAGATACTGACCTATGATGGTGTTTTAGTAAAGGAACCATATTATTTCGCTACAAGCAGTGGGAAAACCGAGGATGCTTTAGAAGTTTTATTAAAGGATATTCCTTATTTAAAAAGCGTTGATAGTACAGGAGAAAATTTAGCTCCTAAATATAAAAGCTCTATTAAATTTAGTAATTCTGTTTTTATTACAAAAATAAAGGAATCCTATCCTAAAGCAAGTCTTTCAGCTTCAAAACTAAGCTCACAGATAAAAATTAGTTCAGCTAGAACTAAAGGTGGAAGTGTTAAAGAAATAAATATTGGGGGAATAAAGATTTCAGGAATTTTATTCAGAAGCCTTTTAAATCTTAATTCTGCAAATTTTACTATTCAATATAATTCTAAAGAAGTACAAATAAATTGTATTGGATATGGTCATGGACTAGGAATGAGCCAATGGGGTGCAAATGGCTTAGCAAATAGTGGAAATAGCTATAAAGTAATATTATCTCATTTTTATACAGGAACAAATGTAACAAAAATGAATTGGAAAGAAGAAAATTTAAAGTGAAATCTTTAAGCTAAAGCTGAATAACAGGACTTCATATGGGGAAGCTATCCCACCTAAAGCAAGGAAGAAAACCACCCATTTATAGGTAGTGAGAGTGTATAAATTAACGATGAAATATTAGACCAGAATATGAAAATGAACAAATAATAGCATAAAATATCATATTTAGTAGAAAGATAGGGAAGGGTTTTTTCATAGAATATGTATTTTTTGCTAACCTCTGGACAAACTACAAAAAGGAGGTGTTCAAATGGACAAAAAACTAATCAATAAATCGTCAAATTTCTTTAAGAGGGAAGGCTTCTATGTAATTTTGTTTGTGTGCCTCTGTATTGTTGCTACTGCGGCAGTTCTGGCAACCAAAACAAAAACAGGGAGCTTATCCACAAAAAACCAAGCAAAAGCACAAACTAAAAATGAAACCCCTATTGTAGCTGACGTTCCAACCACGGAGGTGCAGAACGCTTTAGAGGTTAAGGACGCAACAAATAACACTAATGTAGCAGCAGTAACACCCACTCCACCAAAAACTGCAGCTGTAGCGACTGCTATTGATACTACATTTGCAAAACCCGTTGAAGGTAATGTGGTGAGAGCCTATTCTGAGGATCCTGTAAAGTGGAATTCTTCAAGTAGTGCAGCTAGTGTCACTTATAGACCTAACTTTGGTATTGATATTAAGGCTGATTTAGGCAAACCTGTAGTGGCAGTTATGGATGGTATTGTAAAGGAAGTTAAATCAGATCAGGATGGAGTACAAATAACGATTCAACATCCTCAAAATGGACTAAAAACAGTTTACGCTAATTTGGATGCAAAAGTATCTGTAATTGTTGGTCAAAGCATTAAAAAGGGCGGCATTATAGGCAAAATTGGTGGAACAACAATAAGAGCTGCTTATGAGGATTATGGTAAAAACTATTTACATTTCGGAGTTGTGAAAGACAATAACTATGTTGATCCAGCAAAATATATAAAATACTAGTGGATGAAGTTAGCCATTTCTTGTTTTTACAAGAAATGGCTAAGTAAAAATGTAATTGTATAGAAATAAAAAGCATATCTATATTATAGTGGTATTAAGGAGGGACAAATTTGAAAGACTACATTGAAGAAAGAGTTCTTGAAGTTGCAGACTATATTATTAATTCTAAAGCAACTATAAGAAAAACTGCAAAAGTGTTTGGAGTAAGCAAAAGCACCATTCATAAAGATATGACAGAGAGATTACCAAGAATTAATCCTCAGATTGCTGTGGAGGCAAAGGGCATTTTAGATTATAATAAAGCAGAACGTCACATAAGAGGCGGAAGAGCTACTAAAATGAAATATAAAACTATTGAAGGTTAATACAATTCCTATTATAATAAACTATAGAGAAAAAATACAAAATAATTTATTTTTGTATAAAAAACTACAAATTTCATAATAGGAGTGGATTTCAAATGTTTTTCGGTTTTGGAAGTGATATGGGCATAGATTTAGGAACGGCAACAGTATTGGTATTTATAAAGGGTAAGGGTATAATACTGAAAGAGCCATCAGTGGTAGCAATAGATAGAAACAATAATAAAATATTAGCAGTAGGTGAAGAAGCAAGGCAAATGATAGGAAGAACTCCTGGAAATATTGCTGCCATTAGACCTTTAAGGGATGGAGTTATCTCTGACTATGATATTACTGAAAAAATGCTTAAATACTTTATAAAGAGTGCCTGCGGTAGAAGAAGGATTATTGCGCCTAGGATTATCATATGTATACCCTCTGAAGCCACAGAAGTTGAAAAGAGAGCCGTTAAGGATGCTGCCAGCAATGCAGGGGCTAAAAAAGTTTTTCTTATAGAGGAACCACTTGCTGCTGCTCTAGGAGCTAACCTTGATATAACAAAGGCTAGTGGTAATATGATAATAGACATTGGAGGAGGTACTTCAGATATAGCGGTTATTTCATTAGGCGGAATAGTTGTTAGAGCCTCAATTAAGGTAGCAGGAGATAAGTTTGATGAAGCTATAATTAGGTACATCAGGAAAACTCACAAGTTGATGATAGGAGAAAGAACTGCTGAAGACTTGAAAATAAATATAGGATCTGCCTTCAAGAGAGAACGAGAAGTGTCCATGGAAGTTAAGGGTAGAGATTTGGTCACAGGATTACCTAAAAATATTAGTGTGACATCTGAAGAGATGAGAGAGGCTTTAAGAGACCCTGTTAATGCTATTATAGAATGTACTCATTCAGTACTCGAAAGAACACCACCAGAATTAGCTGCGGATATAGCTGAAAAAGGTATTGTTATGACTGGAGGAGGTGCACTACTAAACGGACTGGATAAAATAATACAAAGTGTTATGAAGGTACCTGTATATGTGGCTAAGGACGCTGTTTCCTGTGTGGTTTTAGGCACAGGCAAAGCATTAGATTACATTGACAAAATAGACTTAGCAGCTAATAATGAAGATATAACTTTAATAAATAAATAATTTTTTTTGGACAAGTATCTTAGGGTGTAACATTATATCAGCTACACCCCATTTGTATTATTGTCAAACAAATAATAGGAATGGATTATACTTTGGCTAATAATTTTAGCCATTTCTAAAATCAGATTAAGTCTAATATTTCTATTGGTAAAAAGTTCCTCTGTATTACTTGAATCTACAATTCCTATTATGGAAGAATTCCCAACTAAAGGAAGGCTTTTACCAACACCCTTTCCAGGATGAATGGGATAGTTCCTAGCTTGTATTTCTCCAATTTTACCTTCATCTCCTAGGCATGCATCTATACCCAAAACATTTAAATTTTTATATATTGATTTTATTTCATTCAGTTTTTTATCTAAATTTAGCGCATGAATTGGTTCGTTTATTGTTCCATATACAGGCAGAGGAAAATTCTTATATTTTAGTATTGATCCTACCATAGGGCCTAGGCTATCACCAATACATCTATCTGTACCGATACATATAATGATTGTATCTTTATCTATTATTTTCTTTAAGAAAAGTGAAAGCTCATAATAAGCAAGAGGATTTTTATAGTCAGCTTTGACTTTGTCCATTAATGTCACCCCTTTATTAAAAATAGGTATAGCTATTTATATGAATGGAAAACTAATTATATTAATTAGAATATGAATATATCTTTAATCTGCTATAAAAAATTTACAAAATCATATACGTATGTATGTCTAAATTGAAGCATAGGGTAAGTATTAGGAGCAAGCTCAGGATAGTTTGTTGTAAGCACCTACCACAGCGTTTGAAATATACTTATTATCCATGTATACTAATTCTTGTCGACGATGGCGACACCGCTTCTAGTATTAAAAGGGAGCATAGCTCAGCTGGGAGAGCATCTGCCTTACAAGCAGAGGGTCACAGGTTCGAGCCCTGTTGTTCCCACCAAAAATTTAGAAGTAAAACCAACAATACGCTGGCATAGCTCAGTTGGTAGAGCAGCTGACTTGTAATCAGCAGGTCGTGAGTTCGAACCTTACTGCCAGCACCATATGGAGGAGTTCCCGAGTGGCCAAAGGGGGCAGACTGTAAATCTGTTAGTTCGCTTTCAATGGTTCGAATCCATTCTCCTCCACCATCAATAAAAACAGAAACAATTTAAATTGTTTCTGTTTTTATTTTTTTATGGTTAAATGACTTATCGTTCTAATTTGAACAGGTACACACCTGCATCTGATGTTATGACAATGTCTGCTATTTTCGAAAGTGGGAAAGCACTCATTAATTATTGACTACATAATATTCCTGTGTTAATATATATTTAAGTTAATAGTAGGCTCTTATCAAGAGTGGTGGAGGGAAAAAAGGCCCAATGATACCCGGCAACCAGTATTTATACTATGGTGCCAATTCCTGCAATTCGCGTTGCAAGATAAGAGGAGATGACGTGATATAGGTCTCTTCTTATGAAGAGACCTATTTTTTACGAAAGGAGAATTTTTATGAAAAGATTATTTACCTCAGAATCAGTTACAGAAGGACATCCAGATAAGATTTGTGATCAGATTTCTGATTCAATTTTGGATGAAATATTAGCTCAAGACCCACAAGCTCGGGTTGCATGTGAATCTATAGTTACTACAGGTGTTGCTATGGTTATGGGAGAGATATCTACAAATTGTTATGTGGATATTCCTAAAATCGTAAGAAAAACAATTCAAGATATTGGCTACACAAATGCTGATTTTGGGTTTGACTATAAAACCTGTGCAGTGCTTACAACAATTGATGAACAATCACCAGATATAGCTTTAGGAGTTAATGAGGCTCTAGAATCAAAAAAAGGACAGATGGATAAGATTGAAGCAATTGGGGCAGGAGACCAAGGTATGATGTTTGGATATGCAACAAAGGAAACACCTGAACTTATGCCACTTGCCATAGCTTTAGCTCATAAATTAGCTAAAAGGCTGTCAGATATAAGAAAGGATGGAACTTTATCATATTTAAGACCAGATGGAAAGACTCAAGTAACTGTAGAATATGATGGAGATACACCTGTAAGAATTGATGCAGTTGTAATATCCACTCAGCACAGTGAAGAGGTATCTCATGATACCATCGAAAAGGATATTATTGAACAGGTTATTAAAAAGATTATACCTCTTGAATTCCTAGATGAAAATACAAAGTATTATATAAATCCTACAGGAAGATTTGTTGTAGGGGGACCTCAAGGAGATTCTGGTTTAACAGGAAGAAAAATAATAGTTGATACCTATGGGGGATATGGAAGGCATGGCGGTGGATGCTTTTCAGGAAAGGATCCAACAAAAGTAGATAGATCAGCAGCCTATGCAGCTAGATGGGTAGCTAAGAATCTAGTAGCAGCAGGACTTGCAAGTAAGATTGAAATTGAGCTTGCTTATGCTATAGGTGTTGCTATGCCAGTGTCAATTGATGTTGAAACCTTTGGTACGGGAACAATTCCTGAAGATAAAATAGTAGAAATAATAAAAAATGTGTTTGATCTAAGGCCTGCAGCAATTATAAGGGATTTGGATCTTAGACGACCAATATACAAACAGATAGCAGCCTATGGCCATTTCGGTAGGACCGATTTAGATCTACCTTGGGAAAAATTGAACATGGTAGATAAAATTAAAAAGTTAATATAAGAGTAGAAGGTTTCCTAAGGGAAACCTTTTTCAATTAAAAAGACGAAAGTTGGCAATAATAAAATATGTAACTGTAAATCTCATATTGTGGTAGAATATGAGTTATAAATAAATTGTTCTAGGAGAATTTATATGCCTGAAATTGAAGGTAGTGTTGAAAGTATAATATATAAAAATGATGATAATGGCTACGTGGTAGCCCAATTTAAAGATAAAAATGAAAGTATAACTATTGTTGGCACAATACCATATATAACTCAAGGGCATGGTTTTAAGCTTAAGGGAAGCTGGGTAAAGCATCCCCAGTTTGGTAAGCAATTTAAGGTTGAAAGCAGTGAAGAGATAAGACCTTTAACTACTGTAGGCATTGAAAAATATCTTGCCTCTGGGGTTATTTCTGGAATTGGCCCTGTAACTGCAAAAAAAATAGTTGAGCACTTTGGAGAAGAAACACTAGAGATATTAGATTTTCATATAGAAAGGCTAAAAGAAATAGAAGGTATAGGTGAAAAGAAAATAGCACTTATATGTAATTCTTATAGTAAGCAAAGAGAAGTTAAAAATATAATGGTATTTCTTCAAACCTATGAGGTATCTGCAAATCAGTGCTTGAAGATATTTAAAAAGTATGGTGAAAATTCTATTACTACTGTTAAAGCTAATCCATATATATTATGTGAGGAAATTTCAGGGATAGGCTTTAAGACTGCAGATAAAATAGCAAGGAACTTAGGTATAGACGAAAATTCACCCTACAGGATTCAAAGTGGCTTAAATTACATAATAAATGAATATTGCTCAATCGGGAACACCTATATGCCTATGGACAAACTTATAGATGAGGGTATAAATATTTTATCGGTTAAAAGAGAAGAAATCGAAGAAAATATATTAAATAGTGCTTCTAACCTTAAATTGAAAGTTGATATAATTAATGAGCTAAAATGTGTTTACACCATGCCTTATTATTATTGTGAACTAGGGGTTACGAAAAACTTGTATTATTTAGCAAACTCAAGCTTTGATGATATGTTGGTAAACATTAAAGAAGAGGTTGAAGAATTTGAAAAAATTAAAAAAATTAAATTTGCAACTTCGCAAAAGGAAGCAATAATAGGGGCTTTTCAAAATGGAATAGAGGTTATAACTGGAGGACCTGGTACTGGTAAAACCACAATAATAAATGCCATAACCTATATATATGAAAAGGCAGGTTATGTTGTATACATGGCAGCGCCAACAGGAAGAGCTGCAAAAAGAATGAGTGAGGCAACAGGTAGAGAAGCTAAAACAATTCATAGACTATTAGAACTGGGCTATCATGGAGAAGAGGATAACTTTCAGGGGGAGGATATAACTCCACTTGAATGTAATGTTCTAATTGTAGATGAAGCTTCTATGATCGATATTATGCTTATGAATAGCCTCTTAAAGGCTTTAGCCATGGGAACTAGACTTATCATAGTTGGTGATGTGGACCAGCTTCCATCTGTTGGCCCTGGAAATGTTTTAAAGGATATTATTGAAAGTGGATATATAAAGGTTGTTAAGCTTCAGGATATTTTCAGGCAGGCTAAAGAAAGCTTAATAGTTTTAAATGCCCATAAGATAAATAACGGTCAAATGCCCATATTAAATGAAAGAGATAAGGATTTCTTTTTTATTAAAGGTGAACAAAGTGATGTAATACTTAATACATTATTAGAGTTGATAGATAAAAGATTGCCAGCCTTTAATAAAGGATGGGATAAACTAAAGCATCTTCAAGTTCTGACTCCTATGAGAAAGGGGATATTAGGGGTTTTCAACTTAAATAATAAGCTGCAGGAATTATTGAATCCTAAAGAACAATCTAAAAATGAGATTCATTATAGGGATGTTATTTTTAGAGAAGGGGATAAGGTAATGCAGACAAAAAATAATTATTCTTTAGTTTGGATGGGAATTTCTGATAGAGTTGAAAGGGAAGGGACCGGTGTATTTAATGGAGATGTTGGATACATAGAAAAGGTTGATAAAGAGGATTCATCTATTTCAATTATATATGATGATGAACGTAGAGTAATATATGAAAATGTTTTACTTGATGAATTGGAATTAGCCTATGCAATTACCATTCATAAGAGCCAGGGTAGCGAATTCCCGGTAGTTATTATGCCAGTATTTATGGGGCCTCCTTTACTTATGAACAGAAATTTGCTTTATACTGCAATAACAAGAGCTAAGGAGATGGTTGTACTTATTGGGTCTTCAAAAGCTATTAATTATATGATAAATAATAAAGAAAGATTTGAAAGATATTCTGGCTTAGGCTTTAGAATATCTGGTGTTATGGGAGGCGACCTACTTGGTGATGATGGAAGAGGTAAAAAGGAAGCTTAGTATTAATATAGCAGAGTGGGGTAATAATCTAGAAAGATATTTAAATGTTATATCACCACCCTTTAATTCTAGCGAAGTTTTTTTAGATATAATAATGCAATATGCAGCCTTGGAAAAAACAATACTTTATATAAGTAATGGGAAAGATAGCGATATGGGTATAGTAAGCGCTATAGAAAATTATACAGATTTCAAAAGATATTTTCATTATATAAGTAATAGTGATATAGTTCAGCCGTTAGTTATAGCAGATGTTGGGGCTGCAAGAGATATAGATATTAAATTTGATTTAGTAATCTATGATGATATAAATAGTATGCCTCTAGAAGATTCTACGTCTATTGCATATCTTACTGAAAAAGTGTGCAAGGGGACTGGTAAGATAATAACCTATTCTATTGAAAGTATATTTGTTGATTATAAGGAGATAATTATCCCTGTAAGAGATGGCAAAAAACCGTTACTAGAGCCTAGAATAATTGTAACAAGAATCGATTTAAATACGGATATACCTTACGTTGTTTTTGAATATTTGAAATATTCAAAAAAAAATAAAAGAAACACGATTATATATGTTCCGGACGAAGTAAAGGCTAAAAATGTATATAGATATCTTACATCTTTTCATAAAAGTATATTTACAGATGTGGAATTACTTTTAGAAGAAGGAGATAAAAAAAAGGTTTACAAGTTCATACAAAGAAAAGGTGCTATTCTAGTTACAAAGCTTTCAGATATATTATGTATGAATTTAAAGGATATTGATATTATGGTTTATTTTTCAGATGATGCTTATTTTGATTACAAAAGGCTTGTGTTCTTAAGCGGAAAGGTTGGAAGAAGTGAAGATAATGACATGGGAGAAGTTATATTTGTAACTGGAACCACAAATTATCATATTGAAAAAGCAAAAAATCTTATAAGGGAATTTAATAAGAAAGCATGGGAAATGGGATTGTTAGAAATTTAAAATATATTTTAAGCTCTTTACTAGAAGTTATCTATTCTGGAGAAGAATGCTGCGTCTTATGTGGCACTAGTTTAGAAGATGATTACTTATGCAAGAGTTGTTATACAAAACTTAAATTATGTAAGGGTTCTTTTAAGGTGGAAAAGGGGTTAAAGGTTTATAGCTATTATAGTGGAGCCTATTATTCCTATTCTATGATGGAACTAGTAATTAGGCTTAAATATAAAGGAGATTTTCACTGTGGTAATATAATTGGTTCTTTAATGAAAGATACCATATTAAGAGAAGGTATAAATTTTGATTATATTACTTATGTACCTATCAGTGAGAAAACCTTAGCTAAAAGGGGATATAACCAGAGCCAGTTACTAGCTAAATACATTGGTAGCTATTTTAACAAGAAGGTTTATGGTTTAATATATAAAACATCAGTGTCCAAAGATCAGATAGGACTAAGCAAAGAAGAAAGATGGGAAAATCTATCAAAATCTTTTAAATGCAAGGCAAAAATATGCTTAAAGGATAAAACTATTTTGCTCATTGACGATGTTATAACCACTGGAGCAACAGCTTTTCTATGTGCTGAAGAGTTAAAAAGAATTGGGGCTAAAGAAGTTATCATATTGACGGGAGCAAAAAGTAAGCTATAATTATATAGAAGTTAGGTTTGTGGTTGAAAGTCGATGCCAGTCGCAGGCGAAACGATCCACGTAAGTTAAACAAAGTTTAGTGAGCATGGTGCGGCTTAGAAGTAAGTCCTGCCGCTACTTTAGCGAGAGAGTTAGTAGTCAGGGGTTAATTCCTATTAGCAAAAGCTCCAGCAGGCGAGTGTGGGGTCAAAGACCAGGTCAACTAACTTTAGGTAGCAGTCTTTTTTAGACTGCTATTTATCTTCGCCTAGCAAGGTTCATTCTATTTTTTACGAGGAG